>CAZTGP010000048.1:9565-19426 GCA_964613325.1 uncultured Roseburia sp. | reverse complement strand
CAAATCAATACATTACGTGGTGGCAATCCCACGAAAAAAATGATTGACCCATTTTGTATTTAAAATGTCTTAGTTCTAATCGGTCATACGGTTCTGTATCAAGTCGATTCTATTTTGTTTTTATCTCTTGAAATATGTGTGAGTTTTTCGGGTAATTATGCCCTGCAAAATTGGGCGTAGATTATGAAAAGCCTTTCCCTAGAATGATTATCGCTTTTTCCAGCTCCTTATAAATTAATTACTGGAATGATTATTCAAAATATAGAGATAATAAGCGTTTGGTTAATTGTGCTTTTGAAAAGTGCAGTATTCGGCTGTTTTCCTGTAACTGTTATCATTTCAGAATAACGAAAACCGATTATTGTTGTCGGTGGAAAGGAGGTCTTATGGGTAATTTCTTTCGTGAGTTGTTTAGTGCAGAAAGATGTATACTGGCTGACCCATTTATTGGTCATGATGATGCCAGTTACAGACCAGAAACCAAAGCTGTTCTTGTACGTTTGATTCAATCGGTTGTTTCTGGCAGATATTTTCCCCAGAGTGAAGCAAGCAGGTATGTCTGCAAGAACTTTCGATTAGGAGCTTCGGAACTTACAAAGCATTATAATGCGACGCATGCTGCTTCCAAAGAAGTAAGCACTTTCAGGTGTCAAATTTCGCTAGCAAGTGAAAAGTTGTATCATCTGTTTGGTCATGGTATTTATCAGGTGTTCATGTCGCAGGATTCCGCAAAACTCCAGCGTATTGATAATATAATCACTTTGCTGGAAATGGAAGACTACCAGTTTGCTGATGTGTTTTTTGATGAAATATCTGGTGCGTGCGATGGATATAGTGGGGTAGGATTTGCTCTTTCAGAGTGTACTTCAGAGCTGGATTTTCTTAAAATTATCGTTCGTTTCAGATTGCTATCTGAAATGAACGACCTTAATTTAGAGAAACTAAGGTATCTGAAGTACATACTGGATGAGCCTATCGTAAACTACAAGAATTTGCAACTTAATAAGAAGAAAGCCAGTATCCTTGTAGCTCTGGGTGTACCTGCACTGGTATTGGAAAATACCACCTAAAATGCTGGCGAAAATTGTAGCACTTTAGATACTGTTAAATTACCTGCCACCAATGTTATAGTAGCACCGCTGGTACAACAAAGTGTACATTTTCGGATGGTTTTTAAACCTGCAATAATGCTCACTTTTTTATTCAAAAATGTGGTAACAGATTCCGTACTGTTCACTTAATCTGAAAGGACTTTGTTGTACTGAAACTTGATATTTTTTGAAAGGTGTGGTGATTCTATGGAAAAGGAATTTGGCTATGCAAGAGTTAGCAGTACATCCCAGAGACTTGAACGTCAAGTTGAAGCTTTGCTGGATTATGGTATAGAGGAGCGTAATATTATAGTCGATAAGCAGAGTGGCAAGGATTTCAACAGAACTGGTTATCTTTCGTTGAAAGAAAATCTACTCAGAAGTGGCGATACTTTGGTTGTGAAGGAGCTAGACAGATTAGGGCGTAATAAGCAGATGATTAAGGAAGAGTTGGAGTGGTTTCGGGCTAATAATATCCGAGTAAAGATATTAAATGTACCTACTTCATTGATTGATTGTGGTGACCAGAGCTGGGTGCTTGATATGGTGTCAAATGTACTTATAGAAGTGATGGCTTCTATAGCGGAAGAGGAACGTATCAAGATACATCAGCGACAGTCGGAAGGTATCGCATGTGCCAAAGAGAAAGGTGTTAAATTTGGCAGACCTCGGGTGGAAATACCCGATGGTTTTTATGAAGCAATGCATAAGCTTGATTGTGGTGAGATTACAGCAACTAAAGCGATAGAAACTCTGGGTATAAAGAGAACTACTTTCTACAAATTTAGAAAGTTATATAAGGAAAGGATGGTATAAGGATATGAGATTGAATCAACTAATTGAGTTATTTTGTGAGCAAAATACCGAAAAGTATGAAGCTTATCCCGACTATAGTGGCAAGTTTATGTTCGGCAAAAAATGCATGGGCATTGTTGTAAAGAAAGATTATTCCTATATGACAATGCTTATCGAACTGACCAGATTTTTGGATGAGCATGATTTCGAAGAGCAAGATTTAGAACTTGAAAATCCAGCAGTAGATGAACTTGGTCTTGACACTATTGTGTATTTTCCGCATATGAAAATGATTTAAACATAAAAGCTTTCGTATAGAGCTCTCTGCCAATGTGTCCGTAACTGGATATATTTCGGTAGAGGGCTTTTTTCTTTGGATTTCTATTTCTAAATCGCTTTTTATTTTTAATTCGAATTGTGTAGTTTCTGGCATAACTCTGTAGAAGGTGTGTAACTGTTAATTTACAGAGTTTTTGTTTGGTAAAATCACTTGTTATTACTTGTTGATGAGGTATGTAATGGAGTAGTTTGGTAAAACAATTGTTAAGGAAGAAAAAATGCATAATATGTGCCGAGTAAAACTTTAAGCTTGTTTTTTATTTGTCATATTTTATTCGTTCTGTCGTTAATAATTACATTTTTCCAAGAAAAAAATTAAGTATGAAAATTATTTGCCACCACATTAGCTGTAACTGTTAATATAGTCTATTTCTTAATTTCATACTCTATATGGGGAATGAAAAACATGAATTTCACGGAAATACTATGCTTTCGTGTAAATTCTGCCTATATCATTGCCTAATAATTCGGAATGGGGGTGTAATTTATGCTTTTTCGGGTGTGGGTATGGGTTTTTGGTAACAATAAATTGGATAAAAATGGAGGTAATAATAATGGGTAATTTACGTGACAAGATGGCAGCGGCTAATGGTGAGAATAATGTCTTGGGTATGGCAAGTGAAATCGAGAACAAGGATAAGAAACCTCGTGATAAGCATGCAGATTTTCTGCGAATTGCCCCTGCAAGAGTTGACAAGGTTATCAATTCTATAAATCGTTTGGCACTTACTGCCAATCGTAAGTCGTATTCTTATTCAGATGATGAAGTGGAGCAGATTTTTTCTGCCATTGATGATGCTGTAAATCATGCAAGAGCCGCATTTGATGGTAAGAAAAACAGTAAAGCTAAATTTATGTTTAAATAATTAAGGAGGAAATGATTGTGGGCAATATTGCCCACAATCAAGTGATAATTATGACTGATGTTATTGGTGGATTTTATTTTTCGAATGGAAATAGTAGAGAGGTGATAATAGAACATTCATCTGCAGAACCTCTTTCTATTGGTGGAGAATCGCTAGCGTTTAGTGATGGTGGCGTGATTGTTGCTAAAGAGGATGGTATTCCTCTTTTTGTAATGTATACAGATGGCGATATATTTGAATTGAACAGGTTGCTATATACTGCAAAAGAAGTGGTTTCCCGCTTCTTACTTGGGAAAAAAATATATCTTTCAAAAGTTGAAAATTTATTTGGTAAATTCCGAAATTGTAAGGTTTTCTATATGCTACATGATGGAAGATTATTAGTACAAGAATCATGGGAATTTAGCTTGATAATATCGGATTCAGTAGAGTTGAGAATTATGAATAGAAAATTTCAGGACCTAAAAAGATATATGTATTTAGAGAAGTTATTAACAATGACTTCTGATGAAGTATTATCCAGAGGAACTGAGTGGGATTATTATGTTAATGGTTGCTGTTGTGGTGATTAAGAAATTATTTTAGGTGAACATTGTCGTTATAATATAGAAGGTATGAGTACAACCATTAATAGAGTAGATTTCTGGAAATCAGTCACATCTGAAGATACAATTTTTGCTCTTAGCAAGGAGCAGAAGCGGTACATTACCAAATACGTCGTATTAAAAAATGGCTTCCCCTGCATATTTAAAGTTAAGACTTTAAATCCAGATAGAACAGTAGTGTTAGAAACTCAAGACGGAAAGGAGATTTTATGAGTATGGAAAATTGTAAAGACGACCATGAAAAGAAAATCGTTAAAGATGGTAAGACATATCATTATAATGAGCAGACACATCGGTATATTCGAGAGATTACGTTAGCTGAATTGCTGGCACCATATGGAATGACCAAAGAAGATTTATTAAAACGGAATGATTAACTGTTAATTGTTCAGTTGATTAATTCTTCAGTTAGACACTCATTTCAAGAATGGACATTGGATTTGATTTTCAAATTTAATGTTCATTTTTGATTGGAGGGAATGTCATGGTTCATGAAATTAAAGAGAATGATGATTTAATGTGGCGAGAGGATTCCGTTGGTGATGTTCAAAAGAGCATGGAAAAATGTGATAAGGGAAATGGAACAGAATATTTAACTTTATCGGAGTTATCTTACAAGGTATTGCTCACAGTTGATGAGGCAAATAGGCTTTTTGGTCTGGGGATTTGTAGCCTTAGAGAAAGAATGCGTGAGCCTAAGTGTCCGTTTGTGATTAAAGTGGGGGAAAAGAAGCAGTTGATTGACCGTGAAAAGTTAGAGAAGTATGTGCACGAACATAGAAGATTTTAATCAAGGTAAGTGATGCTACTGGGGATGTTGCATGGTTCAATATTGCTCAACATCCTTAGATTTTCATTGATTGTCTGCCGAATGTGTGGTAAAATATAAAGTCGTATTTGGCTTCATATTCGGTGAGAAAGGAGCTAAATATGGGAAAAGATAATAAAGGTAATAATTTGGGCAAGGGTATCAGCCAAGATAAAAGTGGTAAATATCGAGTGAGGCTTAAGGTTTCTAGTGACTATAAAATTGATAGAAACTTCGACACTTTAAGAGAAGCTAAATCATTTTTGGATACCGCTAGATATGAAATGTCTCAAGATATGCCTATTAGTGACAGAAGTACTACTGTAAATGAGCTGTATTATAAGTTTATTGCTCATAAACTAGCCACCAATAAAGCCGAGAATACTATTAGAAATTATAATAATAGATACTTCTTTAATATAAAAGATGCTATTGGGACTATGCGTGTAGTTGATGTAAAACCTATGCATATTCAAGCAGTTCTTAATAATATGAAAAGCGATTATATGACTAGCACAATAAAACAAACCTATGATACCATGCGAGGCTTGTTTTGGTTTGCAGTAGCGAATGATTTTATTTCGGATTCACCTGTTACTAAAGGTAATATTGTTGAGGTTCCAGAGGGCGAAGAAACAAAAGTTATTGATTTCTTTTCTGTTGAAGAACAGAGACACTTTTTACAGGTTGCTAAAGATTTGGCATATTTCGAACAGTTTGCATTAATGCTTTTGACAGGTATGCGAGTGTCTGAAGTTGTCGGGCTGACTTGGAGCTGCGTTGATTTAGAAAATAGAACTATAACGATTGATAAAGTTCTTGAGTATCGATATCAGCGTAGAAAGGATGCGGAGTTAGAGTTTGAGAAAACCAATATAGTTCGCATGAGAAAGTCTAAGAATGGAAAAGATGTTCCTGCTGATGGTTGGAGATGGGGTAAGCCTAAAACTGCTCACAGTAAGAGGGTAATTAATATTTCAGAGCAGGTTGTTGAATTGCTTAAAGGACTGCAAGACAGACCATATCTTAGGGATGGTACACCAGAAGAATTCAGAGACCTAGTTTTTCTGTGTAAGAAAACTGGTATGCCAGTGAGAAGCAATACATATGACAATGCTATTAGAAAACGCATTGATATTATGACTTCAGAAATTAATACTAACCGTAAAGCACAAGGACTTGCACCTATTGCACCACATTATCTTAGTTGTCATGATTTTAGGCATACATATGCAACTAGATTTATTGAAAGTGCTAAAGATGCAAATTATGCTAAGATGTATAAGTTTCTTTCAAAGTCACTAGGGCATAGTTCAATCAGTATTACATTAGATTTGTATTCTCATCTTACTGAAGAGTCGGATATGGAACTGATGAATGATTTTGGCGAATATATGGCTCAGATTATTTAGTATCGTAACCAAATAAGCAATAAATTAACTATATCACGGGTAAAACAAAAACGGGGTGAGAAATGGGGTAAAAATCCTAAACTCTCCCGAAAAGCCCGTAGAAACTGGAGGAAATATATATTATGAAACTAGGAATCGTTGGTTTACCAAACGTTGGTAAAAGTACATTATTTAACTCATTAACTAAGGCAGGAGCAGAATCCGCTAACTACCCATTCTGCACCATTGATCCAAACGTTGGTATTGTTCCAGTACCAGACGAGCGTTTAAAGAAATTAGGGGATATCTATCATTCTAAGAAGGTAACTCCAGCAGTAATTGAATTTGTAGATATTGCAGGTCTTGTAAAAGGCGCTAGTAAAGGGGAAGGACTTGGAAACCAATTTCTTGCAAATATTCGTGAGACAGATGCAATTGTGCACGTAGTAAGATGTTTCGAAGATACCAATATCGTTCATGTAGATGGAAGCATTGACCCAGCACGTGATATTGAGACAATTAACTTAGAATTAATCTTCTCAGATATTGAGATCCTTGATAGAAGAATTGCAAAAGTGGCAAAACAAGCTCGCATGGATAAGACACTTGCCAAAGAGTTAGAGCTTCTTGAAGGAATCAAAAAGCATTTGGAAGATGGCAAAATGGCACGTACTTTTGAGGTGCCTGAAGATGAAGATATGGAGAAATGGTATGCGGATTATAACCTTCTTACTTCAAAACCAACCATCTATGCAGCCAATGTAGCAGAAGAGGATTTGGCAAATGATGGAGCGGATAATGCAAACGTTGCAGCAGTACGCGAATTGGCAAAGGCAGAAGGCAGCGAAGTATTCGTTATCTGTGCGCAGATTGAGCAGGAGATTGCTGAACTTGACGATGACGAGAAAGCAATGTTCTTAGAGGATCTTGGATTAAAAGAATCTGGTCTTGAGAAATTAATAAAAGCTAGCTATAGCTTACTGGGCTTAATCAGCTACTTGACAGCTGGAGAGGATGAGTGCCGTGCCTGGACGATTACAAAGGGAACCAAAGCACCACAGGCAGCAGGTAAAATTCATACGGATTTCGAGCGAGGATTCATTCGTGCAGAGGTTGTAAATTACCAGGATCTTCTTGACTGCGGCGGAAGTCTTGCAGCAGCAAAAGAAAAAGGAATAGTTGGATTAGAAGGAAAAGAATATGTTGTAAAAGATGGAGATGTGATTTTATTCCGTTTCAATGTATAGAACAAATTCAAACACGAGATATGTGAAAGCACAGATTTTTCTAATCTGTGCTTTTTTCTATGGAAGGGCATAAGCTATTATAATAGAAAATTAGATAAGGGGTTCTTATGCGATATTCGGATTTATGTGAAAAAGAAGTGGTAAACGTCAATGACTGCAAGTGTTTTGGGTGCGTTCGGGATATTGATTTCGACCCAAAATGTGGGGAAATCTGTGCGTTAATTGTCCCTGGACCACCAAAGTATTTTGGATGCCTGTGCCATGATTTTGAATTCTGGATTCCCTGGTGCAATATCATAAAAGTTGGCCCGGATATCATTCTTGTGAATTTGGATGAGAAGGAAATGAAAAAGAAATTATAAATTCAAAATGCCATGAAAAACTGCCATGAAATCCTGTACAAAATGAAAACCTCAAATGGTTGACAATAATTTTAAGGAAAGATATACTTAGAAATAATAGGTTACTTATAGTTTGGGGAAATTCGGGAGGTATCTCAATATGAAATGTCCGTTTTGTAGCAGTGAAAATACCAGAGTTATTGATTCAAGACCAGCAGATGATAATAATTCCATCCGTCGCCGTAGATTATGTGATGATTGCGGTAAGCGTTTTACCACATATGAGAAGGTAGAGACAATTCCACTTATTGTAATTAAGAAGGATAACAACCGCGAGCAGTACGATCGTTCCAAGATTGAGGCTGGCGTATTACGCGCATGCCATAAACGTCCGATTTCAGCAGATCAGATTACAAAGTTAATCGATGATGTTGAGGTGGAGATTTTTAGTCGTGAAGAGAAAGAAATCCCAAGCTCTTTGATTGGTGAGATACTTGTAGATAAAATTAAAGACCTTGATCCAGTTGCATATGTACGTTTTGCATCTGTTTATCGTGAGTTTAAAGATGTTAATACATTTATGAACGAGCTGAAAAAAATGCTGGTATAGAATTCTGTGCCAGATTTTCGTGGTTTATTTCGTGAAGTGGGGTTGATTTTTGTCAATTAGCTGCCGATAACTGTTTTGTAACGCACCTTAAATAAGTAATAAATGAGTAAGTATGTTATATTCAAAGATGGAATATAGCATTTAGATAGGAGTAATCATGAATGTATCCGGCATTCGTCCTAACGCAGGATTCTATGAATACAACTCCATAAAGATTAACGAACTTCGTGACCAGCAGATTGCAGAGACTCAGGCACTTCTTGCAAAGAGCAAGATGGAGCCAGCAGAGAGCACTTCTTTGCAGACATCCTCTATGCAGGATCAGCAAACGGAGCAGGAAGATGCCAGAAGCCGTCAGACATATGATGCTTATGATTACGCGCAGCAGTATCAGGCTGGTGAGATCTATAACCTGAAGGGTGCTGATAGCAATATCGAAGATCTTGATGTTGAGAAGGCATTGTCAAATCTAGAAAAGGATCAGGTATTACAGCAATACCAGTTCTTTGTTGGTACCGATGCTACAATGAGTGCTCAGTCGGATATGTTATTCCGTCCAGGAGAGAACTTTAATCTATAGCATGGAATATAAAAGTGATGAGAATTAGGCACAACGTGTGCTGAATTTGATAAAAAGGTTGCCAGTGGCAACCTTTTTTGTACGGTGGTGTACGAACCAAAAATGAATTTTGTCTAATTCACGTATGCTGAAATTATCATCATAAGAAATGATGATCATTATTGGGAGTAATGACAATGATGATCATTATAGGGAAGTAATATCAATGATGATCATTATAGGGAAGTAATGACAATGATTATCTTTATAGAAAGTAATAACAATAATAATTCTTATAGGAAGTAAAACGACAATTGATACGATGAGTATTTTGGATAAACGATGAAAAGAAGGAGTACCTAATTTATGTGTAGCTTTTTTTACCCAGGAGAATATCTTGATTCTACCTACGTGATTGATTTTGATAAATTGTATAAAGAGGGATATCGTGCTGTGATTTTTGATATTGATAATACCTTAGTTCCTCACGGTGCTCCAGCAGATGAACGTGCCATTGCACTATTTGCACACTTAAAAGAGCTAGGTTATTCTTGTACATTACTTTCTAATAACAAGGAACCACGTGTGAAAATGTTTAACGATGCGGTACACGTGAATTACATTTTTAAGGCAGGAAAGCCAAAGCCGGCTAATTATAGAAAAGCAATGGAAGATATGGGAACCAATAAGGATCATACACTGTTTGTTGGAGATCAGATATTTACCGATGTGATGGGAGCAAATATCGCAGGAATTCGCACGATTCTTGTGAAACCGATTCATCCAAAGGAAGAGATTCAGATCGTATTGAAGAGATGGATCGAGAAGCCAATACTTGGCTGTTATTGGATTCATCGCAAATTATTTGGTGACCGCTATGAATCATCGGCGAAGAAAGAGTAGTGTAGGGGAAGAATTGAATTGCAGTAATCGATTCAAGTCACAGCAGGCACTCAAATTATACCAGGAGCAAAAAAAGCAAGAACGCAAAGCGAGAAGTCGGGAACAGAAGTTGGCAGAAGCGGGGCGTATAGAAAATATGATCTAATTCACATCCCAATTTTTCACCAAAAGAGGACGTGGCAAGTAATATTTTTTCTATACGCCCCGTTTTTTCCCATAAAAGTAGGAAAAACCCGCTTTTTTAGCAATTTGCGGGGCGTATATGAAAAAAGTATAACGTTACATTCCCTTTCGCTAAAAAAAGGG
>CAZTGP010000048.1:0-9465 GCA_964613325.1 uncultured Roseburia sp. | reverse complement strand
GCGGGGCGTATATGAAAAAAGTATAACGTTACATTCCCTTTCGCTAAAAAAAGGGGATGTAATTCGCTACTTGTTTTCTATACGCCCCACTTTGAAATTATGTAAACTATATAATGTACCCCGTACAGTGGACACGGAGAAAAAGATTTTATACCCAAATTTTTGGAGTATAATCTACCCCATACACTGGACACGGAGAAATTGGTTTTATACCCGATTTTCTTATGGGTAAATATGCACAAATCTCTTTCGTTTCACGCTTGACTGTGCTAAAGTGTAACTGGATTGTAATTAATTATTTTATATAGAACGAGAGGAATGGAAGATGAGTAAGAGATTAGGGTTTATCGGATGCGGCAACATGGGAACGGCTATGATGACAGGAGTAATAGATTCTGGAAAATGCAAGGCGACAGACATCATGGTATCTGCAAAGACGGCAGAAACATTGAAAAATAAGGCAGAGAATCTCGGTGTAAAGATAACTTTAGATAATAAGGAAGTGGCTGCTTTTGCCGAGGTCCTATTCCTTGCAGTGAAACCACAATTCTATGCAGAAGTGATTGCAGAAATTAAAGATGCTGTAACAGAGGATCAGATTATTATCTCAATTGCTCCAGGTAAAACATTGGAGTGGTTGAAGAGCCAGTTTGGCAAAGAGTGCAAAATTATTCGTACCATGCCCAATACACCAGCCATGGTAAAAGAAGGCATGATGGGAATGTGCGTTAATGAACATGTGACTCAGGAAGAAATTACAGAGGTTCGTGATATCTGTAGTGGATTCTCCGAGACTGAAGTAATTGCAGAACACTTGATGGATGTGGTAACAGCAGTAAGCGGAAGCTCGCCAGCCTATGTGTTCATGTTCATTGAAGCGATGGCGGATGCAGCAGTGGCAGGAGGAATGCCAAGAAAGCAGGCATATAAATTCGCAGCACAGGCGGTGCTTGGAAGCGCTAAGATGGTGCTTGATACTGGAATGCATCCAGGAGAACTGAAAGATATGGTATGTTCGCCAGCAGGAACCACCATCCAGGCAGTACGTGTCTTGGAGGAAAAAGGATTGCGCAGCGCTGTTTTTGAGGCTATGGAGAAATGCCTGGATATCTCAAGAAGCATGTAGACCATAGTTTGTAGTAATCAAAGCATATAGGAAGATATATGATTCATAGATAATGAATAGCGATAGAACTAAGGAGCTCATACATGAATAATCAATCGTATCAGCATGAGGTAATTGTCCCGAATCAAGGTTTTCCCTTTAAACTATTTCTGTTTGAAGGAAGCAATGGAAAATACATAAGAGAGAAGCATTGGCACAGATCTGTTGAGATATTTGCGGTGAGAGAAGGCAGCCTGGAATTCTATATTCATGAGAAGCAGTATCACTTGAAGACAGGGGATTTCATTATCGTAAACAGCAACGAAGTGCATGCAGTTCATGCACCGAAGCCAAACAAGACCATTGTACTGCAGATTCCAGGCAATCAATTTGCGAATTATTATACAGAAGAACAGTTTATCTGGTTCTCACACAAGGATCGAGAGCATGACGCACAGGTATCCCAGCTTGTGGGAGAGATGTTTGCTTTCTATCAGGAGAAGGAGACTGGGTATGAGCTTCAGATGTTAAGCAGATTCTATCAGCTGGAATATCTTCTGGTTACTGAGTATCGTAAGCTTGAGGTTCACGAGGAGCTCTTAAAAAGCAACAAGCAGCTGAAACGTCTGGGGGTGATTACCGGTTATCTGAAAGAGCATTATACAGATGATATATCGCTGGAGAAGCTGGCAGCTATTTTTGGATATTCCCCATCTTACTTATCCAGAATGTTTATGAAGTATGCCAAGATTAACTATAAAGATTACCTTCAAAGCGTGCGGTTTGAGCATGCCTTAAAGGATTTGCAGGAGACGGACATGCAGATCGGTGATATTGCTTTAAACCATGGTTTTCCAAATAGCAAAGCATTTTCTAACTTATTCCGTAAGCGATATGGTATGCTTCCGAATGAATACCGTAAAAATAGCGAGAAAAAGGAAACGCAATAAATGTAGATGACAGGGCAAGAATTGAATGGATTTTCAATTCTTGTTTTTTTATACTGTTATTAGACATGCAAAACAAAAAGGATGGGGTATCCGTTTTGCAGGCAAAATAAGAAAAAGAGAAGGGATAACAAAATGAGAAAACAAGCGACAAATCCGTATCTTCCATCCTGGGAATATGTACCAGATGGAGAACCTTATGTATTTGGAGACCGCGTGTATATTTATGGCTCACACGATCAGTACAATGGACATGTATTCTGCCTGGGCGACTATGTGTGCTGGTCAGCGCCAGTGGATGATCTGGGAAACTGGAGATATGAAGGGGTGATTTATCCTAAGACAGCAGATCCTTTGAATCCAGAAGGGAAGATGTGTCTGTATGCACCAGATGTAACCATTGGACCGGATGGCAGATATTATCTGTATTATGTATTGGATAAAGTATCCGTGGTATCCGTTGCAGTATGTGATACACCGGCTGGACAGTATGAATTCTATGGCTATGTTCACTATGCAGATGGAACGAGACTTGGCGAGAAACCAGGGGATGAACCACAGTTTGATCCTGGAGTTCTTACAGAAGGAGATAAGACGTATCTATATACAGGCTTCTGCTCCGGGGAGGATGCGTCCAGACATGGAGCAATGGCAACGGTATTAGACCGGGACATGCTGACAATTCTTGAAGCACCTGTATTTGTTGCACCAAACAAGGTGTATGGAAAAGGCACTGGATTTGAAGAACATGAATTCTTCGAAGCACCATCCATTCGAAAAAGAGATGGCAAATACTATTTGATTTATTCTTCTATCGTGATGCATGAGCTTTGCTATGCAGTCAGTGATTCCCCAACAAAGGGATTTCAATATGGCGGCGTGATTGTAAGCAACTGCGATATCGGAATTGATACCTATAAACCAAAGGAACAGCCTATGGCCTATGGAGCCAACAATCATGGAAGCATCCTGCAGATTGGTGAGGAATGGTACATTTTCTATCATAGACATACCAATAATTCCTGGTATTGCCGTCAGGGCTGTGCAGAACAGATTCACTTTGTGGGAGAACAGATTCCACAGGTGGAGATTACATCCTGTGGTTTGAATGGAGGACCGCTGGAAGGAAAAGGAGAATATCCTTCTTACCTTGCTTGCCATTTGTTCACAGAGAACAAGCAGGCATATGTGGGAGGCGAGGGTCATCCATATATCATGCAGGAAGGCAGGGATGGGGATACAGATCCTGCTTACATTACCAATATTACAGATACAGCAACCATGGGATTTAAGTACTTCGCATTTGCACAGACAACGAAGATTGCCATAAAGGTTCGTGGATATGCAAGTGGCCTATTTGAAGTGCGTACAGCCTGGGATGGACCAGTGCTTGCCGAGATCCCAGTAGAGTATACCAATGTATGGGAAACCTATGAGAAGACAGTGAATTTCCCAGATGGAAAACAGGCACTTTACCTAACATTTAAAGGACAGGGAACGGCGGATTTCTTATCCGTAGGATTCCAGTAGAAAAACATTAATTTGTAGGTCAGTTTCCTATAGTTTCTCCCGGTGCGGCGCGCCGGGAGTTTTGTTATCATAGGTACAGTAGAACAGGTGGGGATCTTTCTACGATATATCGTTAGTAGGGGTAGCATCACAAAAGATAACAATACAATATAGTAAAGAAATGGGGACAGGAAAGATGAAAAAGGAAAGAGAAACACAGGGGAAAAAGCAGAAACAGCGCAAACAGCGCCAAAAGCTGGATGTTCATTTTCTACATAGTATTTCTTTAAAGCTGCTGGGCAGCTATATGGTTATGGTTGCACTGATTATTGTGCTGGGTGTGATCTCTTATCAGAAAGCATCTGGAGGGATTATCGATAATTACGAGGATGCCATGGAATCAAGTATGAACATGATGCTTCGCTATATAGAATCCATTGGCAGTTCGGCAGAGGCAAGAGATACACAGCTTATTTGCAATGAGACACTGCAGAAGTATTATGGTGGTGAATATGCCGGGGACAGCTTTGCCCAGCAGGAAAAAACCAATGAGGTGGCATCACTTTTACATGCGACTGCGATGACAGAGAAGAACATCAGTGAAATCTATGTGTTTGCGCAGTCAGGAAAGCCAATCGGAGCAATTAACAATCTGCTGCCACAGGATATTTATCAGCAATTTACCGGGACAGCAGATGGAAAAGCGCTGGAGAATCTGAGCAAGCAGGATACCGCATGGATGGGATATCACGAGGACTTAGATAAGCTTACCAAGAAGACCCTGGAGGATTACAGCATATCCTGTGCGCGCAATCTCTATGATGATTACGGAACCAAGGTAGGATATGTCATTGTTGATTTGTCCAATGGGTTCATAACGGATACCCTTGAGACGAGCAATCTTCCAGAGGGAAGCATTGCATTGTTCGAGACAGCAGATGGCCGTGCAATTACAATCGGCGGAAACGAGGACGAATCGGCATTGCTTGAGGACGTCAGTGCAAGCGATACGACAGAGCCGGAGTACATCAGCCATGGAGGAAAGCAATATTTGAAGCTGGAGCAAAGTATTGAATCACTTCAGAGCAGAATCGTAATCCTGGTTCCAAGAACTGCAATCCTCAAACAAGCAAATGGAGTGAAGACAGTAACACTTGCGATTGTACTGCTTGGCATTATTGTGGGAATGATTATTGCAATCCGCCTCTCCAGAGGAATCGGCACTGCAATTAAACGAGTCAATCTTGTATTGGAGGAAAGTGCCAAGGGGAATCTTACTGGAAATGTAGTGGAACACAGAAAAGATGAATTCCATCTGTTGAGCAATTGCGTCAACATGATGATGGATAACATGAAACACATGGTAGGACAGCTTCATCATGCAAGTGGAAGCGTATCGGATACATCTGGGAATGTAACCCAGGTATCTACTGCACTTCTTGGGGTCAGTGAAGAGATGCGCCAGGCATCCGGTGAGATCGGTGCGGCAGTGTCACAGCAGACCATCGATGTACAGGAATGTTTAGATCAGATGAACCTGCTTGCAGATATGATTGGTAGTGTGGATGCCAATATTGAACAGATGAACACCGCAGTATCCGGTACGAATACAGTCATCCAGCGTGGAATTAAGATTATAAATGAATTAAGCGCCATGGATCACCAGACTGCAACAGTTACCAAACAGGTAATTACCAATGTAGAGCAGTTAAATGATAAATCCAAAGACATCACAGAGTTTTTAAAGACCATTGATGCAATTGCGGCAAATACCAACTTGCTGTCACTGAATGCTTCCATTGAAGCAGCACGGGCTGGGGAGGCTGGAAAAGGATTCGCAATCGTCGCAGATGAGATTCGCAAATTAGCAGCACAATCCGAGGAAGCATCACAGCAGATTAATCTCATTGTCCAGGAGATGTTAAAGGATAATGTGGAGACGGCAGAGAGTGCACAGATGGCAAAGGACGCCGTGGAAAGCCAGGAACAGACCTTACAGGAGACAGTGGACCTTTTCCATCAAATTAATGAGAAGGTTACCAAGCTTCAGGCAGGTATGGAACAGATTGAAGAGCAGATGAAGCATATGGACAGCGCGAAGCTGGAGACCTTGGAGAATATCCAGAACATCTCAGCGGCAATCGAACAGACGCAGGATACTGCGCAGCAATTAGAAATCAATTCCCAAAACCAGTTCCAGGTAGTGGAGAAGCTGCAGAAAGCGGCAAACACTTTGGACACTGAGTATATGGAGATTGAGAATATTATTCATAAATTTAGGGTGGAATAAGTAATAAATAAGGAATCACAGGAGGCTAGAATATGACAGGACCGGCAGCACCAAAGGACCCGGAGAAAAGCAGACCATATTTCTACATCATGAAAGAAAAGGAAGTATTTGGCTCACCGCAACCGAACGGGGAAGGAATTCAGTTCATATATGAGAATGATGGAAGGCTGATTAACAGCGCCAAAATAGTAGGGAACATTGAAGATGAAAAGGAATTGGAGCTTTTAAAAACGGTAGATGGCTTCCGAAAGATGGTTCATAGTGTTGGAGTATCTGTAGTGACAGAGGAGCCAATGCAGAAAGTGAAGTTTGTATTCCAGATGTATGGAAAGACGGATCTCTATGGTGGAGGAACCAATCTCATTACCAATGTACGTGGAGATGGAATGGAGCAGCGTGTTTATCTTGAAGATACTGAATGGTCATCGGATGATGTAGAACCAGGCCAAATCCGATTTGAGTTCGATAAGCCAGAGATTTTGGGGAATGCCAGTGTGCGTTTTTATTTGAACGAAGGCTTCACAGCACCAGAGGACGCCCAGGAAGAGCCAGTGGATATGGAGTCGGAAGAATATAAGGAGATGATCCAGAGATCACTGCTGAACCTTGGAAACGCCTATCGTATCCGCAAAGCGATTGCCAAAGCAAGAGCTGGAAAAGACGTAACTTTCGCATTTATTGGGGGCTCCATCACACAAGGAGCAGGAGCAATTCCAATTAATACGGAATGCTATGCATACAAGACTTATCAGCGATTTTGCAAGGAATATGCAGCAGGAGACAATGTGAAGTATATCAAAGCTGGTGTCGGTGGAACTCCTTCAGAGCTTGGAATGCTTCGTTTTGACAGAGATGTATTAAGAGATGGCGAGCAACCGGATATTGTAGTGATTGAATTCGCTGTAAATGATGAGGGAGACGAGACAAAGGGCAATTGTTATGAAAGTCTTGTGAAGAAGGTGTTGAATCTTCCGTCAAAACCAGCAGTAATTTTGTTATTCTCTGTATTTGCAGATGACTACAATTTACAGGAACGATTAAAGCCAGTAGGCGAGCATTATGATCTTCCAATGGTAAGCTTAAAGGATGCGGTTACTCCTCAGTTTTCCAAAAAAAAGGGAGAGGGAAGAGTGCTGACAAAAAATCAGTATTTCTATGACATTTTCCACCCAACGAATCTTGGACACACGATCATGGCAGATTGTCTGTTCCATTTGTTTGATTCCTGTGATACAGCGGAGCATGCAAGAATTGATTCCTTTGCCATGGGACTTACGGAAGAGGAAGTTTTAAGCCAGTTACTTCAACAAAGCCCAGCGATAGGATGTGACTTTGATAAAGTAAAACTTATGGATAAGAAAGATACATTTCTTGAGGCAGCCATCGATGAAGGTGGCTTTGTAATGACAGATACAGAATTACAGAGTGTAGAGATGGATCTGGATTTGGAGCAAACACCGGAATTCCCATATAATTGGATGTATGACGGCACAAGATCGGATCAGGCTTATTTTGAGCTTCGCATGAAGTGTAAGGCACTGCTTCTCATCTATAAGGATTCAGGGGAAGTGAATGTAGGCAAAGCAGATGTGCTTGTAGATGGAACAAAGACTATTACGGCAGATCCACATATCAATAACTGGCTGCACTGCAACGCAGCAATTGTATTTAACGAGAAAGAGAGTAAAGAACACACCATTCGAGTTCAGGTGACGGAAGATTCAAAAGACAAACAGTTCACCATTCTTGGATTCGGTTATGTGTTATAGGAGGTAATATGGTAGTAGCAAAGAACCCAATTTTAACAGGATTTTATCCAGACCCATCCATTTGCAGAGTGGGCGAGGACTTCTATATCGTGAATTCCAGCTTTGTATATGCACCAGGAGTTCCAATTTTTCATAGCAGAGATCTGGCTCACTGGGAGCAGATTGGCAATGTTTTAGACAGAGAGGATCAGCTTCCGGTAGAAAATGAAGAGATTTCAAGAGGAATCTTCGCACCAACCATTCGCTATCACGAAGGGCTCTACTACATGATAACCACCAATGTCAGCCATGGCGGGAACTTCATAGTAACAGCAGAGCAGCCAGAAGGACCTTGGTCCGAGCCCTATTATCTGGGCGAGGAAGCACAGGGAATCGATCCAAGTCTGTTCTTTGATGAGGATGGCAAGTGCTATTATTGCGGAACCAGACCAAATCCAGAAGGAGTTCGCTACAATGGTGACTGGGAGATCTGGGTACAGGAGCTGAATCTTGACACCATGAAGCTGGTGGGCGAAAGTATGGCTATCTGGAAAGGCGCGGTAAAAGGCGTCATCTGGCCAGAGGGACCACACATTTATCGAATTGGAGAGTATTATTATCTTCTTCATGCAGAAGGCGGCACTGGTCCGGAACACAGTATCAGTGTGGCAAGAAGTAAGAATTTGTTCCAGTGGTTTGAGGGCTGCCCACGTAATCCAATCTTTACCCATCGTAATCTGGGAATGGACTATCCGGTTATCTATGCAGGGCATGGTGATCTTGTGGATGATGGAAAAGGCAACTGGTATGTGATCATGCTTGCATCCAGACCATGCCAGAAACACAGCAGCATGGGAAGAGAGACCTTCCTTGCAAAGGTGCAGTGGGAAAATGGATGGCCAGTGATTGCAGCAGGTGTTGGACATCTGGAGGATGAGATAGAAATTCCATTGGAGGAATACCGTTTTCCAGAAGAGATAGGAAATAACGACAATTTTCAGTTCTGGGGAGAAGAGTTAGATCAGAGATTCCTTGGAATCGGCAAGAGAAACGAAGAAATCTATTCGTTGAAAGAGCGAAAAGGCATGCTTCGCATTTTCAACCGCAAGGAGCGAATCAGCGATAAATGTTATCCTTCTTATCTTGGCGTTCGGCAGAAGAGCTACCGCTTCCAGGTGGAGACAGGTGTAGATTTTATGCCTGAAAATGAGAATGAGACAGCAGGTCTTGCTTTATATCAGAACAATGAGAACCATCTTCGCATGGAAATTGCACTTCGGAATGGTAAGAGAGTCTTTGCAGTTACAAGCTGTATTCATGGAGAAGAGAAGGTTGTTGCAGAAACGGCAATTGATGAGCTGATAGATCCAGCTTCAGTGAAGAATGCGATGGTTGAGATTCGCATGCAGTGCAGCGACCAGAAGGCAAAGGTATGGGTATCCGGCAAGAAGAGTGTACTTGTGGCAGAAGAAGTAAGTCTTCTTCCGTATACCACAGAAGAAGCAGGCGGCTTTGTTGGCTGTACCGTCGGAATGTATGCATCCTCCAATGGAATAGAAAGCAAAAATCATGCAGACTTTGCATGGTTTCGGTGCTGTGACAAACAGTAATTGACAAAAATGCCGCTTAGTTTAACTAGGGCGGCTATTTTTGTGTTGCCAAGTATCCGAAGAAGCTGCCAGTGGCAGGTTCTTTCGGTATAATTAAAACATAAATGTTCATAGAAATGAAAATAAAAGATGACTACAGGGGGAAATCAATGGAAACTTTAAGCAAAAAAGATTATTTGGAAATAAGATCATGGGTACATCGTAATGCAAGGCCGCTTGAAAATGCGCTATGGGATTATCATTTCGAAGGAAAATC
>CAZTGP010000047.1:0-19732 GCA_964613325.1 uncultured Roseburia sp. | reverse complement strand
ATAGAATAAGCGATATACTTTTTAAATATGTAGGAGTATAAGCCTAGAAAAATATGTCAAAAGATATACCCACAAGCATGCCTTGTGACGAACAAAAGAGTGGCTCGCAAAGCGTGCTACCTGGTGTTTCGCTTTGGGTAAGAACTGGGGAAGGAGAGGCAGGAATGATTACATACCAATATAAAGCTGTATCTGCGGATGGCGTGAATGTGAATGGTATTATTGAAGCGCCGGATGAGTATGCAGCCGTTACCAAAATTAAACAAACTTGCCCCATAGTTCTAAAGATTACTTCAGTAAAAGAACGAGGTCAGAATCTACTGACCATGGAGATTGGTAACCCCAAGGTGGACATGAAGTCTTTATCAGTTATGTGTTCACAGTTTGCCATTATTCTAAAGTCGGGTGTGACTATTTCACGATGTATGGAGATGATTGCAAGACAGACGGAAGACAAGAAGCTTCGTAAGATGTTAGAGAAATCAGCAGAGGACGTGGCAGAGGGTAACAGTGTTGCATCCAGTTTTGAGAAGAACTGTACAGGACTTCCATTGACATTTGTCGAGACCGTTCGTGCAGGTGAGCAATCAGGTACGATGGAACGGTCGTTTGAGACCTTAAGAGACTATTACGAGAAATCCTATAAATTGAATCAGAAGGTCAAGCAGGCACTGAGCTATCCGGTATTCGTAGTAATCATTGCAATCATTGTACTTGTAGTTGTAATGATTAAGGTAATACCAACTCTAGCAGCAACCTTCAATGATTTAGACGGAGAGATGCCAGGAATTACGGTGGCAATGATTAGCATGTCCACGTTCCTTCAGAAGTATTGGATCTGGATGGCACTCATAATAATAACGTTAATTATTGGACTCAAAATATATTTTAAAACAGAGAAGGGGCATATCTTTTCCAGCAAGATGCAGTTGAAGATACCGATACTTGGCAAAATCGCCATGTTAAATGGCTCCAGCCAGTTCGCCAATACCATGGCAACACTTCTTACCGCAGGACTAACGGTAGAACAAGCACTTGGCATTACTGCCAAGGTCATGGACAATTACGCATTGGGAATTGAGACCTCCCGAATGACAGGAAGCATCGCAGAAGGTAAACGCCTCGGCGAATGCATGAAGAAGCTAGATATGTTTCCAAGTGTCTTAAATGAGATGTGTACCATCGGAGAAGACACTGGAGAATTAGAAGATACATTACGAACGGTCGGAACATTCTTTGATTCCGAGGCTGAGAATGCTACAAAGAAAGCAATTTCGAAGCTGGAACCGTCCATCTTAGTATTCATGGCAATCTTTGCAGGATTTATTGTAATCTCTATTTACCTGCCGATGTTTACCATGTACGACCTTATGTAGTCAAATCTAAATTAGGTAAAACCAACCTAACTAAGATTATAAATTAGTTACAAATTAGGTGTTATAACCCGTAATGCCTTTGTAAATATAAGAAAAGAAATATATAGAATTAAGGAGGATTCATTCAAATGAGAACTTTAAGAGAAAGAATGAACAATAAAAAGGGATTTACCTTAGCAGAGTTATTAATCGTAGTAGCTATCATCGCTATCATGATTGCAATTTCAGTACCTATCTTTACATCACAGTTAAATAAAGCAAAAGAAGCTACAGATCAGGCAAATGAGAGAGCAGCAAAATCAGCAGCTGTTTCTGCGTTTTTGACAGAGTCACCAACTCCATCAGCAAAAACATATTATGATTATGATGCTGAAAAAGGTGTAGCTGAGAAACTTGCAACAGCACCAGATTCAGATGAGGCTAAATCTACACTTGTATCAGCATATGGAAAGAAAGCAACTGGTATAGTAAGAGTTATTATTGAACCTAGTGATGCATCAGGCAATCCTAATGTTAGCTTTGCTTGGGTTCCAGGAAAATAAACTTGATAATGAAGTTGTATATTTTTAGCCGTTCGGGTTGCGGCTTAGAAATACAAACATAAGAATTGTTGGTATTTTCGGGATCATCTGAGCTTCGGCTCGGGTGATTCAGAAAGCACCAAACAGGAGTACACAGCATGGAACGATTGAGGAATGAAAAAGGTTTTTCCAGAGTGGAAGTGATATGCATCATAGGGATATCCCTTATGGTGCTCTTTGTGGTTATTAAAGGATTTCGCTGGCATAGCGCCAATATGGCGCAGGCAGAGGATGATATGCTAACAAGTACTGCACAGCATATGGCAGAGGTGAATTCCACAGGGACAGGGTGCCCAATAGATGACTGCATGGGTGGCACAAGCTGTACACATCTGACAGAGGAAGGCTATGTGGGATATTTTGATCACCCGAATAACAAGATTGTAGCTGATCCAGTATCGGGCTATAACGTGTATAAGACCATGACAATAGATGGTGTGACATATAAAGGAAAGCCAGGAACCATGGTAATCAAGGTCGTTGTAAAGGACGATGAGATTACATTATCCTGGGTAGAAGGTAAGAAATAGCATGCTTTGGATGAACCCAATATTAACAACCTACATATTCGTGCTCACCGGGATTCTTGGAGCAGTCTTTGGCAGCTTTATCAACTGTATGGCTTGGCGGATTGCACATAAAGAATCTGTGTTAAAAGGCAGAAGTCATTGCGCGAGCTGTAATCATGTGTTACGAGCTGGTGATTTAGTTCCAGTATTCAGCTACATATTTTTAAAAGGCAAATGCCGCTATTGTGGCAGGAAGATATCTCCACGGTATATGCTGACCGAGCTATTTACAGCAGTTCTATTTCTTTCACTGGTAGCAAGATACGATATATCAATTGTGACACTGAAATATTTAGTGCTTGCATGCATTTTACTAGGACTTGCTCTTGTGGATCTGGAAATCTTTGAGATACCCAATGGTTTTGTTATCGCGGGTATAGTGTGGTGGCTTGTCATGCTTCCATTTGCAGAGGGTGACGTTATTCACGAGCTGATCAGTGGTGGAATCGGAGGATTTGCCATGGGTGGCGCGATGCTGCTGCTATCGCTATTATTTGACAAGGTGACTGGGAAAGAAAGCCTTGGCGGTGGCGATATTAAATTGTTTTTTATGGTGGGATTGTATCAGGGAATCTTTGGAGGATTACTTAACCTGATATTCTCCTGCGTGATAGGATTAGTGATGGCTGGACTTGGGAGAAAGAATCGTATCCCATTTGGCCCGGCAATTGCACTTGCTAGTTGGATTACAATGCTGGTGGGGGATTGGATTGTGACTTGGTATATCAGTTTATTTTAGAGGGAAAGGTAAGGAGGATAAGCCCAAATGGCAAAGACCTTGTTAGGAATTCAGATTGGTAACTTCACATTGAAGATGGCATTATGTGAAGCTGGTAAAGTAAAGAAAATGGTGATCACAGAGGTGCCAGACAACCTTGTTCGAGATGGGCATGTGGTGTCCTGGGAAGCGATGGCAGATTTCCTTAAAGAGACAATGAAGGCAGAGAAAATCTCCTGTAAGAATGCAGCATTTATTATTCCAGAGACGCTTACTTATATCCGTCGTGTGGTAATGCCTGCAATGACTATTGATCAGCTTCGTGTGAATCTTCCTTATGAGTTTCATGATTTTATCACAGATGACAAAGATCATTATTTCTATGATTATGCAGTGGTTGATACGACAGAAGACGAGAACGGTAAGCCTCAGAATATCGATTTACTCGCAGTTGCAGTGAAGAAGAGTGTAATTGAACAGTACAAGATGCTTTGCAAACGAGTAGGAATGAAGCTTGTGATTGCTGCACCTGAGATTTGTGCGATGCAGAATATCATTCAGCATTACAAGGCATTTTCCAATGATGAACAGGAAAACTACGCAGTAATTGATCTGGGACACAGCAATTTTGAAATTAATATTTTCACTCAGGGAACCTATGATGTATCAAGAAATATTGAACCTGGTCTGTATGCATTGACACAGATTATTGTAGAGCAGTGTGAGGTGGATCATCACATTGCAGAGGTCTATAAGCGGAGCAATGAGAATGGAGTTCTCACCTCGCAGGAAGCAGAAGCACTGTATAACAGAACGGCGGTGGAGATTATGCGAGTAATGAACTTCTATAGCTTCAACCACCCAAGCAGTAACTTGGAGAAAATCTATTATTACGGTGGTGGTGCACATATACAGCCGCTTCTAGATGAGATTCAGGCAGTTATTGAACCGAGATTAGTGAGCATTGAAGAATTATTTGAAGCTGGAACAGGAACACCAGAACAGCTTATGGCGGCACCATCGACGATAGGAATTACCATGGAATAGGAGGATAGCAGGGTGAACAAGCAGACAAAATCAATATATCCACATAAGACCTCGATCAACCTGGTAATGAAAGAGACAGAAGGCACAGATACGAGATTAACAGTAGGACTATTTGCAGCATTTCTTCTGGTTCTTGTAGTGTTTACGAAGTTTGCGGTCATTGATAAGCTTCAGGAAGCATATAAAGCAGAGGCTGCATACCATGATGTGGAGAATCAGATACAACAGATGAAAGACTATAATGGGGATTATGATAAGGTTCGGGAAGAGTACAGTCATTATTCCAATGGATATTTAAATGATGCAGAGAAGGCAGAATTGGATCGAATGAAGGTTCTTGATCTGGTTCAGACAGCTATTATGGAAAAAGCAAGTGTACAGTCTCTCGTAATCTCTGGAAATAATGTAACACTTACCTTAAATGAGACAACGCTTAATACGGTCTCCCAGATTGTAACAACCCTTGAAGCAGATGAACGAACTTCCTATGTTACAGTATCTACCGCGGGCACGAATCAGGCGGATAGCAGTATGGTAACAGCAAACATGGTGATTCAGCTTGCAAATGGAGGTAGTGTACAATGATGAATCGTAAATTCTCTACAAGAGAAATTGTATTACTTATAATCCTTGCATTCATGCTGGTGGGATTATTCTATTATGAGGTCGTATACAAACAGACAGAGGAGACAATTGCCTCATATGACACTGCTAATTTAGATGATGAGCTTTTAATGCAACAGACAAAGGCCATGAGTAAGCAAAAGATGGAATCTGAAATGGCAAGTGGAACATTAGTTGCTAACGGGATTGTTGCAAGCTATAACAACTTGACCAACGAGATGGATTCTTTGAATGTAATTCTTGCAGGAGCAGACACCTACACATTGGACTTCTCAGAAGCAGTGGAGACAGAAGGAACTGTTCGACGTAATATCAGCATTAGCTTTCATACAGGAAGCTATGATGCGGCACAAAGCATCTTACAGCAGCTTCATGACTGTCAGTATCGTTGTTTGGTTCGAGACGTATCGATTACTTCTGGAGCTTCCAATAAATCTGGCATTAAAGAGAGTAATGATTTGAATGTGTCCTGTAGTGTAACCTTCTACGAGACAACCTATAATTCAGATTCGACAGCAGGACTTCAAACTGGAAAATAACTAGGATAACTATATTAAGACATAGACATACGAGGGTGGCTAGAACGTATGAGTAAACAGACTGGAACAAGAAAACATAGACAACTGAATAGTTTAGGCTATACGCTGGCAGAACTTCTAATGGTTACAGGAATCATTGCAGTTCTGGCAGCTGTTAGTATTGTTGCGGTTATTACCTATCAGAAACAGCTGAAATTAACTGAGATGGATGCTACTGCAAAGGAAGTATTCGTTGCAGCCCAGAATCATATGACGGCGCTTAAGGCAAGCGGGGAATGGGATTCCTATGCCACAGATCATATAGCGGATGATAAGCCGGATCCTTCTTTCTTCGGAACCAAGATTGAAGAGAAAAATAAACAATCAGACTACCCGGACGAAGATTCTAAATTTGGTGAATGGAGTGATCATACATTTTATTATCTAATTGTTAACCCTGATTCAGAAAGCGGTGACATTTCGAATCCGCTTGATACGTCGATTCTTTCAGGCTTTTTACCATTTGGATCCATTGATGAAACCATTCGTTCGGATGGAAGCTATGTGATTGAATATGATTATGATACTGCTACTGTATATGGTGTGTTCTATACAGACAGTAAGGATAAAATGTCATATTCCAAAGATGTAGCCGAATTGAATAAGGCTGCAGATGGAAAGAATGGTCGTACAGAGAAGGAAGCTCGTAAAAAATACAAACGCGATGGAGAAAGTGTTGTAATTGGATACTATGGTGGAGCTATGGCTAAGAAGCTCACTACGAAGGAATTACTAGCTCCAACACTTACCATTGAGAACGATGATAAATTAGTGCTGACAATTACGGATAGTAATTTGGAATCTCAGAACGATAAAATCGTAGTAGAAATCACTGGGGAAGAGAGTGGAAACACGATCGTTTGCCCATTGAATATTAAGAACAGCGAAAAGGATTCAACAAGTGCAAATTCAGGGCAGAAATGGTGGGATTCATGGGTTTATAGTTCTGGCGTATATACCTTTACATTAGATGATATTACCTTAGAAAAGGGCCATTTCAATGATTTGTTTTGTTCAAACGCTGGCACGGAACCAAATCTGATTCCTGGCGAGAATATTGCAATTCGTGTTTCTTGTACTTCTAGCAAAGTACTTGCAGCTACACAGTATGCACAGGGACGTACCAATAGTTTATTTGCAAACGTTACACCTGCTTTAGCAGCAGACCAGAGTACGGATGCAAATGCCCCTATCTATATGGTAGCAGAGGTGAATTGTGTACGTCACTTACAGAATTTATCTTATGATATCTCAACGCTTAAGATGAATGGAACGAGTAAGAATGATAATGTAGTTACGCAGGTACAACAGACTGGAAATATAGAGTGGGATATCTTTGCTTCTGGCAGTTCGGTTCAGATATTTGATAATGGTGGTAATGGAATAGGAGAGAATCTATTCCGTGGAATTAGTAATAATGCATTAAGTACTTATAAGGGTAATAATTTCTCTGTAAAGGGACTTACAATTCAGGGAGAAAGCGATAGCAATGTTGGATTGTTCGCAGAAATTGGAGATGTTTCCTTAGCAGGTGTACAGGCAGGAACTCAGACTCTCACAGTAGATCATCTGATTCTGGATTCTTTTCAGGTTTCGGCAACAGGCACTGGAAATGTGGGCACATTTCTAGGAAGTACCAAGGAAAAATCGCAGCTAAAGACGAATCATTTATTTGTGTCGAATTCGAAAATAACAAGTGTATCTGGTGAAGCAGGAAGTGTTGCTGGACATATACAAGGTGGAACAATTGATGAATCAGGTGCATACCTAACATCAGATGATAGCACAACAGCAGAGAATAAATATTTATCCAATGAATATGGCGTAATAACTAAGAGCGGGAATGCAGGTGGTTTGATTGGAAATGCCCAGACACTTAGCTATAACGAAAAAAAGAACGTGAATTATGGAACAGTAATTTCGGAGTCTTTTGCATCGGTTCCAGTGACAACTGAGACAGGAAATATAGGTGGGTTAATAGGAGTACTTGAAGGGGAAACTGGTAAAGAAGACGAAGAAAATGTAATTGCCAAAATTGTCAATTCATATTCCGGTGGATATTGTGCAAATGGCACGTATTCGGAAGATAACTGTAATCTGAAGCAACTGAATGATACGACAAATGCTGCAGGTGGTCTGATTGGCGCAGCCCAAAAGAAGGTATACATTCTAAATGCCTATTCCACCTGTTCGATTTCTGGAGACTTAGTTGGTGGCTTGGCAGGAACGATATCAAATCAGACAGATATTTCGAATGCTTATAGCACTGGTAAAGTTATGGCGGTTAGTGAAGATTCGGTTGTTGGAACCTTCATTGGTGAAGCACAAGAGAAGAAATATGAACATTGTTATGTAAAGGATAGCAACAGTGAAACAATATATCCAATCGGAAGCATAAATAAGAAAATTGACATTCAAAGAGTGTCACAGGAAGAGTTGTCTGATTCCGAAAAAACCATATTTTCTGCCAATGAAACATATGGAGCACCTGCCTGGAAATCGGATGTAGAAACTCATCCATACGGAATGTCAGCTACATTACGATATCCATATCCAACAGTGAATGCAACTGGAGCAAATGATACGACCAAACAGGCTGCTCATTATGGCGACTGGAGTTATCAGGTAAAAATAACAGGTGTTGGTCTAGTATATTATGAGTTGATTCCATATGACAGTGGAAATGGAGCAACATCATATCACACTTATTATCATGGGTATGAAGGCACATTCTCAAATGATGGAATGTCTGCACAGAACTACAGAGAGATTATGACTCAGGGAGCAGGACTGGTAAATGGATTGGTTCGTGATGGAGATAAATATGTATCCCAGGAAGGTTATGCAGTGTTACTTCCAACAGGAATGGATCCAGAAGAATTAGAACATGTGTGGTTCGGTGGATATAAAACATATCAGGTATCTACAAAATTGGAACCTAATACCACAATTCAAATACCGGGATGTGATGTATATATATTTAAAGATAACAATATCGAGAATGACTATTTTACATCAAAAAGAGAAAATGCAGAGATGTCCTTCTGCTATGCTCAGAAAAATGAATGGGGACAATATCCAGTTTATAATGTGTCAGATATTAAAAATTATACATACTGTACATTTTACATGAATTCATTTATGGGAGATTCCATTCATGCTGGAACAATTTCGGAAACAGATAAGGAGATATTCTATATTAGATCGGTAAGACAATTAAAGAATTTATTCTCTGATAACTGGTCTTGGAATGATAGTAATAGTAAGTATTATCAGACCATAGATATTAACTTGACTGGAACAGAGCAGAATTATACTGCTCAGAATTTCAAGGGCTATTATAAAGCGGAATCTATTCCAGGTAATTCAAGAAACTATCAGATTCTTGGATTACAATCGCAGCTGTTAGTACAGAATAATGGCGGCACGTTAGATGGAATTCGTTTGGTGAATCCACAAGTGTCTGGAAATTATAACTCAATTCTTGTCGGAACAAACCAGAGTGGAAGTAGCATTTTGAATTGTTCAATAATTTCTGATCCGAATCTCCCCGGTGGAGATACGGGAGCATGGATTACAAATCCATCAGGAAATGCTGCTGGTGTAGTTGGAACGAACAATGGAGGAATCATAGCAGATTGTTCATTCCGTGGAACGGTTAAGAGTAGCTCTGGTGATGCAGTGGGCTTCTGTTATTCGAATAGTGGAACAATCCGCAATATAATAGTGGAACCAGCAGAAGATAATGGAACTGTTGCAGAAGGGGTAAACAATACCACGGGTTTCTGTTATGAAAATAGTGGAACAATTGAAAAGGCAGTAGTTCTTGGCGCAGTTAAGAGTAATAGTGATGCAGTAGGCTTCTGTTATAAGAACTCAGGAACTTTACGAAGTGATGAGGTAAGACCAAAAGAAGCTCTTGCAAAGAGTTATGATTCGGTCTCTATTACTGGAAAGAATCAGGCTGTTGGATTTGTTTATGAGAATTCCTGGGATAAAGAAATCTCAGACTGCCTGGTAACTGCAACCGTAACAAGTTCTAATGGAGATGCTGCTGGTTTCTGCTATACCAATGGTGGACTAATCCATAACAGTTATTCGAATAGTATAGTATCTGCACATGATAATGCGACAGGATTCCTTATGGTTAATGGATCAGGCAGAACGATTGATCGTTGTGCAAGTCTGCTGTCTGTTGAAGGAAACGGTGCAGCATATGGATTCTCAGGCTCAGGCGTTGGAAATTATTCGAACTGTTACTCTGCAATGAATGAGATTCGTGGAGATCAAATTTATTACTTTGCACCATTGGATAGTAACGGAACAGCAATACAGTGCTATTATTTGAATCTGGTTAAGGTTGTTGCAGCCAACGTGGCAGATAATCAGAGCAAAGCAGAAGCAATTGCATATGCAAATCTGAGCAATAAAATGGAGCTTGGTACAAGAGTATCGGCTGAGAATACCCATTCTTACCATATGCCGACTGCATATCCATTCCCAATTGCGGTAAGCGAAGGAAAGACGCCTGTATTCTGGGGAGATTGGCCGATAGAGCCAACAACGTATGATTATGCTTGGCTGAATTATGAGGATTATTCTGGAATGAGAAGATATAACAATGGTAATCCACAGCCAATCTATGGAACCGGAGATAATTCGGAGGATACCTATGGAATATGGGGAACTTTGGTGAAAGTAAATGGTATATGGGATGAACAGATAGAAGCAATTGATACAACAGCCCTCTTTCCGCATGGGATTGGATATACTCAGGCTTCCCATATGCTTATAGCAGATATGGTCTTGCAGTGCCGAGTGGTACTTCACCAGGAGGTCTGATTCATATTATTACCAGTGATAAGCGTGAGATTCGAATAAAAGGAGTTCCGTATGATTTCTATATGTTTTAAATAAAATAGTACAAAAGATACAAAAATGTGCCGATATATTATATAATACAAATATAGTATATCGGCATATTTGTATATACCAAGGCAATTGACTTGTAGGAAATACGTGATAAGTAGGTGGTTGTATGTGGAATAAGAAAGACAGAACGAATCAAAGAAAGGAATCTGGATTCACATTAGCAGAGCTTCTAATCGTAGTGGCAATCATTGCAATTATGATCGCAATTTCAATTCCGATATTTACGTCACAGCTTGAGAAAGCAAGGAAAGCAACCTGTGATGCCAATTGTGAGATATTAAAGCGTCATATCATTGCAGAGATTATGAGCGGTGATGAGAGAAAGCCAGCCGAGTTATTAGATGAATTGCAGAAACAGGACAACGCATACTGCCCAAGTGGAAAGACATATACAATCTATCCTTCCACAGAAGCTACATTAGAGACTGGGTTTGCAGTTATTTGCCTGAAACATACAGACAAAGCCAATCTTGGAGTTGAAGTGATACGTGATACTGTAGTACAGACGATTACCTATGCCATGAAGAATGCAGAACTCTCAAAAGGAAGTAGTCTGGATTCGGGGGCAGCAAACATTCCGGGAAGTATGCCATATAAATTTGTGGAAGAAATGACGAAAAAAGGCTTATCAATGAGTGACATGGATGCTACATCCTGGAGCTGGAGACAATCCGGAACGAATGGATCACTTTATTGGACCACAGAAGATATCTCGAATCTTGAAAAGGGAACCGTGATTCCTGTTATCAAATACAATCTCGAGAACGGTGCCTATACAGTCTGGAATGCAACGATTGGAGAAGGGAAAACGGATGCAGATAAGAAGACTACAACCTATAAAATTATTGATAGTACAAGCAAAGAAATAAACCCAGATGATGACAAATCCTATGCCAATGCATGGAAGAAATTTAATGAAGCACAGGGCAAAAATACAGACTAGTTACAGGAGGCTGTACTTTCTCCCTGCACCAAGTGTGGGAGTGCTGTGTAGGTCTGGATTAACATCTCTGGATCTTGGATCTTCTTTATAAGAGAAGAAGCAGCACGACTTCCCAGGCTGAACATGTCGATATCTACTACAGTCAGTGGAGGGGAGATGAGCGGAGCATAGGGATAGTTATCGAAAGAGATGATGGAGATATCCTTCGGAATCCGCATATTCAGTTTCTCTACGGCCTGTACCACAGCGACAGCAATTAAACTGTTCAAACAGAGAATACTGTCAGGAGGCTCTGGCAGAGTAAGAAGCTTCTGCGTTGCTATAATGATATCCTTGATTTGATAAGAAGTTGGAATAATGTACTCAGTTCGTGGTGCGATGTCATTCCGCTCAAGAGAAAGCAAATAGCCATTTAATCGATCTTTATATATATTTTCTTTGGAAGAACCGCCTACAAAGGCGATTTTTTTATGCCCTAATGAGACAAGATGGGTAATGGCAAGATTGGCAGAAAGCGAGTGGTTAGTGTCAATCCATGACAGGATACAATCAAAAGACGGTTTCCCAATACAGATATGAGGAAAGTCAGTCTCTAAAAGAACCTTCTCTACCTTTGGAGTAACGTAATAGCTATTCACAATGATGCCAACTGCTTTTTTGGAATAAACTGCATCTATAATCTGTTCTTCTGCTTTGCTGGGAGTGGAATCAAGATCATAGAGAGTGAGAGAATAGTTCTTGCGTTTTAATTCATTGGTGGAACCCGAGATAATATCGAACATATGTGGATTCTCGTAGGAATGGCCTTTGTAGAAGCTATCTGCATATAGAATCGTCATATTTGACTTCTTCACCAGAGAGACTGCAGATGAATTCGGAATATAGTTCAATTCTGCAACTGCCTTTTGTATGCGATGATAAGTGTTATCAGATACACTCATGCGATTGTTTAAGACTTTGCTAACCGTTGATATTGATACATTTGCTCGTTTTGCAACATCCTTTATCGTAGCTGCCATAATACTCCTCCAACTTAGGAAAACGTTTTCGTAATTTGTGCAATTTTATCAGGCGATTTTATTGCCAATTATTTCTTGCTTTGATATCTTGAGTATAGCGAATTCGTGGTAACAATACAATCATTATTTCGAACAAAACAATGGAGATAGGGAAAACGTTTTATTATGGAGGATTGACATGAAGAAAAGAATAGCACTTATTACAAGCGCATTGATGGTGGTATCAATGTTAGGAGGATGTGGAAGTTCAGGAGCCGGAACAGACGGTGGCAATACAGCTGCTGGAGAGGGCAATGGGGAACCTGTGACAATTACGATTTGGCATTCCGCAGATGCAACAATCGCAGATACACTTCAGAAACAGGTAGATTCATTAGCACCAGACATTAAAGTAACTTTCGAAAGAAAAGAGAATATGTCAGATGCGCTGAAGCTTGCAGGTGATGATCCTGCGAACGCACCAGATATGTATTTCTGGGCACATGATAAGGTTGGAACATTCGCACAGATGGATATGTTAGCACCAATCACAGATTTTGTTTCAGAGGATGAGTTAAAGGATATGCTTCCAATGACTTTAGAAGCTGGTTCTTATGACAATAACTATTATCAGATGCCATTGTTCTATGAAGCCTTATTATTTATGTATAACAAAGATCTAATGACAACTCCACCAGCTACAACAGATGAATTATTAGCACTTATGGAGAAAGAGACCACAGCAGATCAATATGTCATGGTAGAGCAGCATTCGACTTCTTATAATGCAGCTCCTTGGATTCAGGGATTTGGTGGATATATCATCAACGAAGATAAAGAGCCAGGCCTGGATGAAGCTAAGACACAGGAAGCTTTGGAGTATCATAAAAAGTTCGTTCCATATATGCCGGCAGATGGGGAATATAATACAGTTACAACTCTTTTCACAGAAGGAAAAGCAGCATGTACAGTTGGTGGACCTTGGTTAGTACCTAGCGTGAAAGAGGCTGGAATTAATCTTGGTATTGCTCCAATGCCGAAGCTGCCAAATGGTAAACCACTAACTCCTTTCTCAGGAGTACAGGGACTTCAGGTGCTAAAGCATGCAGGGGAGAATAAGAAGGACGCAGTGACCAAAGTACTGAAAGCATTAATGACACCAGAAACAGGAATTGCTCTTGCAAATGCAGCAAACTGTGCACCTGCAAACAGCAAGGCTTATGAGGATGATGCAGTAGCCAAGAATGAAATGATTATGGCATTAAAGGACGTATCAGAAGATGTAATCCCAATGCCAAATATGCCAGAGATGGATGTGATGTGGGCTGTTACAGATGATCTTCTTGTATCTATTAATAAGAACGGAGACAAAGTCGAGGATTCTTGTAAATCACATCAGAAGGAAGCCTTAGATCAGATTAAAGCTATGCAATAGGGACGGACAAAATAGGAGCTGGAGAAGGATGAGAAAAGAAAAATGTAAAGCATGGTTATACAGTATGCCATTTCTTGTGATGGTGGGATTGATGATTGTGGTGCCACTCGGATATACGATATTTATATCTTTTACAAATATGAGCATTTATCACTGGAAAGACTTTCATTTTATTGGATTTGAGAATTACATAAAAGCATTGTTTGCATTTGACTCTGGCTTTTTGCCAGCTCTGTTCCGTACCATTTTGTGGACAGCAGTCAATATGGGACTTCAGCTGGGAATTGGATTCTTCATTGCCCTTGGCTTAAATGCCAAGGGACTGAAGCTTCGAAGAGTGTATAAGACTCTGCTGATTGTTCCATGGGCTATGCCTGCATACGTATCGATACTGCTTTGGAGAATGGGAATTTTTAATACGGAATTCGGCCTTTTCAATCAAATATTGAAAGCGATGGGATTACATTCCATTAACTTTCTTGCAACAGACGTGATTGCATTCCTGAGCTGTCTGGTTGTAAACCTCTGGCTTGGGGTTCCGTATATGTTTACGATGATGGATGGAGCAATGCAGAGTATTGATCGCAATATCTATGAGAGCGCACAGCTAGATGGTGCAGGGTTCTGGAAAAGACATTTCTATATTACAATTCCGCAGATACTACCGATTCTTTCACCAGTAATCATTATGGCGACATTTACTGCATTCAAACAATTCGATATTGTTTATCTGATGACAATGCAGACAGGGCAGAAAACAGGAGCGGACGTAAATACAATCATAACCTATGTCTATGAGAAGGCATTCATTACGAGCAATTATGGATATTCATCTGCGACAGCTGTAGTGGTGTTCATTATCATTATGATTTTGTATCGTGTTCTAAATAGAAAAGATTTTGCATCGATAGGGGAGTGAGGCAGAGCATATGAGTAAAAAGGCAAAACAAACAATCAAATTAGGAGCTTTGAATGTGGTTTTTATTGTGTTATCTCTGATCACATTAATTCCAATTTTATATGCGCTTATGATCTCTATCAGTGAGAGCAACAGTATTATCTCTACAGAGCTTCACATTATACCAGAGAAGATCACGATAGCCAATTACACCACGATGCTTTTTGACAGACCATTTGGCACATGGTTTCTAAACAGCGCGGTATTAAGTATTCTTACAGTTGCGTTTACAATGTTAATCGCGGTTCCGGCAGCGTATGCTTTCTCAAGGAAACGTTTTGGTGGACGAAAGAGAACGCTGGATCTACTATTGGTGCTAAATGCATTTCCAGTAATTCTATCCATGTTTGCAATTTATCGAATCGTTAAGACAATGAATCTGCTGAATACATATACCGGACTTGTGTTTGTCTATGCAGGTTCCATGGCTATCTTTGTTTTTTGGAATATGAAAGGATACTTTGATAGTATTCCAAGAGAGATTGAGGAAGCAGCACAAATCGATGGTGTGAATGACAGACAGCTCATTACCAGAATTGTGATGCCACTTGCTAGACCAAGTATCATTATCTCTGCGGTTCTTGTGGTGATATATGTATGGAATGAATACATATTCAGCACCGTATTTATTTCTGGACAGGGCAAGAACACATTAGCAGTAGGACTCTATTCATTACAAGCGACAGATTATACAAGAAATTGGCCTCTTTTCTCAGCGGCTGCAATTTTGACTACGATACCTGTTCTGATTATGTTCTTCTTTGTACAAAAGTACATGGTCTCAGGATTGTCTGCAGGTGGAGTGAAAGGGTAATTTAGGAGGAAAGAATGATTTCAAGACAAGCAATTTTACATATACCGCTTTCGCAGTATGCGTTTGCGAACAGTGAGACAAATCTTACCATTCGAATTCGTGTGGCGAAAGATGATCTAGACAGATGTGTTCTTTGGATTGGAAACAGAGTACAGCCAACCAATCCGCTTATCTATTCTCCAATCGAGATGAATAAGGTTCTGTCAGATAAATACTTTGACTATTATGATGCTACATTCGATACGGCATATAACAGAGTCTGCTATTATTTTGAACTGACCGATTGTGAGGAGAAGATCTATTATTATGCAGACTTTGCTGCAACATATCTTCCAGCAGAGCGAAGTGAAGTCTATCAGTATCCGTTTATACGCAGAGAGGAAATCATCCGGCAGCCAGAGTGGTTTGAACATGCGCTAATCTATAACATTTTCCCAGATAGCTTTGCATCTGGAAAGAGGTGTATTGCGAATCAGGAGTCAGAAACAGAGTGGCAGGATGGAATTATATTGAAATCAAGACTGGGTGGTACCATAGGAGGAATCACGGAGAACTTGGATTATATTCAGAATCTGGGATTCAATTGTATCTATATGAATCCAATATTTGTGGCAGCTGAATACCATAAATATGATCTGCTGGATTATTTCCATGTGGCACCAAGTCTTGGAACGGATGAGGATTTTCATGAACTGGTGGAGGAAGTACACAAAAGAAGTATGCATATTCTTTTGGATGGGGTATTTAATCACTGCAGCTGGTATTTTCCACAGTTTAATGATGTGGTGGAACATGGAGCAGATTCAAGATACAAGGACTGGTTCTACCAGCTTACCTACCCGGTTGTCAGACCAGATGATCCAAGTGTGATTCCTGGATATGAATGCTTTGCCTATGAGAGGAAAATGCCGAAGCTAAATACTTCAAATCCAGAGGTTCGTGATTATTTCGCCAAGGTGGGCAGATATTGGATCGAGGAATTCCAGATTGATGGATGGAGACTGGATGTAGCAAATGAGGTGGACCGTGATTTCTGGCGCACATTTAAACACGCTATTACAGATGCAAAGCCAGATGCAGTTATGGTTGGTGAGATTTGGGAGAGCGCAGAGTCTTGGTTGAATGGAGATATGTTCGATTCAACGATGAACTATGACTTCCGTAAGAATTGTAGAGAATTCTTTGGATTAAGCCGCATTTCCACAATGGAATTTCATGATCGAATTGTAAAGATGCTGCTAAGATATCGGACAGGAACGCTTCGTGGACAGATGAATCTTCTAGACAGTCATGATGTGAGTCGTTTCTTGACTTATTGTCAGGGTGATGTGAGACGATGGGGGTTAGCTGAAGTATTTCTATTTACGATGCCTGGAATTCCATGTGTATTCTATGGAGATGAGCTTGGTATCAGTGGAGATACAGAATTCGAATATCGTGCACCAATGCCATGGCAGAATGAGACACAGGATAACCAGATAGATTTCTTGAAAAAGCTGATCGCAATTCGTAAAGAGAATGAAGTTCTTGTGAATGGAAACTTTAGACTGCTGGAGCTGAACCAGAAAGGGGTCTACGTGTTTCAGAGAGTAAACAAGGAGTTTGCACTCATCATTTGCTTAAATAATGGGGAAGGAACCCTTGATGTTGAGTCCTATTTGGAGGGCGGAGAAGTACTTATGGGCACGCTTTGTGAAGGACATGTGCTGGGTGAGTATGGGTATGCCATTATTCGAAAACGAATATAGATTTTGGCTTTTGGAGAACAAATTATAAAGAAAACGTGTAATGGAAGGCATCAAACTAGATGAGTTTGGCGCTTTTTCAATTGGTGGTTCTTTCTTTACAAGTGAAATGTTTTGTGCTAGCATTAATTCTTGTGAAAATTCGTGTGTTCGAGACCTTCCACACGTAAAACAAAACTAAAGGAGACAAAAGAACATGAGAAATAAAAAGGTATTATTTACAGTTCAGGCTGCCATGATTGCAGCAATCTATGTGGTGCTTACATTTATCGCCAATGCACTTGGATTGGCATCAGGAACCATACAGGTTCGTATTTCAGAGGTGCTATGCATTTTACCATTCTTTACGCCAGCAGCAATTCCGGGCTTGTGGATTGGATGCTTCTTATCCAATATTCTGACTGGATGTATCATCTGGGATGTGTTATTTGGAAGTCTGGCTACATTGATTGGTGCGGTAGGAACCTACTTACTTCGAAAGCATCAATTGGCATGCACACTGCCACCAGTTCTTGCCAACATGCTGATTGTTCCATTTGTGCTGAAATATGCATATGGAGTTCCATCGGTGATGTTCCATGGAGTGGATGTGGTGATTCCGTTCAATGCACTTACAGTTGGAATCGGAGAAGTGATTTCGGTCTGTGTGTTAGGAAGCATCTTACTGAATGTATTGAACAAATATCGCAACACAATTTTTCAAAATAATTAGAGATTAAATCGTAAAAACCATTTTTACTGTTGTAGAAATGGTTTTTTATGTTAAAATATATACCATGTTTGTATTTTACAATAGAAATGAGGAGGATGAAGATGAATAAACTGATCGATGTAATCACAGACGAAGTAACCAAAGCATTTGTCGCTTGCGGCTATGATGCAAAATACGGAAGAGTTACTTTATCAAACAGACCAGATCTCTGTGAATATCAGTGTAACGGAGCAATGGCTGCCGCAAAAGAATATAAATGCGCTCCATTTATGATCTCCGATAAAATTGCAGAAGCACTTTCTTCCAATGCAATGTTTGCCATGGTTGAATCTGTAAAACCAGGCTTTTTAAATATGAAAATTTCCAATGAATATCTAGCAGGATATTTAAATGATATGCAGAAGGATGACGGAAGATTTGGATGTGAGGAAGCGAAGAATCCTAAGACCATCATGATCGATTACGGCGGACCTAATGTTGCAAAACCATTACATGTAGGACACCTTCGTTCAGCAATCATTGGTGAGAGTATCAAACGTATCGGCAAATTCATGGGTCATAATATGGTCGGAGATGTACATCTCGGCGATTGGGGACTTCAGATGGGATTAATTATCACAGAACTGAAGTTAAGAAGACCTGAGCTTGTATACTTTGATGAGTCTTTTACAGGAGAATATCCAACAGAAGCTCCATTTACAATTTCTGAGTTAGAAGAAATCTACCCAACTGCAAGTGGCAAATCGAAAGAAGACCCAGAATATAAAGAAGCAGCAATGCAGGCTACTTACGAGTTGCAGCATGGAAGAAAAGGATATCAGGCATTACTTGGACACATTTTAAATGTATCTGTTACAGATTTAAAGAGAAACTATGAGAACCTCAATGTTTCCTTTGAATTATGGAAGGGTGAGTCTGATGCACAGCCATATATTCCAGATATGGTTCAGAAGATGAAAGAAGATGGATTTGCTTACATTAGTGATGGCGCTCTTGTTGTGGATGTCAAAGAAGAGACTGACACCAAAGAGATCCCACCATGTATGATTTTGAAATCTGACGGAGCATCTTTATACAATACAACCGATCTTGCAACCATGGTTTGGCGTATGAAGGATTACAATCCAGACGAGTTGATCTATGTGGTAGATAAACGTCAGGAATTATACTTCACACAGGTATTCCGTTGTGCAAGAAAGACCGGAATTGTAAAACCAGAGACTGAGCTGAAATTCTTAGGCTTCGGCACAATGAACGGGAAAGATGGTAAGCCATTTAAGACACGTGAAGGTGGCGTAATGCGTCTTGAGTATCTTGTTTCTTCTATTAATGAGGAAATGTTAAAGAAGATTAATGAGAACCAGAAGACCAAAGAGGGATTGGACATTGATCAGGAAGAAGCAGTTCAGACAGCAAAGACGGTAGCACTTTCTGCAATCAAATATGGAGACCTTTCGAACCAGGCAAGCAAGGATTATATCTTTGATATTGACCGATTCACTTCCTTTGAAGGAAATACAGGACCATATATTCTGTATACCATCGTTCGTATCAAATCCATTCTTGGAAAATACGCAGCGACTGGAAAAGACGTCACAGCATGCAAATCTGTAATGAAAGCGGCTGATTCTGACAGTGAGAAAGATTTGATGCTTGCATTATCTAGATTCAATTCTGTAATGGAGAATGCATTTGAAGAGAC
>CAZTGP010000046.1:0-20897 GCA_964613325.1 uncultured Roseburia sp. | reverse complement strand
CATGATGGGAGTCTATCGACGGGACATTCCAACTCGAGCAAAGATATGCTGTCTCGTATGGAGACAATGGTTATGATGGCTGGAATGGAATTGCCTCTTTTAGCTATTCGGCAACAGATTGCATCTGGAATAGATATCATTGTTCATTTGGCACGTCTTCGGGACAGAAGTCGTCGAGTGATGGAAATAAGTGAGATAGATGGAATTCAGAATGGCGAAATACAAATGAATCCTATTTTTTTATATACAAGTGAAGGTCTTGTGAAAGTCGGAAACCTAAAACATTTACAAAAAATGCAGATGGCGGGTTTTCATAAGGAGGAGTGTTTTGACATATAACAGATACCTTATGAATTGGAAAGAAAAAGGAAAATGCATAATAGAAGCATTTGGAGTAGCAGTTCTAATTGCATATTTATTTTATGATCATTGGATAGGTATGATTTTTCTTCCGTTTGTTTACTGGAGAGTAAAAAAGGGAACTGAAAAAAAGTTATGTCAGAAACGAAAAGAAAAGCTGTCAAAACAATTTCAAGAGGCAATGCAAATGGTTTGTACATCGCTATTAGCAGGTGCATCAATAGAAAATGCATGGAAGGAAGCTCAGCATGAGATAGTAATACTGCACGGCGACGGATCTGATATGGCAGAAGAAATGAAATTAATGAACCAAAAAATAGGGTTAAGAATTCCATTAGAAAAAGTGTTACAAGAGTTTGCAGAACGAAGTGGGATAGATGACATTGTAAGTTTTGCAGAAGTATTTCTCTTTGCAAAACGAGGTGGAGGAAATCTGGTACAGATTATTGAAAACACAGTGTATCAGATGCAAAACAAATTAGTTATTGAGGAAAATATACAAATACTCGTCGCTTCAAAAAAATTGGAACAACGGATTATGGAAGTAGTGCCAATTGCTATTCTAGCTTACTTAAAGCTTACAGCTTGTGATTATTTAAGTATTTTATATGCAAACCCAATCGGAATTGTGTTTATGACAATTTGTCTTATGATTTATTTGGCTGCAATGCATATAGCAAATAAAATATTGGAAATACAGGTGTAAAACTAGGATGGAGAAAAAATCAAGAAAGAAAATAGGGCTTCTTTTTGGTGGACTTCTAGTTCTGGCATTTTTTATTGAACAAAAGGGAGCTGGGTTGGAGGATGGAAATAAGATTAGACGTAGTCCAACAGGAGAGGGGACACAAGAACTTTCATTGACGATGGAGGCTGAAACAGAAATATCCAATTATTTATATACGATTTCGGTTGAGGAAGAGAGATTAACAGAAGCACAAAAGAAATTATATATTGAAGCGGCAAAAAAAGAGATTGATTCTACTTTTTATGCAGACGGAGATAGTGCAAAGCAAGTAAAAGAGCAAGTTAATTTAAAGGAAACATATCAGAACAATATGGTTTCAGCGGAATGGTATTTTGATGATTATGAAGTCATTGATCTGGATGGAAAACTATTGCAAGAGGAAATTCCAGAAAATGGTAAATTGATTCAGGCTCGTGTAGAGCTTGAATGTTATGGCTATTGTGCAGAATATGCATTTGGTTTTCAAGTTATGCCACAAGAGTTGACTAGAAAAGAGAGAATACTTAGCAATGTTTCAAAAATAATTGCGAAGGAGCAGGAGAAGGAAAATGAAGAATATATACATCTTCCAGACGAAGTAGATGGTGTTAAAATTTCATGGTCAAAAGAAAAGGAGTTTCTTGTATTAAAAATCCTGCTTCTTGAAGGTATTACAATTATAGGGATGTATATAGGAAAGCAGGAGAAAGTAAAGAAAGAAAAAGAAAATCGTGCAAAGCAGTTAGAATTAGCATATCCAGAAATGGTAGGAAAATTGACTGTTCTCTTAGGAGCGGGGATGTCCATTCGTCAAGCATGGAATACAATAGTTGCGCAGTATTCTAGAAAAAGGATGAATGAGATAGGTACGAGGAATCTTGTTTATGAAGAAATGTTGATAACAAATCATGAAATACAGGATGGAAAAAGTGAAAAAATAGCATATCAACATTTTTCAGAAAGACTAGGAATGCAATTATATCGGAGATTCATAAGGTTGTTAATTCAAAATATGAATAAAGGGTCACAAAACTTAGGGGAAATTTTAGCACAAGAAACAGAACGAGCCTACACGGAGAGAAATAATTACGCTAGAAAACTTGGCGAGGAAGCAGGAACAAAGATGTTGTTTCCGATGATGATTTTATTAACCATAGTTATGGCGATTGTTTTAGTCCCAGCATTATTAAGTTTTGGAGTATGAAGGAGGCGTTTTTATGGAGCATTTCAGACAGTTTATTGCAGATGATGAAGCGGTTGGTGTTGTAGAGTTGATTTTAATTTTGGTGGTATTAATTGCCTTAGTTTTAATTTTTAAAAAGCAATTAACTAATTTGGTAAACAATATATTTAAGACAATTACAGATCAGGCTGGAAAAGTATGAAGATAAAGTGCGGGAGCATAACGGTATTTGCAGCCTTAAGCATAATGCTTATTGCAGCAGTGTTATTTACCTTTGTGGAAGCAGGGAGAACAGTTCAATTGAAACGAGTAGCAAAGAGAAATGCGGATTCAGCAATGGAGTCTATGTTTGCGAGGTATCAAATTCCACTTTGGGAAAAATATCATCTTCTTGGGCTCGATGGAAGCAATGAAATGGGACAATTAGCATTGTCAGAACAAGAAATATTTATAAAAGATATAGCAGAAAAGAATGTGAAAAATTCTCAAATCTTAAAAAAAGCCTCTTTAAATCTTTTGAGAATAAGGCTTGAAGCTGCAAATTTTGAACAATATACTTTTTTGACAGATGGAGAGGGACGGGTATTTCAAGAACTTGTATCTTCTTACATGAAGGAATATGCCCCTGCGATGATACTAAAAGAACTGCAGGATCAATGTGCTATGGTAGAGGAGTTGAGCAGTAAAGTTGGAGAACCAGAAAAGAAACGAGAAGCTGTATTAGAACTTTCCGAAAAAGCTAAATCTTCAAAAGGTGTAAACAATGACTCCCAAGAAACGAATGGAAGCGACAAGCCTTTAGCTAATGAAGAAGTTACACAGTCACTGGAGAAGACAACTTGTGATAATCCAATAAAAAAGGTGGAAGCAATAGAGAAAAAAGGAATCCTCAATTTGGTATTGGAAAAAACTGCAGAAGTATCTCAAAAAGAGATACACAATCCAAAAACACTTTTATCAAGGAGGGAGAAAACTGCAGGCGTAAAGTATGATTATCCAGAGGGAAATATCACAGATAAAATATTGATGGAAGAATACTTTCAAGAGGTATTCTGTTCATTTGACAAAGTGGTGGAGCAGAATACAGACAGCAGAGAATTAAGCTATGAAATAGAATATCTTCTTGAAGGAAAAATGAGTGACCGGGAGAATTTGAAGGAAGTTGCAGAAAAGCTGGTGGGAATTAGAGAAGTAGCAAATCTGACATATTTGTTAACAGATGGAATGAAAATATCACAGGCCGAGAGCCTAGCCATTACTTTAGCGGGGGTAACAGCAAATCCAGTAATTGTTGAAATTGTCAAACTTGGAATTTTAGCATCGTGGGCTTATAGTGAGAGTATTTTGGATGTGCGTGCATTACTGAAGGGGTACAAAGTCGCAATTATAAAAACTAGAGAGGAATGGACGTTGGATATTGCGAATATAGGAACTATTGGGGATACATTTGCAATCGCAAAGGAATGCAAGAACGGGATAACATATTCACAATATATTTCTTCACTAATTATGCTTCAACCATTAAAAAGTATTGCTAATAGAGCACTTGATCTGACAGAACGTTCAATTCAGCAGAATAGTGGATATGAACATGTTCATTTGGATCAGATTATTGTTCAGGCAACTGTTAATTTTCAATATGATTGGAAAAGCATTTTTTTAGGGATTGGTTCAATAGGAAGAGGAAAAAATCAGAAATTTGCATATGGGTATGAGGCTCAATATGCGTATTACAATTAAATATTCGCCGTGTCAGGGTGTCTCTTTAGATTTGATGAATTCATTGACTTTTAGTAAATCTCTCCCAACACGCTAAATTATGAAAAACTATGTCCAACGAGGCACCCTGATGCGGCGAATAGAGATATGCGTTGATAAGGTAAGTAAGGAAATCATGAAAAGAAGAAAAATGAAAAAGAGCTTTTCAGCGTCATTAACACTTGAATCAGCAGTGATAATACCACTGGTTGTAGCTTTTTTTGTAACAATTTTAATGTTTTTAAGAATTTTACAAATTCAAGGTACAGTGCAAGAGGCATTAATATATACTAGCAGAAAAACTGCAGCAAATACCTTGTTGAAGAGTAATACTGGAAGTCTAGTACAATCTGAATTATTATTGAAAAAAAGTTTGCAAGATCAAAAAATAATAGAAAAATATGTAGATAAAGGCTGTAGCGGAATTAGCCTTTTGAATTCAGATTTCTCGGGAGAATTTGTATATCTTCAGGCCACATATTTAGTTAAATTGCCAATTGGCTTTTTTCATATAAAAGGAATTCCTATTGAACAGACAGCATGTAGTAGAAAATGGATAGGAATGAATCCTGAAAATGTGGATAGAGGAACCTCATATGTATATGTGACTAAATATGGGACAGCTTATCATACTTCTATTAATTGTTCATTTCTTGATCTGTCTGTAAAATGTTGTAATTCAATGGAAATAAGTGGTTTGAGAAACAGAAATGGACATAAATACTATAAATGTAATCAATGTGTAATAAATAAGTTAGATATGCAAATATTGTATATTACTGATTACGGAACATGTTATCATATGGATCCCAGTTGTAGCTCACTCAAGAGAACGGTGTATAAAATTCCTCTATCGGAGATTGGCGGACGACAGAAGTGTAAAAAGTGTGGAGGTTCTTAATGGAAACAGTTAGATGGATAGCACTATTTCTCGGATTGGGAATAAATAGTATTAGCGATCTCAAAAGTAAGAGAATCATATTAAGTGTTACTGCTTTGATAGGTGCATTAGGATTAATATGGCAATTAGTACAACCAACGAGAGACTATTTTGATTTCCTTAGTGGGATAGTGATTGGAATTATCGTAATAGTTATTTCTAAAATTACCAATGGCGCAGTGGGGTATGGAGACGGTTTGGTATTAGTTATGTGCGGAATTTGGCTGGGGAATAAGAATAATCTGCTGCTATGTTCAATAGGAATTATTTTGGCAGGAATTTGGGCTATTATTTTAATTGTTTTTTTTCGAAAGAAAAAGGATTATGAAATTCCGTTTGTTCCTTTTTTATTTTTGGGACTTGTATGGATGAGGTGTATATCATGACGATGAAAGGGAACTTAACGGTTGAGGCGGCAATAATAGTCCCAATTTTACTTTTTTCAATGGTCGTAGCGATTCAAATGGGAATGTATTTGCTTGAGGAAATAAAAAATGAGCCTGGCAACCAAGCGTTAAATGAATTATGGGCAGTTCATGATTTTTATCAAAATCAGATTATGGAGGAAATAATGGAAAATGATTAATCGAGAAGTTATCTATGATAGAAACCTAACCGGAAGTTATATGAAGATACCAATTCATACAGGATTTGAGTTTGATGAGAAGATAATGCTTAGAAAAAAAATATCGGGATTGCTTCCAGTGGAGAGATGTTTTTTCGATGGAGTTGGACAGTATTGGTATAATATTTCAGGAAAACAATCTTTAGATACATTTTGTAGGATGCAATCTATTGGTATTGAATTTATTGAAAAAATGATAATCAGTATTTGTAGTCAGATTGAAATATTAGAATGGAACTTGCTGGAACAGGATTCTCTTATTCTAGATCCAGAGCAAATATTTATATCAAATCAAAATCAAGAAATCATTTTTGCAATTTATCCAGGAAACAGTGAAACTATATCTACTGGATTTCAACAGCTAATGGAATATTTATTAACAAAGATTGATCATAAAGACGTAGATGCGGTACATATAGGCTATTCCATTTATGAAAAAACACTGGAAGAAGCATATAATATAGCAGATATACGAGATGATATTCTGTCTAAAAGAACTCAGAACTTTGAAGAGAAAGAACCTACTATAGCAAATGAAAAAATAGAGAGTTTGGGAGAAAAGAATCTTACAAGCAGCAGGGAACAAGAAGAGGTAAAGGAAAAAGAAAATGAAAGATACAATCAATTATCATTAATCTTTAAAGAAATAGTGGCAATGTTTAGAGATTGGGAAAAAAAGATCTCTATTTTTAAATCACAAAAGCAGAAAAGTGATAAAAAAATAGAGGCTGTATATCCAGAAGACGAATATCATGAGGAAATAGTAACAATCCATCCGACAGTCTGCCTTGGAGAATACCGAACTCATCCAGAAGGAATACTTATCTATCAAGGGGCGGAGCAATTAAAGGATATTCACCTTGTGGAAAATAACTCAAGAATAGGAAAAGGATCAGATTGTGAGGTCCTTATTCAACGAGATACGATTAGTAAATATCATGCTCGGATTGAACAAAAGAATCAAGAATTTTATCTGGAAGACTTAAACTCAACAAACGGAACCTATTTAAACGAAGAATTATTAGCATATAAAGAGATTCGACAACTAAAAACAAACGATATCATTCGCTTTGCTGATGTACAATATCGTTTTCTTTGATATAATACTTCCATAGAGAAAGAAGGAAGTAGCAGATGCAGTCTCAGGTACAGGAATTACTAGAAGGACACGGATATAGACGAATTCAGACCAATGTCCCCGCAACAGAGATATTTTATAAATATAAAGAAGGAACGTATCAGGTTGTGCTTGCGATTCGGGAGGATGAGGTACTTGATCTTACGGTTCCGAAGTTACAGCACATCATAGAACGGACATCTATGTTATTCTATCATCCAGAAGGTCAGCTCCTAAGAGAGCTGAAGGAGCACGCAGTCTATAATGTCAATATGCTGACGTTCCTATATGGATGGAATGTGGATCAGATGCATATCCTATGCGCGAATGTGGATAACGTTTGGGCATTTGACCGAGGCAGTGGACATCTGATCATCTATGAGAATCAGCCGGGAGATTATGATGGATTAAGAGATGCCTTTGAGCAGCTTCCAAGCAGCAGTCCTATGGAAGCGGAGCGTGATACAGAGTATGATCCATGGCCAAAGAGATCGAAGTCGACTAGAGAAGAGAACCTGCTTCAGATGCGTAATACTTGGAAGAAGTGCGGAGTGACGGTGACATTAGTTCTTGTGAATATTCTGACCTATATTGTACTTGAACTTATTGGAAGTACGGATAATACTGCTTTTATGCTGGCGCATGGTGCACTCTATCCGGATAATGTGTTGGTTAAGGGCGAATATTGGCGACTTATTACCGCTATGTTTCTTCATTTTGGACTACTACATTTATTAAATAATATGGTGATGCTATCCTGTGTGGGGTCTCAACTGGAGGAGTCGATCGGTCATATAAGGTTCCTATTCTTATACCTTTTGGCGGGAGTGGGTGGGTCCCTGCTATCGCTCTATGAGATGATTCATACCCAATCCTATGCAGTGGCGGCTGGTGCCTCGGGTGCGATATTTGGCGCCATCGGAGGCTTACTTTGGGTGGTATTACGTCATCGAGGCCGCAATAAGGAGGTGTCTGTCAAGGGACTGGTGTTTATGATCGCTCTCTGTCTCTACTATGGTGTAAGCACGGCTGGAGTCGATAACTGGGCACATGTAGGGGGACTGGTATCGGGATTTGTCCTTGGAATGCTGCTTTCTGTTGATTTTCGTAGATAAAATCAATATACTAGGTAGTAGATAAGCTTATTGGGAGAGAATACGGATGAAAATAAATATTTATTATGGTGGAAGAGGATTATTAGATGATCCGACGTTATTTGTCATCAAGAAGATGGAAGAGGTGCTTCAGGAGCTTCGGGTAACTGTGGAGCGTATTAATATCTACGAGCACAAGAATGAGATCGCAACACTTCCGCAGACCATGAAGGAGGCAGATGGTATTATTCTTGCAACTACTGTTGAGTGGCTTGGAATTGGAGGCTATATGCAGCAGTTCCTAGACAGCTGCTGGTTATATGGAGATAAAGAGAAGATCAGCAACACCTATATGCAGCCGATTGTGATGTCTACGACCTATGGTGAAAGTCAGGGATTACTATCGTTATCCAATGCATGGGAGATCCTTGGTGGATTACCTTGTGCGGGATTGAGCGGATATGTGGATGATTTGATTACATTCCAGATTAACAAGGATTACAATGTGATTATTGAGAAGAAGGCAGAGAATCTGTATCGTACCATATCGCAGAAGCTAAAGAGCCTTCCGACAAGTAATCAGGCTATTAAACAGAGCGTGTTGCGTACGCAGCAATTGAACCTGACACCTCAGGAGAGCGAACAGCTCTCCAAGTATGTATCTGATGATACCTATGTGAAGAAACAGAAAGAGGATATCGAGGAATTAGCATCCATGTTTAAGGACATGATGGGCAAGGCGAAAGAGGAAGAGAAGACGCCTTTTATTAAGGAATTCCAGGAGCATTATGTGCCACAGGAGGACTTTGAGGCGAGCTATGCATTTTCTATCGAGGGAATCAAGAAGTTATTGCTGATTACGATTGCCGATGGCGAGATGGTGATACATTATGGAATGAATGATGGTGCAGAAGTGTTCGCTAAGCTCACATCTGATGTCATGACCACTATCGTGGAAGGAAGAATGACTTTCCAGAGAGCATTCATGGCAGGAGATATGACAGCGAAAGGCAATTTCAAGACATTGCGTATGTTGGATCAGATCTTCCAATTCTAATATGGAAGAGAGATGGTAAACGTGGTGCCTTTTCCTAAGACAGAACGACAGGATATCGTGCCGCCGTGGGATTCGACAATCGTTTTGGTGATTACGAGACCGAGACCACTTCCGTTAGGCTTGGAAGTATAGAATGGGGTATAGATTTGTGTAAGCACGGCAGGATCTATCCCACATCCGTTGTCGGTGAACTCGAAGTAAAGAGAATGATCTCTTTGAAACGTATGAATGGTAAGTGTACCATCTCCGTTCATGGCTTCAAGGGCATTCTTAATTAAGTTAATCATGGCTTGTTTCATACGAAAAGAATCCATTCCGATATCTGGAAGATCTTCTTCCGTATGAAATGTGCAGACAATGTGCTCTTCTAGGGTGGCACGTGTAGCATGCATGATTTCATCTAGAAAGTGAGGTACGTTTGTTGGAATTTTCGTGATATTTTCCCCGATTTTTACGGTGGATAATTCCACGACAATATCTTTCAAGGTGCGAACATCCGATACAGCATCGTTCCAATAATCATAGGATTCGATTTCTGGATGCTGCTTTGCAATCATTTGTAAGGAACTGTTAATTAATGTTACGATATTTTTGATTTCATGAAAAATATGCTGATAATCTTCGTTACTTAACATAACTCCCCCCTCCATAGGGAAAAGTGTAGCATTTCAATTTTAATTATGCAAATAAAAGTCGTCTACATGATTCGACAAAATATAAAGGAGATAAAAACGATGAAAGATAACAATTGTATTTTCTGTAAATTGGCAAATGGTGAGATTCCAACCAACGCAATCTATGAGGATGAGGACTTCAAGGTGATCTTGGATGCGAGTCCTGCTTCTAAGGGGCATGCACTTATTCTTCCAAAGGAACATTATGCGAACCTCTATGAGATTGATGAGACTATTCTTGCGAAGGCTGCAAAGCTTGCAAAGAGAATTATTGCTCATGAGACAGAGGTCTTAAATTGCGATGGTTATAATGTGGTTCAGAATAATGGTGAAGTTGCAGGACAGACGGTATTTCATTACCACATGCATTTGATTCCTCGGTATAAAGAGGATGATAACCGCAATGTGATTGAGTGGAATCATAAGGAATATACGGATACGGAGATGTCTGAGATTTGCAAGCAGATGCAGATGAAGTAATCCGTTAATTCTTTTGCAATCATTACTTTTATGATTCTATGGTTTTATTTGGATACACTTTGAATTAGCTTTAAGATTGTGCCAATGGAATCCATTTGACCACTTTCTGACATGGCTTTCACATAGGTATCTCTTGATGCGTAGACATTCTTTATCGCTTCTAGAAGTATTTCGTCTGTGAGTGTTTCTTCTTCAATGACATAGGAGAATCCCTGTCGTTTGAAAGATTTGGCATTTAGGATCTGATCGCCACGGCTTGCAGCAGCAGAGAGTGGAATCAGGATATTTGGTTTATGAAGTGCTAGCAGTTCACAGATGGAGTTGGCTCCTGCACGTGAAATTACGAGATCAGACAAGGCAAACATATCAGTAAGCTCGGCGTTGGCATACTCGAACTGTGCGTAGCCGATTAAGCCTTTCAAGTGTTCATCTAGATTGCCTTTTCCACATAAATGAATGACGTAGAAGCTTTCCAGAAGCTCTGGCAGGACTTTGCGAACAGCTTCATTGATAATTCTAGAACCTGTGCTTCCTCCTACAATCAGGAGTACGGGTTTCTTATGGTCAGGGAAGTTACAGTACTGGATGGCTTTCTCGGAGTCACCACCGAATAATTCTTTACGAATTGGCGAGCCAGTCAATACGGCTTTCTCAGATGGAAGGTATTGCAAGGTCTCAGGGAAGTTGCAGCATACCTTTTTGGCACCAGGGATTGCTAAGCGGTTGGCCAGACCTGGTGTAATATCGGATTCATGGATGATGGCTGGTACATGACACAGCTTTGCAGCAAGTACTACAGGAACAGATACGAATCCTCCTTTGGAGAATACCACATCTGGTCTGATACGTTTCATGAGACGCACTGCCTGACCATATCCTTTTATAATACGCAATGGGTCAGAGAAGTTCTTCCAATCAAAGTATCTTCTGAGCTTTCCAGATGCGATTCCGTAGTAAGGAATTCCACGTGCTTCAATTAAGCCTTTCTCCATTCCGTTGTAAGAGCCTATATAAGTAATGTCATAACCTGCTTCCTTTAAGGAAGGCATCAGCGCAATGTTAGGAGTAACATGGCCTGCAGTCCCACCGCCGGTCATAATAATCTTCTTCATAGTCTTTTCCTTTCTCTAATTCAGTACTATGACAAGCGATTCTTTCGAATCGAATCTCAGTCCTATGACAATCACACGTAAACATGTGATGTCTGTGTCTCTTCTATATTATACTCCACAAATGAAAAGTCAAGAAAAGACTTGTAAAATAAATGAGAAAGACTAAAATGGAAATGTATTTTGACATTTTTATACATAATTAGTATGAATTGAGATCAGTCGTTATTTTCAGGGGGGAGAGGAGATTGGAATCTCGTTATTTTCGACATTTATTTCAATGTGAAGAGGATGAAATCGTCCACGCTGGAAGCATATGGGATAACACCAGTCAGCAACAGACGAATTATGTCTACTTGTCGGGCTCTTACACGCAGGAGAACTGTAGTGGTAGTGATGCCGGACGTTTGTTAAGCGATGGCGATAAAGTGGATTTTGCAATTCTTGGTTCCTATACATATCCTGAAATTATTCGACTATTGCATATATTAAAGGAGCACCATACACACACGGTACTGCTCCCCTATGTTACTCCGATTCAAAGGCTTTTCCTGGCACATAAGGTGCCAATCGACTATGCATATAGGAAAGAACTTATATATTTTCTGGATTATCCCTATGAATGTTTGCGGAAGACAGGGGCGGAAAATGTATATTTCATTTATCAGAATGGTGAGCCTATTGAAGATGATTTGAATGCCCTTAGACCAGGATACCACTTGGAGCCAGTGACGGATTCTGTGATTCGCGTAGTGACGGAGATGGAAGGATGCACGATTCCAGTGGTGAAAGCTGGCTATATCGTAGAGAATAACTGGCTGTTTTATATGGGAACATTTGGTCCAGATATTCATGAAATTCGTCAATTTTTGAAGGATTATGTGGAATGCAGCGGCGATAAAGGGGAGGCGGATTATCAGAAACTGAGACAGGTACTTTATCTTTTTGAGAAACAGTTTGGAGAGTCTCCATACGCCTCTGTTGTGATGTTTCACGGACCGATTCATGACAATCCAAGGGAAACTTCGTCGATTATGATGGGGAAAGCGTTCTCTACTGTTAGAAAGTGCAAAGCGATAATTCCACAGAATGGAAAGACCTGCGCCCTAAAGTGCCAATATAATTATGATTATGAATATTTACAGCGATATAAGAATCGCGAGGAAAATATTTCGCGAATGGGATTTCTTCTGTTGGGCAATGTGAATTTAAAGAAATATCTGCCACAGCTTCTGGTCTATTTCTGGAATATTCAGCGAAAGACGAGAGCGGTTCTTATGTCCAATTGCGGTGCGAAGAATTATTGGAATCCACAGCTGATGAAGGGATTGATTAGCGAGGATTCTATTTACTGGATTCTCCCAGTTGCGAAGGATGAGCGCAGCGAGGTGATTCTGGATATTCTTGCGTTCAGTTCTTATAATCACATTGTGAATATTAATCAAAGATTTGGATATTGCTTTTCTGGTTATCTGGTTCCAAATGACGGATATTAGCGAAACTTGCGACCGAAAAACGGCCTGGGCCTCTTTTGTGCCTGGGCTTTTTTCTATATAATAGAGAAAAGGACAAGCTAAGAACTAAGAAGGGGTGAAGAATATGGATCAGTGTCTAAGAGTAATACAGGACAATGGAATATGGATTGTTGGAGTCCTCCAGCTATTGGTGCTGGTGGTGCTGGCGTTACTGATACATAAGATAAATATGATAAGTCGTAAAACGGATCGCATCACCAAAAAAGTGGAAAATTATCTTAAGGTGATTTTGGAAGAAGAAACGGAGAAAGAGACGAATATACCAGCTCCGGATATGGGAGTAAATAGCCGAGGGAAAATGGATGAGGAAACACAAACGCGAATCATTTCATCGGTCCTGCAAGAAATATTCCCATAAGTGTGAAATGATGCATTTTCCAATGTGAAAACGCAAACAGCAAAGTTTCCGCAAACCCTAGTAAAATCAAGGACTGTGGAGTATTGAGCAACCATAAATTTCCAGAAATTTGACAAAACTGTGCCTTTTGTGCTATACTCATTTGCGTAACAAATTCGTAACATTTGAAATAAAATGTTTAAAAACGAAACATTAGTGTAATACTTGAAGCATAAGATTACACCATATGGAGGTTATTAAATGAAACTTAACAAAAAGGTGATTGAGAGCATGGTTGTCCTTTGTTCACTTTGCGTTATGGCAATCACAGCGGTAACTAACGGAGGAAACGTTGGCGCACACGTTATGGCAGCTGACGAGAACGAAGTGGGAAACACTGGTTTAGAAAAGAATGGTGTGGCTGGTGTAGCGACAGTCTTTATGGACTATCAATTACAGACAGCTAAGAAATTAGACAGCATCGTATTTGTTGCTAAGACAAATGTCGATATCGTAACAGCGTCTGCTGAAGAAGCAGCACAGCCTGAACTTACTCCGGAGGAGCAGGAATGGCAGAATTACCTGATGTCTACAGTATTGGAGGACAATTTGAATGTCCGGGCTGATGCGAATCAGGAATCAGATGTCGTTGGTAAACTTCGCAAAGGCGATCTTGCCACCATCGTAGAGAAAGGTTCAGAATGGACCAAAATCACATCCGGTAATGTAAACGGATATGTAAATAATCAGTATGTAGTTATGGGTACTGATGCATTAAACTTTGCAAAAACAAATTGCGAGACAATCGCAACTTCAACTACAGATAGTTTAAATGTACGTGTTGAGCCTAACACGGAAGCTGAGGTCAACACCCAGCTTGGTATGGGCGATACACTTGTTGTCAACACGGAAGCAGCACCTATCGATGGATGGGTATCTGTGTGGTCTGGATCAGAAACCCGCTATGTGGCTTCTGAATACGTAACCGTGGGGCTTCAGCTTGGTACAGGAATTACCAAAGAAGAGGAAGCAGCACAGATTGCAGCGGCAGAGGCGGCTAAGAAAGCGGCAGCTGAGAAAGCAGCAAAAGCTACTCAGAGTTCTTCAAAAGGTACTTCTTATGGTTCATCACTTGCAGCAAGTGCAGATGATGTTACCTTACTTGCAGCACTTGTTCAATGTGAAGCTGGCAGCTATGAGGGTCAGTTAGCAGTAGCAGCAGTTGTATGCAATCGTGTGAAGAGTGGATCTTTTCCATCTAGCGTGTATGGCGTTATCTATCAGAGCGGTCAGTTCACACCAGCTGCCTCTGGAGCAGTAGAACGTGTTCTTGCAAAAGGACCAAGTTCATCTGCAATCGATGCAGCCAATGCAGCGTTATCTGGACAGGACAACACCGGAGGATGTCATTTCTTTAAGTCCAACAGAGGTCAGTCAGGCTATCTGATTGGTGGAAATGTATTCTACTAAACCAAATTATAACCAGTGTAGAGTCAGACCTGCGACATGATGTCGCGGTTTGGCTCTTTTTCTATCTTGTATTCGAAAATTAAATGGGGTAAAATAACATCATTGTAAATAGAGGAGGAAAGAGCTATGACATTAAAAGGACGGAACTTTTTGAAACTTATGGATTATACTCCAGAGGAGATTCTGTATCTGATTGATCTGGCAGCAGATCTGAAGGAGAAGAAACATCAGGGAATCATGCACGACAGCCTGATTGGCAAGAATATTGCATTAATTTTTGAGAAAACAAGTACCCGTACCAGATGCTCTTTCGAAGTGGCAGCACACGACCTGGGAATGCATGTGACTTATCTGGACCCAACTGGATCACAGATTGGAAAAAAGGAAAGTATTGCCGATACAGCAAGAGTACTTGGAAGAATGTATGATGGAATTGAGTATCGTGGATATGGACAGGATATCGTAGAGGAACTTGGAAAATATGCAGGGGTTCCAGTATGGAATGGTCTGACAAATGAATTCCATCCAACACAGATGCTGGCGGATATGCTTACTATCCGTGAACATCTGGGACACATCAAAGGGGTAAAATTTGTCTATATGGGTGATGCAAGATACAATATGGGCAATTCTTTGATGGTGACTTGTGCAAAGCTTGGAATGGACTTCGTAGCATGTACAAACAAGAAGTATTTTCCAGCGGAGGAATTGGTTAACTATTGTAAGAAGGTAGCAGCTGAGACAGGAGCTTCCATTACTTTGACAGAAAATGTACAGGAGGCTACCAAGGACGCAGATGTCCTCTATACCGATGTGTGGGTATCTATGGGTGAGCCTGATGAAGTGTGGGAAGAACGTATTAAGGATTTAATGCCTTATCAGATTAATGCAAAAGCATTTGAAAATGCGAAGGATTCCGCAATCTTTATGCATTGCCTTCCAGCCTTCCATGATTTGAATACTGGAATTGGTCAGAAAATTCATGAGAAGTTTGGTTTAGCTGAGATGGAAGTAACAGATGAGGTATTTGAAGGACCTCGTTCTGTTGTGTTTGACGAAGCTGAGAACCGTATGCATACGATTAAAGCGGTAATGAAAGCGACACTTTCTGAGTAAGGAGAGCTATGAAATCAGAAATATTAGAGGCACTGCGCCAGACAGATGGTTATGTATCTGGCCAGGAGCTATGTAATCAATTTGGTGTATCTAGAACTGCAGTCTGGAAGGCGATTAATCAGCTGAAAGAGGCAGGATATGTCATTGAGGCTGTACCAAATAAGGGATACCACATTGTGTCTGCACCAGATCTGATGAATAAAGTAGAACTGGAGAGCTTGCGGAACACCAAGTGGGCAGGTCGTGAGATCTTCTACTACGATACCATTGATTCCACTAATATCAAAGCAAAGGAGCTTGCAGAAGCAGGTCATCCATCGGGGACGCTGGTTGTTGCGGATAAACAGGAGTCAGGACGAGGCCGTCGAGGCCGTTCCTGGGAATCGCCAGCACAGACAGGCATCTTTATGACATTGATGCTGAAGCCGGATATCAATCCGAATCATGCGTCGATGCTCACACTTGTGACAGCGATGGCGGTGGCAAAAGCCATCTGCGACTGTACGGGAACGGAAGCTCAGATTAAGTGGCCCAATGATATTGTCATGAATGGAAAGAAAATTTGCGGCATCCTGACAGAGATGAGTGCACAGTTCGATTATATCAATCACATTGTGATAGGGATTGGAATCAATGTGCACAATATGCATTTTCCAACAGAGATTCAGGAGATGGCAAGCTCGATACTTCTGGAGACTGGAAAGAAAATCCGAAGAGCAGAACTCATTGAGAAGATTCTGGAACGGTTCGAGGAATACTATGCAGTCTATCTTGAGACAGAGGACTTGAGTGGGCTTATAAACGAATATAATCGCAGTCTTGTGAATATGAACAAGAACGTCAGAGTACTAGATCCCAAAGAGCCTTTTGAAGGTAAAGCAATGGGAATTACAAAGAAAGGGGAACTTATCGTTGATACCTGGGAATCCAGAAAGCTGGTATCCAGCGGTGAAGTGTCCGTGAGAGGTCTATATGGATATGTCTAATGATGATATCGTACTGTGCGGTGCCAGTGCATACAATAAGAAATTCTATCTGAATGAGAATTTTACCGGTCTGCCAGATTCAATTAAGGATGAATTGCGCATACTGTGTGTGTTATTTACAGAGGATGTGGGTGGCATTTTACAGCTTGTATTCAATGAAGATGGAGAACTGGAATTTCGCACATCCTGTGATGAGCAGGATCTGCTCTATGATGAGATCGGAAGCGTTCTCAAGATTAAACAATATCAGAACACGAAGCATGAACTCTTAGAATCAGTTGAAACCTATTACCGAATCATGTTTCTTGGGGAAGGCTTGGACGAGGAGGACTAAAAGATGGTATTAACTATTGATGTTGGAAATACAAATATAACAGTAGGTATTTTCAATCAGGAACATATTGCAGCAAGCTTTCGTATTACAACGAAAATGCCTCGTACTTCAGATGAGTATGGAATGATTCTACATAGCTTGATAGAGAGTAACAATATTGCATGCTCTGATATTAGGGATGCAATTATCTGCTCTGTTGTGCCGAATGTTATGCATTCGTTAGAAGGTGCGCTGGTGAAATATTTCAATATCAAGCCGATTATTGTTGAGTCTGGAATCAAAACGGGAATTCGTGTGGTTACACAGAATCCACAACAGATTGGTGCTGACCGTATTGTGGATGCAGTAGCAGCATATGAAATCTATGGAGGACCAGTGATTGTGATCGACTTCGGTACAGCCACAACCTATGATCTTGTGGATGAATCTGGAGCATTCATATGCGGAGTTACTGCACCAGGAATCCGTATCTCAGCCAAAGCACTATGGGAGGACGCTGCTAAGCTTCCAGAGATTGAGATAAAGAAGCCAGATAGTATTCTTGCCAAAGAGACCATCAGCAGTATGCAGGCAGGACTTGTATATGGTCAGATTGGTCAGACAGAATATGTTATTCGTAAGATACAGGAAGAGGCAAATATGGGCAAGATACAGGTGGTTGCCACCGGTGGTCTTGGACGTATTATTGCAAACGAGACAGACACGATCGACATCTATGATTCCAATCTGACACTTGAGGGAATCTATCGTGTCTATAAGAAACAGAACCGTAAGAATAATTAGAATAGGGATATATGGGACAGAATAAGATTGTGCCGCTTCAAATCGGCAAGGTAACATTGGAGAACAACTTAATATTAGCACCTATGGCAGGAGTAACTGACCTGCCATTTCGCTTACTTTGTAAGGAAAAAGGCGCAGGCCTCCTATGTATGGAAATGGTATCCGCTAAAGCAATTCTGTATAAGAACAAAAATACGCAGGGACTGTTGGAAATCGATCCAAGAGAGAATCCAGTATCCCTACAGCTCTTTGGCTCGGACTCCGATATTATCTCAAAGATTGCTCATGAGATAGAAGAAAGACCTTTTGATATACTGGATCTGAACATGGGCTGTCCCGTACCGAAGATTGTGAATAATGGTGAAGGTTCGGCATTGATGAAGAATCCACGCCTAGCGGGAGAGATTATCGAGAAAACGGTAAAGGCCATTAAGAAGCCAGTCACAGTGAAGATTCGAAAAGGCTTCGACGAGGAACATGTGAATGCAGTGGAGATGGCTAAGGTTGCGGAAGCATCAGGTGCAGCAGCAATTGCAGTACATGGAAGAACCAGAGAACAATACTACGCAGGAAAAGCAGACTGGGACATCATTCGTCAAGTGAAGGAAGCCGTGTCCATTCCGGTAATTGGAAATGGAGATTTACTCACTGCTGACGATGTAATCGCTATGAAGGAGCAGACCGGTTGCGATGGCTTTATGATTGGACGTGGAGCGCAAGGCAATCCATGGATTTTTGAACAGATACTCCATTACTTCAAGACCGGTGAGAAGCTTGCGAAGCCATCGGTGGAGGAAGTGACAGATATGATATTGCGTCACGCCAAGATGATGCTGGAATTCAAGGGCGAATATACAGGAATTAGAGAAATTCGTAAGCATGCCGCATGGTACACCGCTGGATATCCGAATTCTGCTAAGCTTCGGGTGGCGATAAATGCCATTGAAAGCTATGAGGAACTTGAAAAACTGCTGAAACCTTGACATTACTGGGTCTATCGGATATAATACATGGGTTAAATTAGGCACGAAACCCCATCTGGGAGTGACGGATGCGGGAATTAATTTTATAAAAAGAAGGGTAGAAGAATGGACAAGAAAAACATTTTGACCTACGAAGGTCTTAGAAAACTTGAAGACGAGTTAGAAGACTTAAAAGTTGTAAAACGTAAAGAGATCTCCCAGAAGATCAAGGAAGCTCGTGAGCAGGGCGACTTATCAGAGAACGCAGAGTATGATGCAGCAAAAGATGAACAGCGTGACATCGAGAACCGTATCGAGCAGATTGAGAAGATTTTAAAGAATGCAGAAGTAGTAGTGGAAGAAGAAGCAGATCTTGATAAAGTAAGTATCGGCTGCAAAGTAAGAATATTAGACTGCGAATTCGAGGATGAATTAGAATATAAGATCGTAGGATCTACCGAAGCAAACAGCTTAAAAGGTAAAATCTCAAACGAATCTCCAGTAGGGAAAGCTTTACTTGGAAAGAAAGTTGGAGATACCGTAACAGTTGAAACACAGGCTGGAGAGTTACAGTACAAAGTACTTGAGATTCAGCGTTCAAACGTAGAATAAACACGGGAGACATACGCCTCACCGTATAGAATCGGAGGAAATCATGGCAGAGCAGAACAACGGACAGAGCAAAGCACCACAGCAGGATATTAACCAGCTGTTAAAGGTTCGTCGTGAAAAATTACAGGAATTACAGGAGAATGGAAAAGATCCATTCGTCATTACAAAATATGACCAGACACATCACACAAGTGATGCAAAAGCACTCTATGAGGCACACGAAGCAGAGCTTCTTGCAGGAAGAAAAGCTCCAGTTGTTGACGGATTAGATGAGCAGCAGACAAAGGATGTCATCAACGCAGACTACAATGAGAGAAGAGCGATTATGGATGCAAGTCCAATCGAAGTATCTGTAGCAGGACGTATGATGTTCAAGCGTGTTATGGGAAAAGCTTCTTTCTGTAACATTAAAGATCTAAGTGGAAATATTCAGGTCTATGTTGCAAGAGATGCAATTGGTGAAGATTCCTATAAAGATTTCAAGAAATCCGACATTGGTGATATCTATGGTGTAAAAGGATATGTATTCCGTACCAAGACAGGAGAAATCTCGATTCATGCAGTTGAGATGACAATGCTCACAAAGAGCTTACAGATTCTCCCAGAGAAATTCCACGGATTGCAGGATACAGATACCCGTTATCGTCAGAGATATGTTGACCTTATCATGAATGATGAGAGCAGAGAAGTATTTATCAAACGTTCTAAGATTATTAAAGAGATTCGTAACTTCCTAGCAGGAAGAGACTTCATGGAAGTTGAGACACCTACCTTAGTATCCAATGCTGGTGGTGCGGCTGCAAGACCTTTCGAGACACATTACAACGCATTGAACGAAGATGTAAAGCTTCGTATTTCCTTAGAGTTATATTTAAAGAGACTGATTGTTGGTGGATTAGAGAGAGTATACGAGATTGGTCGTGTATATCGTAACGAAGGTGTTGACACACGTCACAATCCAGAATTCACTCTGATGGAATTATATCAAGCATATACAGATTATGAAGGCATGATGGAATTAACAGAGAGCATGTTCCGCTATCTTGCAGAGACTGTATGTGGCTCATCAAAGATTATGTACAATGGAATCGAGCTTGATTTTGGTAAGCCATTCGAGCGTCTGACTATGAATGATGCAATCAAAAAATATGCAGGAATTGACTTCGATACTATTGCAACAGATGAAGAGGCAAAAGCGCTTGCAAAAGAGCATCATATTGAATTTGAAGAACGTCACACTAAAGGAGATATCATCAACTTATTCTTTGAAGAATATTGTGAGAAGAATCTCGTACAGCCTACATTCATTATGGATCATCCATTATCTATTTCTCCTTTAACAAAGAAGAAACCAAGTGATCCAGAAAAGGTAGAGCGTTTCGAGTTATTTATCAACACTTGGGAAATGTGTAACGCATACTCTGAGCTTAATGATCCAATCGATCAGAGAGAACGTTTCGCACAGCAGGATGCAAATGCAGAAGCTGGTGATGACGAAGCACAGCATACAGATGAAGATTTCTTAAATGCATTGGAGATTGGTATGCCACCAACAGGCGGTATCGGATATGGTATCGATCGTCTTGTTATGTTATTAACCGACTCTCAGGCAATTAGAGATGTTTTATTGTTCCCGAC
>CAZTGP010000045.1:0-21021 GCA_964613325.1 uncultured Roseburia sp. | reverse complement strand
TCTACTGAACAAACTCCGCAAATCCTTTAGATAAAGGGTTTGCGGAGTTTTTATTTTATCTTAAATTGTGTGAAAACTGTTTACCGTTGTTTACTAAATTAATCATTTATATATTACCCTCATTGTATTATTGTCACACTAATATTTGTTGATTCTTCTATCAGATTTTCAAGTGCATTTAAATATTCTCTATTAATGCTATTTTGTGGACATGCAAGTAATACCGTTTTTCCTGAGTTTTCTTTTCCAATATGTATATCTAAAGTTTTTAGTATGTCAACACCTATAAGTATGTTGCCAGATCTATCATAATTGATTTTTATTTTTCTACTTCCAATATCAACCCCACTTATACTGATATTGCTAACTTCCTTTCTAAATGAAACTGCTGGTAAATCAAGTAGCTGTCCATTATTAAACTTTTGTCTTGTTTCATTTCTGTATTGTATACTATCATTTACTCCAAATGAGATTGTTTTCTTAATGTTCGGATCATTTGAATCTGTAGCTTTAAGTTTTCTTGCTGTTGCTTCTGAGATACCTAGTTTGCTTGTTAATATAGTTGTTTGTGGACAACCAGAATCTATTTTAACGTTTACACTACTGTACTTTTGACCATCAATTTCAATATCCATGGTTGTTCTAAACTCATTCTTGTCAGATGCAACTATTCTAATGTACTTATTCATCATAAAATACGTCTCCATCCAGCTCTGTACTGTCATTAAATATTGGAATAATCACATTTTCGGGTGTATATAGCTTATCTGATTCCGCGTTTGTTTCAGTTCCAACAAAGCTTAGTATGCCTTTATCGTTATCTATTGTTGAATTTTTAGGCCTAACAAGTATCATCCATAAGTCATATATTTTGTTTAAGTCATTAATACTAACCACTTGACCTAAATAATCTCTAATATTGTTTTTTGAAATTGTACTTGTCATTTCAATACACCACCTTTCCTAATTATTATACCGTAGAACATTGGTTTTTACAAATCAGTGCTGATGAAATTTCAAATAATTTTCCATTGAAAGATAATGAAATTTATAAGAAAAGGACACCTGTGTCATAGAGTGTCCCTAGTAAAAAAGCCGTGTAACACTGAATGATACAACGGCAAATTATCTCTTTTTATTTGTTCTATTTAATAGGTAATCAATTGAGCACTCAAAATAATCAGCAAATTTAATAAGTACTTCTGTTGGTATATCTCTATCTCCAATTTCGTAGTGAGATAGACTACGTTGACTTATATGGAGTTCTTTTGCCAATTCTTTTTGCGAGATATCTTTATCCTCTCGTAAGTTCCGTATACGTTCATATTGCATTGATTTCACCTCATATGGATTATAAGGGTTCATCTTAATATTTATTCTGTTTTAGCCCATTCTGGGCTTAATTTATTTCATATATCATGCTACGATTTAGGAAATAAATATACGTTATGAAAGGGAGTACTATAATGAACAGAAAAATTGCATTACTATTAAGTGGAATGTTGTCATTAACAGTTTTGTTTGGAATTACCAAACCAATTCAAGTTAATGCGGAAGAGAAAGTTACTGAAATCACAAGCGATACTATTTATTTGAAAGTTGGTGAAGCATTTGAAATGAGTGCACCATCCTTAGACAAGTATATTACAAATTATGACCTAAACAGAGGGGATACGGAGGAAGGAACTTGGCATGGTTGGTCATGGTATGATCCTGAAGTTGACACACTTAACAAATGTGTAGTGGATTCAAATTCATTAGAATATGTTTTTCAAATGGGATATTATGATTTTGAAACAGATGAATTGGTAGGAGAATTACAGTATGCAACAGCAGCGGAGTGGAGTAAAATTTGGTCTGACTCATGGAATGAAAACGGATATATTGAATATCAAGGTCACAATGTTATTCCATCTGCATCTGTAGGTGCTAACTTTCTTAGAGCATTAAAGCCAGGAACAACGATTGTTACTATTCCAAATTATCCAGTAGGTGATTTATCAGATGGCTTTACAGAAGATGAAACAATAATTGTTCACATTCCTGTTGTAATAAGTGATAATGCTACAGTACCAGAGCCACCTACTACACCACAGACACCTTCCACACCAGAAGCCCCTGCTGCACCGCAGACACCCGCTACACCCCAGACACCTACCACGCCACAGACAACAACTACACCAGTAACGACAAATACAACTATTAAATCCCCTCAGACTGGCGATTCATCATTTCCAATCATCTTATCAACAGGAACAATCTTACTAAGTCTTTTAGGTATTGGTTGCTTAAAATTCATAAATAACAAATAAATTCTTTAACAAAATCAGGAGCAGGCATTCTATAAATGCCTGCTCCATTTTACTATCTATTTCTTTTTAATACCTATTTTTTTACTACTCATCTCATTTTACTACTTATTTCATCCCAACCCCACTTTATCGTTGTTGTTTTTGGGGTCACACTTTGCCTGTGTCTTCCTAACTCTCGCGCTTGCCAGTCTCTTCGATTTTGAACTTGCCGACAACATCCTTCAGGTTCATGGAGATGTCCTGCTGACGCTCTGACATTCCAGATACGTTCTCCACATGCTTACCAACCACCTCAATCTCATCCATTATCTGGTTGCTAATGTCGGTTGTCTGCTGAGTTGCATCTGCAATATTCTGAATTGCTTCGGTTACTTCATTCATGATCTGGCGTATGCCATCTGCCATCTTGGATATGGTTTCTGAAGTATTTTCAATGCTCTCTGCATCCTTGCCATACTGTTTTGCCACATCCACAAAGTTGCTGTAATCTGGAGCAACATTGTTCACAAGGAAATCAAGCATGCCCTGTGCCTCATCCGATAAGCCATTAAATGCATTCTGGACCTGTTGAATGGTCTCCTGAATCTTTCCAACAGCTTCTGATGTGCTGCCTGCAAGGGATCCAATCTCTGTTGCAACTACTGCAAATCCTCGTCCAGCTTCACCAGCTCTGGCTGCCTCAATGGAAGCATTTAACGATAACAGATTAATCTGTTCTGCAATCTCAGAAATCACATTTGCCAATTCTCCAATATTTGCCACAACCTTGGCATTTTCCATGCTCTGAGCAAGTCTCTCCTTGAATTGATTGCCCAGCACTGTGGTTTTCTCACAGGCCTGCTCACTTGTCTCTCCAACCTCGGATGCTCGTCCACGAATCTCCTCTGCCATTTTCTTGCTTCCCTGAGTCTCTTGTACCAGGATATTAACATTGGACAGCACTTCCTCGGTAGAAGCATTTACCTCCTCCGTTGCAGCACTTGTATTCATCATTTCGTTGTTAACATTGGACATGAACTGTTCAATTTCAGTGAACTTCTCAGACAATTCAGAAGATGCTGTGCGGAGCTGTTCACTTGCATCTTCAATCTCTATTGCATGGTCGGAAATATTGGTAATAACCGTCTTATTGCTTCCATACATCTCATTTAAGGAATCTCCCATCACTCCAAGTTCATCCCTTGTCTTTACAAGAATCGGATCAACCGTAAAGTCTCCCTTTGCCAGAGATCCGGCAAACACCTTTACTCGTGCAATACTCTTAGATATCGAACCAATTTGAAGAAGTATTACAATAATCACCAGAATTGCTGCTATGACACAAACCATTGCTAATTGAAGCAGCAATGCACTTACAGGTGCATTCAGCTCTGATTGTGGCATACGAATTACAAGAGTCCATCCGGTCTGTGGGATGGTAGCATAATATAAATTATAATTTTCATCATCTGTGCTATATGTAGTTGTACCACTCTCATTTGCCAGGATTTCTTTTCCAGCCTCTGCTAGAGATGTATTGGCATCTTCTGTAATTTTAGCACCACCTTGTATTTTCTCTTCTGTAGTTCCAGCGAGGAACACGCCATCTTTGGTGGTAAGAATTGCAGAACCGCCATCTCCTACCTTGATTCCGCCTACCAGTTCTGAGATGGAGGTAAGCTCAATATCAACTGTAATACAGCCAATAAAGGAATCCTTCTCAGTCATTGGCATAGCACAGGAAGCCATGATTTTTCCAGAGGTCTCATCATAATATGGATCTGTAAACACTGCCTCCCCTGTACTCTTTGCTACCGCATAATATTCCTGTCCAAAGTAATTATACTCCTCGTTACTGTAATCATATGTTGTTGTAATCTTATCCCCATCTTTGAAAACGTATGGACCTACATACTTTTCATCTTTGTCATACGCGTATGGCTCAAACCAGATACCGCTTCCAAGAACCATTTCATTAGACTTAATTATTTCAGTAAGAGTTTTCTCATACGCCGCCAAATCCATAGTTCTATAGGTTGTCTCCACCATTTTAGAAATCGTAGTTGCCATGGCAGATACCGTATTCAATTCCTCTCCGATCTTCCCATTCTGTGCAGTAAGCTCTGCGTCCATCCTTGATGAAATCTGATCAGTGATTATATTTCTACTAGAATTTGCACTAATCACCGTCAATATTACCATTGCTAGAATTACTACCGGTAAAATGCATGCTAATAACTTCGTCCCGATACTTTTGAATTTCATATGCTGCTCCTTTCATATGTGTCCCACTATATATAGTTCCATGGTACTACACTTATCTCTTTCCGTCAACTCATACAAGATTGCGGAGCAGACAAAGATAATTGCAAAGCAGACAGACACGATTACAAAGCAAACGTACGTCATAGTGCCACTAGAAAAACTGTCACCAAAAGCTTATTTTTTATTCTTTACCCTTATAATTGCAGACGCTGTCACCACTGCTGTAATCCCCTCTGCCGCTGGAAAAGCAAGCCATACACCATCCAACCCAAGGAGCGCCGCCAATAGAAATGCAAAGCAGACAATTGCAACAATTCCTCTTAGAATGGAAGCCACAAAGGCCCAGGTTGCCGATTCGATTGCGCTGAGATAGCCTGTTCCAACGATATTAAATCCCGCAAATACGAATCCAATAAAATACAGCTTTAGTCCTCTCACCGCATAGTCTGCCATCTGCCCATTCTGCTCATGGTTGAAAATGCCTACGATTCCCTCTGCCCCAAGATTCGTTCCAAGAATCATAAGTATCGCAAAAACAAGTGCAGAAAGAACGCTTAACTGCAATACTTTGTGGACTCCCTTATTTTGTCCCCGCCCATAGGCCTCACTGAACAAGGGCTGGGAGCCTTGTGAGATCCCGTTAAACACCGAGATTGCAACCAGTGACGTATTGGCAATCACCCCATATGCAGCGACTCCGATATTCCCCGCAAGTCCAAGAATCAGCATGTTGAACACAATGGTGGTCACTCCAGATGCAAACTCTCCTATAAAAGCAGATACTCCAAGCTGGCAGGCCTGAAACAGTTTCTTTCCGGAAGGCACTCTCCATTTGAATTTTACAGTGTTCTTCTTCGATAGAAAATGTATACAACAGATTCCAATTCCAACAATGGGTGAGATTGCAGTTGCAAGCGCCGCTCCTGCCATTCCCATCTGAAGAGGGAACATCAGCACATAGTCCATTACAATATTAAAAAGACTGCTAAAAAGAGTTGCCGCCATAGCAATTGTAGGATTGCCATCGTTGCGCACGAATGCATTACAGATATGATTCCACATAAAGAACGGCGTAAACAGCATGAAGATTCTGGTATATGTTGCACCAACTGCCTGAATGGTAGCATCTCCTCCAAGCAATCCCACAATCTGACCAGGCACCGCAAGCCCTGCTATAATAAACACAACGCCTATCAGAAATGCCCAGCAGATTGCATTGGAGAAATATTCCTCCGCCTGGGCTTCCCCTTTGGCGCGCAGCACCTTGAAACGGATTGCAGAACCCACTCCCATCATTGCTCCGATTGCAAATATCAGATTATACACTGGCAATACCAGATTCAGCGCAGTGATACCATTGGCACCTTCTGCAATGGAGATAAAAAATGTGTCCGCCAGAATATATAGAGAGATTCCAATCATTCCAAGCACATTTTGCGAAACGTATTTTACAAATTTCTTTTGAATTGTCATATATCTTATACCTATAATTTACTTTCTTTCATTAACTAGAATTACGAGCCTTATAGATTATACCAAAAGCTGTACCATTCCGCCAACAAGAATTCCAAGATTCGCCTGATAGATTTGATCAAACTGAACTATTGGGAGTGGATTCACCCCTCTTCCCACCTCAACCGTATAGCCAGGTCGATTGTAATCCTGGATGAACCAGTCCTTGTAGCCCGCGTACCCCGATTCCACTGGTGTTTCCTCAATCTCATAACCACTTACCTCACGGAAATATTCAGCGATTCTTCTGGCTCCTGGAGGATTGTAGTTCAAATATTTCCAATAGATGACCTCCCCCTGGGTATGATATGCCAGAATTAATTGGAAATTATGCTGCAGCGTAAAGTCGTAGACTGCCAGGCTCTCCGGTGCCACCAAAGGTCCCTCCCCCACGTAATCACGTGGTGCCGGCGAACGATATCCTTGATTAAATTTAATTCTTCTGGCTTCCTGCCATCCTGCCGGAAACTGCAGGTTCAGATCCACCCCTTTGATATTTGCCTTCCACCCAGATGGAAAAGGAATCGCCGGATAATTCTGTCCAATCTGAAATGCCTGATCGTAGAACTCTCCACTATTTACTTCTCCATTTACCAGATCCACTCCGTCTGGATTCACCAGCGGAATCAGGTACAGCCGAAAGGTACGATACAGCCAATCCGCATCCATTCCACCAATCGTACCTCCCGTATCCACAGCTCTTAGGTACTCTTCCGCGAACTTCAACAAAAGCGGCGCGGTAATCCATTCATTTGCATGAAAGGCAGCATTGTAAAACACCTCGATTGCCCCTGTCCCAATCTGCATCACGGAAATCGGACGTCCCATTACGCTTTTTCCAGCTTCGGCAATTTGCATCCACGGATAACGCTCCTTCAGCTTTCGCAGCACCGATGCCACAAGATTAGAAGTGTACGGCACATCCGTTGGCACAATCTGAGGTTCTCCCTGTGTCATTCTCATATTCACTCTTCATTTTCCTTCTCTAACTCTTATCTTTATATCCTATTAAGAAAACACCAAACTATTATCACATTTTCTTCATACCATCACTCTTTGCATTTCTTCCACCCTCATGTCTCACTCAGTCCACATCCCACACAAAATTAAGAAAGAATTAAGCCAAAACTCCTTGATGATACTCCTCAGACACGTTATTCTAATAATAGGGAATAGGTTAATTGCGAAACACTTCTAATTCACAATGACTATGTGCTGCGAATACAATCAAACATAGGCACGCTTTCGCTACGTTGGCTCATGCAACGGTACTAAGCGACCAAAATACGGTCGCTAAGAACCGGCTTCGCCAGAGTACCTATGTTTGATTGTATTCGTAGTACATAGTCAACTGAAGTATTGTGATTTGCGCAATTAGCTAGTAATAGGGAATTACAACGAGGAGTAAAGAGGAAGTTATGATGGGAAAAGAAACAGAAGTAAAAGGAACCGAAGATATCCATAAGAAAAAGCATAGAAAGCGTCTTGTAATCGGCATTTTATGCACAAGTGCAGGTGTTCTCGCCGCACTGCTCATTTTCGTATTTGGCATTAACCGCTGGAGCATCTCCATCACCTTAGAGGGCTATGACAGTGTCATGGTAGAATATGGAGACACCTATGAAGATCCAGGTGCAGATGCAGTTCTCCGAGGCAGTATCCTCTGCAAGAAGGGATGGCACATCCCAGTCCGGGAGCAGGATAATATCGACACCAGCAATGTGGGAGAATATGAAGTCACTTACTCTGCAAGCAAGCTCTTGTGGAAGGAAAGTGCTACACGTAACGTAAGTGTGGAGGACACCAAAGCTCCTGTTATTACGCTGACTACAGACCCAGATGCCTACACATTACCCAATCATCCATATGTGGAAGAAGGCTATACCGCCAGTGACAACTTAGATGGCGACGTCACCAATCAGGTAGTAGCGGAGGAGAAGGACGGTGTTATATACTACACAGTATCTGACAGCTTGGGAAATACTTCCACCGCCCAAAGAGAAATCAAGTATTTTGACCCCGAACCACCAACGCTTGCACTTCTTGGGAATACCGAGATTCACCTGTCCGCTGGTCAAAGTTACAAGGAGCCAGGCTGGAACGCCTCGGACAACTGCGATGGTGATATCACTGACAAGGTTGTAATCTCTGGTGGCGTCGACATCTACAGTGCCGGCACCTATGTTCTCACCTATACGGCTACCGATACCTATGGGAATGAGACTGCGCTCACAAGAACCGTCACTGTCACTCCGATTCGTCAGCCAGACACCGTCACCCCAGGTGGCAAAGTTATTTATCTCACCTTCGACGATGGTCCTGGGCCATATACCCAGCAGCTATTAGACACGCTTGCCAAATACAATGTGAAGGTAACCTTCTTCACTAAAAATGGCGACTATAATTATCTCATCGCAAGTGAAGCAGCTGCCGGACACACCGTTGCAATCCATACATTTTCTCATAATTATGGACAAATCTATGCCAGCGAGGATGCATATTTTGCTGACCTTCATCAGATGGAAAGTGTCATTGCACAGCAGACCGGAAAAACCCCGACCATGATACGTTTTCCTGGTGGAAGCTCCAACCAGGTCAGCAGGAAGTATTGCTCTGGTATTATGACTGCGCTGACGAAGGATGTCACCGATCAGGGCTACCAGTACTATGACTGGAACGTATCCAGTGGAGATGCCGGCGGAACCACAAGTACTGACACTGTATTCCAGAACGTGATTAACGGTGTACAGGGACACAACGTATCTGTTGTATTGCAGCACGATATCAAGAGCTTTAGCGTAAATGCCGTTGAAAAAATAATTGTTTGGGGACTGGCCAATGGCTATACATTTCTACCATTGGACCCAAGCAGTCCAACCATGCACCATTCGGTAAACAATTAATACAGAAGGCTGACTGCCAGAAAGAACATCCCATAATAATAGGTGGCCAGATTCCAGCCATGGGTGGACCATGGACGTTTGTCATAGAAGTATAGAAATAGAATCAAGAAATCCGAGATTAGAAATAGAGTGGCTCCGATTGCCAGACAGATTGTCTGCGCAGTTGGAGCTTCTGTCATGATATGGAGACTTTTGGAAAAAAGCATTGCCACGAAAAATGAATAGGTATAGACATAAGGGCGCAGTTTTCCAAGGAACATCTTCTTGGCATAGGTCACAAGAACTGTAATTCCATTTGCGCATATCGGGAAGAGGAAATCAATCCAGCTTAATCTCTGCATACGCACAAATACCCCAATAAAGCAGATATGCCCCAGCATAAAAGTCGCAACGCCTCCCAAAAACAGCTTTTTATTTTTCACCCCATTATAAAAACCCAGAAATACATCTCCGCACAGACACATCACAAAGGCTGGCATCATCTGTGCCATCATGCCAAGGTGATTGCCAGTCACTCCACAGAATACTGCCAGGCAGATGAATGCGATACTCGCCATTGTTTTCACAGGAACATAGTATTTTCTAGCTGACTTGTGAATCAGAGTGTACAGCAACAAACAAACGGGGATCGTATAGATCACCGCGCAAATTGGTAACATCATTCGACCTGCCTCCTACATACGCACTTTAAGTACACCCGGCAAACAGGAAAAATGCAACACATCTCGATCTCCGCAGTATTCCCCATCTGCATGAACAATCATCTTCTTTTTAATCGTAATATCCATACTTTTGCAGTTTATGACATCAAATCCCTTTAACTTTTCATGCTTCGCTGCAACAAGACGCGGCAGGCACAGAAATGTCCTCCACTTTGGAATGCCTGATATACAGCAGAAAGACAGTTCTCCATCTGTGGGAACCGCCTGAGGCGCCATGGGAACACCGCCCCCTTCACAGCGCAAATTCATAGCCACGGTACATATCATTTTCTCCATAGCAAATGTCTTGCCACTATCTAACACCACATTGGCTGTTGTCGTCTCCATTGCAAACAGCGTCTTGATGGTCAGCAGCACATAAGTAAGATTTCCAAGACCAATGGCGTTCAATACATTTTTCAGCTTCGTGGTAAGCGCCTGCTTGCACACATCTGCATCCAATCCAATTCCGGAACTGATTGCAAATATCCGTTGTTCCTCCCCCTGATTCCAGGATACGCTTCCCAGATCAATCTGTGCAACCTGTGTTGGATGAAGGATACGATTCAAGTGCGCAACTGCATCACCCTTTAACCCCAATCCCCGTCCCAGGTCATTGCCTGATCCCGTTGGAATAAAGCCCATCTCCACCTTATTGAAATCACAGATTCCATTCAAGACTTCATTGGCAGTTCCGTCGCCGCCCACCACCACAAGAGGAATCAGCGGTGTGTCCTTCGCGGTAATCATTGCTGCAAGCTCTGTGGCATGACCTTTATATTCTGTGATATAAGCCTCATAATCCACCTGCTGCCGCCCAAGCTCTTCTTTGACCTGCTGCCAGATCTGCTCTGCTTTTCCAGTTCTCGATTTCGTATTTACAATAAAATAATACTCTGCCATAGAGTACCCTCCCATATGCAACCGATTCCAAATATCTTCTCATAAATCGGTCATCTCTCTCATAAAATTATACCATCAAATCATGAAAAAACATAGGAGTGCCCAATTGCTTTTTCCCTCATATAATAATAAAAAAAGGAAAACTCAAATTATGGCAACACAAATTATCAATAAAGCCACCTTGGAATATAAGTCTGGTTCGAATCCGAAATCCGCGGTATCCAACACCACCACAGTCAGTCTGCAGGGACCACTTGAAGTTGTGATTCATGTATTAGAGAATGTCTATCAGCTAAACGACGAGCTGACCTATAATTATATCATTACTAATACAGGTACCAATCCCTTAACGAATGTTCAGCTTGTTGACAATCTTGGGACATATGAATATAAAACCGGCAGCGCTGTTACTCCATTTACCTACGTTGGACCGGCAAAACACCTGAAACATGACACCACCTCCACCGAGCTTGATGCTGACACCGCGACTGCCGGCAAAGTCGTTTTTACGCTTGCTGCTCTGCCAGCCAAGGATACCGCAATCATTCAATATAAAGTTCGCACCAACGAGTATGCCCTTGGTGCTTCTGGTTCCAAAATCACAACCGCAGCTGAAGTAACTGCAGATGGCATTAACACCCCTGTGAAAGCATCCAAGGAAGTAACGGTTGCAGACTATGCCGACCTTGTGATCGAGAAATCCATGTCACCAGATCCAGTGGTGGACGGAAATCCTTTGACCTATACCTTCAAGCTCCAGAACTATGGCAACATTGACGCAACGAATACCATATTTAAAGACACCTTTGTACCTGCTCCAAAGGATATTTCTATGACCATCAATGGCATCCAGGTAGATCCAGCTTTTTACTCCATCGATGCCGATGGCAAATTCGAATATCCGGCAGCTTCACAGACTTCCGCCGACTACACCATCAAAGCTGCGGTCTATAAACAGAATCCAGAGACCGGATTCTTCTTCACCATAGCGTATATTACTCTTCTTTTGCAATGGAACGCAATTCTGCAAATGCAGGTACGAATCCAGCTTTCAATGAAATATTCATAGAAGCAAAATGCGAGAGTGCAGTTCCACAGAATGGAACCTTGCCAAGTGCCTGCACCTCTTTCGAAATTCTCGTAAGAACTGCCTGTCCATAGCCATGTCCTTCCACAAAGGAATTCACACCCAGCTCCCACATACGATCGCTGTTACCAGAGGCTCCTGCCACCGCCACAAGACTTCCATCCTCAGCAAATGCCTCCACCCCAAGCAAATCTGGGATCTCGTCGTCAAATAAGAATGCCTCGTCAATTCGTTCATCCTCCTCCATCGCTGCAATCTCCTCTGGATTCAACAATTTCAGATTCACATTTGCTTCTTCCACCTGATACTTTGGCAGGAAGAATGGATGTACCTGATCAATCTGATATCCGAACTCACTCAGCTTCTTATCGATACTAATCAATGATCCTGCCTCTAATCCCCAAGCTGCAGACATATGCTGTGCCAGCACATCCTTACACCATGGAAGAAGCTCCTCCACTGCTGTAATTAGAAGCTTTCCATTATAGGACAGAATCGAGAGTGGGCTCTCTTCATCATACTTTCTAGCGCCTTCTTGGGGCTGATATAAAGTTACCAACGTATCTGTGTTCTGGAAATCAGCCACTGTACAATTATAATCAATTGCAAATTGTTCTTCTACAAGTCTTTTCTGTTCTTCTTTTGTCATTTTCTTACCTTTTTACCCTTTAGTTCTATTTAGTTTATTGCGAAACATTTTAATTTTCCAATGTCTATATACTGCGAATACAATCAAACAAAGGCGCGCTTTCGCTACATTGGCTCATGCAACGGTACTAAGCGACCAAAGTACGGTCGCTAAGAACCGGCTTCGCCAGAGTGCCTATGTTTGTTTGTATTCGTAGTACATAGCCAATTGAAGGATTATGAGTTTCGCAATTAACTATTTATTTCACACAAATGTATTATTACAGAAAATGTATGATTTGTCATTGTACCTGTAGTTTAATCTGCCTCTTTCAATATCTTCGTTAGAAGCACATAGACCTGTCTTGTATCAATGGGCTTTGCTAAAAATTCTGTCATCCCTGCTGCCATACAGGCCTCGATGCTCTCGGTATCTGTATTGGCAGTCATTGCAAGAATTGGAATAGAAAGACTATCCTCTTTTCCTTCCACACGAATCATCTGTGTCGTTTCAATACCATTTAATACTGGCATATGGATATCCATAATAATGGCATCATAATACCCCGCTTCCTGGGCACGGTACATCTCATATCCCTTTTTCCCATTCGGCGCCCACTCATAAAGCATCTTTTTCTTGTCAAGCATCCGCTCTGTAAGAATAGCATTAATCTCATGATCCTCGCAAATCAGAATCCGTTTGCCCTGGAGAATCTTATCATCCTCCTGAAACTTCTCTGCCGAGCACACATTGTCTTCCACAATCTTTGCAAGGAATGAAATATGAAAAATCGTTCCTTCGCCCTGTACGCTCTCACACTGAATCGTCCCATTCATCAGATCCACCAAATGCTTTACAATATACAGACTAAGTCCAGAACCACATTCTAGCTCATCTGCTTCCGTGTCTTCCCGCTCAAATGCCTGAAACAAATGCTGTTCCACAAATTCTGGACTCATCCCAATCCCATTGTCCTTAATGATAAAATGAATCGGAAGGAATCCGTTCATGGGAATCAACGCCTCCGTCACGCACTCAATTGTTCCACCCTCCGGTGTATATTTGATTGCATTTTCCACCATACTCGTAAGAATCTGGCGCAAATGCTGTATATCAAAAAGTACTCTTCTCTTATTGGTGGCATATTCCGAAAAAATTAATTCCTGATTCTTCGCCTCCGCTTTCACTTGTAAATCATTGCGGATTCCACTCATAAGTTCCTCATAATTACATGGCTTCATAAATAGCCGCATCTTACCTGCACTGATATTATGAAAATCCGTACAATCATTCAGCACCTCCTGCATGTGCTGCGCGGATACTGCAATCTTCTGAATGTAATCCAATGCTTCCACCAAGTTGCCACTTGATAACCCCAATTGTGAAAAACCAACAATGGCATTTAAAGGCGTTCTAAGATCATGCCCCATTGAAGTAAGTATGTCTTTATTTACCAAATCCCCCAACTGTTTTCCCCTTTCAAGTATCCTAGTCTATTGCTTCTTTCCCTTTGCTTCATTATAGCATTCTGGATATGAATGTAAATAATAGGATTCTCGATTTTTAAGAATTTTTTATACCAATCCAATTAACATTCCCACCGTATGTACAAGGAATGCCACAACCCATGCAATTGCGCATTGTAAGAACACCACAAGTACTGCCCATTTTCCACCAAGCTCGCGTTTTACCGCGGTTACTGCTGCCACACATGGCGTGTAAAGCAGAGTGAAAATCAGAAATACAATTGCTGTAAATGGTGTGAAAATACTTGCTACCGCCGCATCTCCAATCAGAACAGTAAGAGAACTTACCACGCTCTCTTTTGCCATAAATCCAGTAAGCAGTGCCGTGGATATTCTCCAGTCACCAAATCCAAGTGGTGCAAAGATTGGTGCAAGCAGGCTTCCGATCATTGCAAGGATACTGTCCTGGGAATCGGTAACAATCCGCATATGTACATCAAAGGTCTGTAAGAACCAGATGACGATAGTTGCCACAAATATAATAGTAAATGCCTTGTTTATGAAATCCTTTGCTTTATCCCAGATCAATCGGCCAACACTCTTTGGTCCTGGCATACGGTAATTCGGAAGCTCCATAACAAATGGTACTGGCTCTCCCTTATATGCAGTATGATCCATAATAATTGCATAGAGGATGCCCACAAAAATCCCCACGAAATACATTACAGTCATCACAAGTGGCTTGTGATGTGGGAAAAATGCTGCAGTGAAAAATGCATAAATTGGTAGTTTTGCGGAACAGCTCATAAATGGAGTCAGCATAATCGTCATTCTACGATCTCGTTCCGATGGCAGCGTTCTTGTTGCCATAATTGCAGGTACAGAGCAGCCGAAGCCAATAATCATAGGTACAAAGCTTCGCCCGGATAAACCAATTCTACGAAGCAGCTTATCCATAACAAATGCCACTCGTGCCATGTATCCACTGTCCTCGAGAAGTGACAGGAAAAAGAATAGCGTAACGATAATTGGCAGGAATCCAAGCACACTTCCCACACCGGTGAACACACCTTCTATCACAAGGGAATGAATCACATCATTCACGTTCACTGCGGTCATTGCCTTATCACATAGATCTGTCACAGCAGCGATTCCAATATTCATCAGTTCCGATAGCCATGCTCCAATCACACCAAAAGTCAGCCAGAAAATCAATGCCATAATCCCAACAAAGGTAGGAATCGCTGTGAATTTTCCTGTGAGAATTTTATCTATCTTCTGTGAGCGGATATGTTCCTTACTCTCGTGGGGCTTCACCACGGTTGCTTTGCAGACCCTGTCGATAAAGGTAAAACGCATATTGGCAAGAGCAGCCTGGCGGTCCATTCCGCTCTCCTTCTCCATCTGCTTGATAATGTGCTCAATCATCTCCCGCTCATTCTCGTCGAGGTTCAGCTTCTCCTCAATGAGCTTATCACCTTCCACCAACTTCGTTGCAGCAAAACGCTTCGGTATCTTCTGCTCGTGGGCATGATCTTCAACCAAATGCATAATGGAATGGATACAACGGTGCATTGCACCGCCATCTGGGCCATCCGCATCGCAGAAGTCCATACGTCCTGGACGTTCTCTGTATTTTGCCACATGCACCACATGCTTAATCAGCTCTTCAATACCTTCGTTTTTTGCAGCTGAGATTGGAACTACCGGGATTCCCAGGGTCTGTTCCAGAAGGTTCACGTCAATGGTTCCTCCGTTCACACGCACCTCATCCATCATGTTCAGTGCAAGCACCATTGGAATATTCAGTTCAATCAATTGCATGGTCAGATACAGGTTACGTTCAATATTAGTTGCATCCACAATATTAATGATGCCTCTTGGACGATCATTGATGAAGAATTCTCTGGTTACGATTTCTTCACTTGTATAGGGCGACATGGAATAGATGCCTGGCAGATCGGTAACCAGTGTATTTTCCTGCTTACGAATCTGTCCATCCTTGCGGTCTACCGTAACCCCTGGGAAATTGCCCACATGCTGGTTGGAGCCTGTCAGCTGATTGAACAGTGTCGTTTTCCCACAGTTCTGGTTCCCAGCCAGCCCAAAGGTCAGCAGTTCTCCCTTCTGCATTACCTCACCGCGCTGCTTCACGTGGTAGATACCATTCTCACCAAGACCTGGATGCAGAGAGCCTGCTGCCTTCTCCTTATCTATCTGCTTCTTCGCTGCCGCGCTCTGTTCTGCCGCCTGCTCTTCACGCGTGTCGGCTGCCTCCCGCACTCCTTTTATTTCAATGGCTCCCGCTTCCGACTGACGAAGTGTAAGCTCATATCCCCATACACGAAATTCAATCGGGTCTCCCATAGGAGCTGCCTTCATATAGGTAACTTCTGTTCCCGGAATTAATCCCATATCCAGGAAATGCTGTCTTAGCGCACCTTCTCCTCCCACTGCCTGAATCACTGCGCACTGTCCCTTTTTTAGCTCTGCTAGCGTCATTCTCGTACTCCTTTGTGTTATTGATAACTTTTTTCATTAGTCACATTATACTCCAATTAGCACTGGCTAACAATGTAGATTACAAAAAAATATGCGCGCATTGGTGAAAAAACACTGCAGGTGGAGGTTACCTGCAGTGTCTTTTACTCCTTCTATAAAAATATTTACGATTCTACAATTGTTTTACGTTTTCTCATTGCTGCTGCAACGCATACAGCTCCAAGTGCCAAAATCAGTAAATAATTTGCTGCCTGGCTCTGGTCACCCATGTTTGGTGATGTTGTCAGTGTTGCTTTATCTGTAATCGAAATCACATAGTCTGATGCATGATTGAATAAGAAATCAACCTCTCCATTTTCATTTACAAGTGCTGACATACGTCCCTTTAGTTCTTTTGTTTCAGGATCGTAATAATAGAGATTTGCGTATTTTCCTGCAAATTCTTTTCCCACTGGTAATGTCATTGTTCCAATCAATCCCAAAGCTCCATCTGCTCCCAAACTAATCTGTAATGTATCAATCACATCTTCCTTGGCAAGTTCACTGTTCTTAATTACGTCTTCTGGAACATTGGTTGTGTTCATCTTAACATCAAGAACCAGTTCTTTCTCTGGAACCTTATCAATGTCAGTGCCCTTAATGGTCCATTTGATACCATTTCCAAGATCAAAGGTCACTTTCTTATCCGTTCCTTTGAATGCTTCTAATGCTTCTTTCTTCACTACTCCAGCTTCACCAATATTAATCGTGATGCTTTCGCTGTTTCCAGCATCCTTGATTGCTTCCACTTCCTTATCCCAGTCAACTGTTACAGTTGGTGCTTCCGGCTGCTCTGGTTTTGGATCTGCTGGCTGCTCTGGTTTCGGATCTGTTGGCTGTTCTGGCTCTGCATCTTTACGAGCTGCAATTACATAAGCTGGATCATATGCTGGTGCAAGTGCACTCTGGTTCACTGTGATGCTCTTTGCATTTGTGGTTAAAATTGCACCTGATAATGCAGGTACGGTTACAACTAATTTACCATCTGCTGCCTTGTAGCTCTCAGATGAAATCAAGTCTGTGAACGCGGTTCCCGTTACATTGATTTCTGCTAAATCAATGGTTACACTCTGTTCTTCATTCTTGTTGTTTGCAAGTACGATCATCGTATTCTTATTGTCACTTCTTACATATGACAGAACAGAATCAGAATTGGTGCTAAATGGCTCTACTGTTCCTGTACGAAGTGCTGAGTATTTGCTTCTGATATTTGCTAAAGTAGCATACCAGGTTACTAATTCCTTGTTGCCTTTGCCCCATTCGAATGCACGGCGATCATCTGGGTCATCTGCGCCTACCATTCCAATCTCATCACCATAGTAGATGGTTGGTGCACCTGCATAAGTAAACTGCATAAATGCCACAAGATACTGCTGCTTCTTAGCAAGATCGGATGTATTCTCATAGGTTGGGAAAGCATTTGCAACATCCGTCTGTTTGCGATCATCATTTGTACCATTGAGATAAGATAATACCCTTGTGGTATCATGAGATCCAACAAGATTCATCATTGCATAGAATGCTTCTTCTGGGTAACGCTCTCTTAATTTTTCAAGAGTATTCATGGTGTCTGCAGATGCACCGCCTTTTGCATAAGCTAACACTGCGTCGCGGAATACATAGTTCATAACGGAATCATACATATCTCCAAGAAGATATTTGGTTGCATCGTCCCAGATTTCTCCGATAATTACATAATCATCGTCCAATGCCTTTACAGACTGACGGAATTCCTGCCATGTCTCATCGGATACTTCGTTGGCCACATCAAGTCTCCATCCATCGGAGCCCTTCTCTAACCAATATTGTGTAACACTGGTTTTCTCATCATTTCCAATAATCTCATCTGCCCAATCTCCTGTCTGGAACTCAGAGCCATTGGTAGATTTAATTACTGGCATGCTGTCATATCCCCACCAGCCATCGTAATTGTATACTTCTTTTCCAGCACGCTGTCCAATATTGTCTTTTACTGGCTGTTCATCATCTCCTGTTAATACTTTATCCTTAAATATATCGAACCAGGTAGTGTAAGAGTAATCTTTAATTCCATAATTCTCTGTAAAGTAAGCTTTTGCTGCTTTCTCGGCTGCTGTCTGATCTACGTTCTTGTCCTTCATATAGTCATAGACATATGCCCAATATGGATAAGCTCCAATGGTATCGGTTCCTGCTTCCAAATATTTGTAGTAACGGTCAAAGTATTTTGAATCATCGGATACATGATTGAATACACCGTCCAATACAATTTGCATATCGTTTGCTTTTGCTACTTCTACTAATTCTTCAAAATCTCCAAGATCCCCAAGGATTGGGTCCACGATATTGTAGTCACTGGTATCATATCTGTGGCTTGAAATAGAAGAAAATACCGGGTTCAGATAAATAACTGTTACTCCTAATGCTTTCAGATACTCGATACGGTCTGTTATACCCTCAAGGTCTCCACCATAGATTTCATTGCTCCAGTTGCCATCACCATAGTAAGCACCTGTTGCCTCATATTCCTCTTTGGTAAGCAGGCCTTCCTGCTCTGGGTTTTCTGGCAATGTATACCAGTCCTTAATATACTCGTAATCCTCTTCGCCTCTTGCGCTTGTCTGTGCCTGATTGTTGGACTCATCCCCATCAAAGAAACGATCTGGGAAAATCTGATATACAACTGCATTTTTCATCCAGTCTGGTGTCTCATATCCAGATTTGTATACCACGAGGTCATATGGATCTAGTTCTGTCAATTCGCATACCTTACCTGTTCCATAGAATCCATCATCATCTGCATAAACCTTTACGGATGATCCTGCTGAGATTGCGAAGAAATACTGGTACTCTCCGAGTTTTGCAAAAGATGTAGTTGCTGTCCATTTCTGAACACCATCTACTGCTTCTCCAGATTTTTTCATAGTTACATTCTTCTTCTCAATCCCTTTTACATAAAGGTTTACCTTTGTTGCATCTGTTCCGGTTGTGATTGTAAATGTCACATTTTCACCAGTTGCCACTGCACCAAATGGAGCTTTATAGGTACTATCTTTTGAATCATATTTGATATGTTCTGTATCGATTGCTACCTCTGACGCATTGCTGTAATAGATTTCAGTGCTTGGGTCAAAGCAGAACGTTACTTCTTTGTCATTTGCCAATGTAAATGAATCAAATGCATACTCTGTTCCACCATAAATAATCTTTACGTCACTATAGGTTCCTGCTTTCAGAGATACCGTCGTGCTATAGATTCCAGTAAGACCAGAATCTGTTAACATTGTTTCAGCTGGAATTCCTGTTCCAGTAAGTGTTACATCTGCAAACACATAAGAAATTGAATCTACCATAATATGTGAAAAATCATTGTAGTAGATTGTCACATCCTGATCACTTGGTACGGTAACGGAGCAGTTGTCTCCCTTTGGTTTTCCACCAGCGCCGTACTCTTCAATATCCCATGAGCCCATAGCAATCTTATACTGATAATTTGCTGCTGGTACCTTTTTGAATGTATATCTGTAAAGTCCTTTTCCCCGATAACTCATCTCATTAGAAGCTGCATCCCAGCTTGGTCCAGGGAAGGTACCTGGTACACAGACAAGTCTTCCTGTAAAAGCTTCTCTTGTATAGCTTGAATAATCCACCTCTCCTACTGTAACTTTTGTAGCAGATCCATCCAATTTCTTCTCGCCATTTACAGTATAGTAATATACAACATCTACTGCTGCATCTCCGAAGAAGATTGCATCTGTCTGGAACACACCCTGCTTCTCATCTGTGCATTTCAAAGCTACGGTTGTTAAAGCAGCATCTCCACTCTTAGCAACCTCTGCCTTATTTCCATAGGTCAGAGTAACCTTTGTGTCTTTGTTCTCTGCAATTGTCTGGAAGGTAGTAGATGCATTACCGTTTGTGATTACTTCTGCCTTTGCTGGTTCTGCTGGAGCTGCCTGCATTCCAAGAAGCTCTGCTGCTTTATCTGCATTGTTTACAGAATCATATAAAAGTCCTGTTGCAGTATCATAAAGGAATACAACCTCAGCATCATCAGCCAAAGTAATTTTTCTATTGCTGCCTTCTGCTTCATACCATTTATCATAGTTAAATACACATTTGTATTCATAGCTTCCTGCTGCAAAATGTTTCTGATAGCGGAATAAGGTGTCAGAAATCTGTGTGAATTCATATCCCTCTGCTTTTGCATTCCAATTGTCGGTATCATTTTCACGAACCGGTCCGATTAAAGAAACTGTTGTAGCTAATGCTTTACATGCATATTCTCCATCGTTCTGCTTTGCAATGAAATCTGGAGTGCGGACGGAGTCATACACTTTCTGATTGATCTCATCTACAAGAACAGTAAGCTGTGTGCTTCCAGCTGGGATGGTAAGAGCTATATTATCTCCGCCATTTCCGAAGCTGTATTTCCATTTGTCATCATCGTCAAATGCAATTTTATAGCCTCCATCTGCTAAGGTCACATCATTTGCAAGTGTTTTGAATTGGAAGGTTCTTCCAAATAAGCCGCCGCCATAGTAGGTCAGATCTCCGTTTGCATCGGATGGTTTCCAGCTTGCAATATCATAGCGTGTGCCTTCTCCATCTACGAATTCAATTCCATTGAAATTGCCAACTAATGCTGCTGTATGGAATGTTGCAGCATCTGATATTGAATTAATCAAAGTACCATCTGCATAACGGAAGTATACATTTTTGTCTGCATCTACCTTCACAGTTGA
>CAZTGP010000044.1:0-21327 GCA_964613325.1 uncultured Roseburia sp. | reverse complement strand
CTTAATAATGATAATAACTGGAGGAAAACAATGAAAGAATTAGCACAAAGATTTATTGGAAAAGATACTTATATTAAGCTGCTGGATGGTAATGCAGATGGCATCATAAAAGAGGTGACCGATAGTGGTATTGTCCTTGAAAATAAAGGCAATCTACAGGTTATTAATTTGAATTATGTGATTAAAATTAGTGAAATCCCATATAAAAATGGTAAACGTAGTTCTTTCTTTAATGATTAAATAATTGCATCTAGAGGATACATCTAAAGTTTAAGAATAATACCACTCCGAGTTGACGGAATGATGAAAATTTGCATTTTTGGGAGCATAGAAATAAATGAATATTGTAATTAGAAAATACGAAACAGAAGATTTGCCTAAAATGATAAAAATTTGGAACGAAGTTGTGGAAGATGGAATAGCATTTCCACAGGAAGAATTACTTACATATGAAACAGGAAAGATTTTCTTTGAAGAACAGACTTATTGTGGGGTAGCAGTAGATAGAGATTCTAGTCAAGCATTTGGTCTATATATTTTACATCCTAATAATGTTGGAAGATGTGGACATATTTGTAATGCCAGTTATGCTGTAGATAAGCGGGCAAGAGGATTACATATCGGTGAGAAGCTTGTTATGGATTGCCTAAAACAAGGGAAACAACATGGATTTGGGGTGTTACAGTTTAATGCTGTTGTTGAATCAAATACACATGCAAGACACTTGTATGAGAGGTTAGGTTTTACGCAGTTGGGAATTATTCCAAATGGATTTCGAATGAAAGATGGTTCATATGCAAATATATGCCCATATTTTCATGAATTGTAATTGGACAGACTTCGATTTTGGAATGGCTTATTGATCTAACTCGGATGAGATTTCAAATTGTGTAAAGAAATTTGATACAAGTATTGTGAATTGAGATGATAATTTATAGGAGAAATTAAGCGTGACAATAAGAACAAACGGAATATATTATCTAGAACCATTAGGGGCGAATCATACATGGTTCTGGGGAATGGATTATGCGAGCGGTGATTTATACGAGGCAGAAGAATTGTATCGAGATGGGCATAAAGTAAAAAGAAATAGATGTATATATGTTCGTTATCCAGATGGTCAAGTGATTGAACCAATAATTGCCGAAGAAGGACAATACTTAGGAAGACCAACAATTTGTGGAGAAGATAAGATATATCAGTTATTAGTGGATTTTGCCAATAAAGAAATAAATATTATGTGTTTTAATCCAGATGAGATTCTTAAAGGTACAAAAGTAAAAAAAGTTGAAAAGCTACCACTTTCCATCACCGAAGATTGCTATAATTTAATGCTTCATACAAAACCACTAATTATGACTAGACAATCAGATAATCATTTTCAATTACTTTGGGCAGAGACGGATGGAAGAATGGAAATTGATTTTGCTATAGATAGATGTGAATCTTTTGCATTTATGCAGGATGATAAATTGTATTTTCATTCATGGTGGGAGAAAGAAGAACCGGAGTATGAATATCATGAAGAAGTAATTGTTCGTAATTATAAAGGCGAAGTATTAGAAAAAAATGACGGTGGACTTTGTGAAATATATCCAGGTCAATATTGGATATTGAAATAGGAATGTCAAGAGGAATATAGACAAACTTTAATCTGCCGGAATGATTATACTTTGAATCTTCATTTTCAGTATGTCATATTACAACCATTGAGAAAATAGGGCATATTGATAGACCGATTGATAATGATTTGTTTTCCTCTGTTGTACATCATATTATTGGGCAGCAAATATCGACAGTGGCACAGAACACTATATGGGAAAGACTGTCTGCAAAATTTGCCAATGTGGATGCAGCGGGTATTTTATCACTTAATAGAGATGAATTGCAATCCGTCGGTATTACTTATAAAAAAGCAGATTATATACTGGACTTACTGACCCTGCTCCGACGAGGAAAAAATTATGACAGAGCAGGAAATGTGAACAAGAGATTTGAATATGAGCAAAGTTGTTGTATTATTTGAAGTAAAGCCGACGAGGGAAGGCATGAAAAGATATTTGGATTTAGCTGCTATGTTAAAGCCTATGCTGTCAGGATTTGAGGGCTTTATTCGTGAGTACAGTGATACAGATAGAAATGAAGCACCAAAAAATTCCAATGCCTATATGGGCGTGAAGATAAAGTCGGAAAGAGGTGTTGACTTTGAATTATAAATGGAATTACAAAACTCCAAACGGTTTTTCTGATATGCTCATGAACAGTGATGGTGAATATCTTACGGGACTGTGGTTTGACGGCTCAAGAGATGCCGCCAAGCATACTATTGAGTGTGAGGAACGACTGCTTCCTGTTTTTGAGGATACCGTGAAATGGTTGGATCTCTATTTTTCTGGGAATAATCCTGACTTTACGCCTTCATACAAAATAAAGAACATAACGGACTTTCGTAAAGAAGTCATGGAGTATATGTTGACTATCCCATATGGGAAAACAGCAACATACGGAGAGATAGCAATGGATATTGCAAAAAAACGGGGAATCAGCAAAATGTCCGCTCGTGCTGTCGGAGGAGCCGTTGGTTGGAATCCGCTTTGCATCATTGTCCCATGTCACAGAGTCGTCGGAACAAATCACTCCTTGACAGGATACGGTGGCGGACTGAACAACAAGATTTCGCTCTTAAGGCTGGAACGAAATGTATGAGTAAATTTGTAGAGATGTAACTAAGGGTGAAAAAACGATTGATTCAAAGTGAGGATAATGTATATGATACCAGAACGAAAAACTGCATTGCAGGAATTAGAAATAGCTAGAAGAATGAATCCAGACACATGGACAAATCATTCTTTAAATGTTGCGCTTGCCGCAGAGAATATAGCCAGGGAATGCAATAATTTAGATAGCGAAAAGGCATATGTCTTAGGCTTACTACATGATATTGGGCGAAGGACAGGGATTGCTGCGGTTAGACATATTATTGATGGATATGATTATGTTGTTTCAAAAGAATGGGATGAAGTTGGACGTATATGCTTAACACATTCGTTTCCGGTCAAAAATATTGAATTTGATATTGGAAAATAAGATTGAGGTAATAGAATGATATATTATTTTTCGGCAACTGGTAATAACAAATATTTAGCGGAACAGATTGCGCAAAGTGAAAATATGCAAGCAAGGTCTATTCAAAGCTATGATGGAAACATAATTGAGCAGGATGAGATTATTGGCATTGTTGCGCCTACATATTTTTGGGGACTTCCAAAGATTGTATCTGTATTTTTAAATCAAATAAAAGTAGAAAAAACTAAATATATTTTTTATTTGACAACTTATGGGACTACCCCAGGAAAGTCATATGAATTTGCCAGGGAAATACTTGCAAAAAGAAATATTAAATTATCAGCAATGTATAGCGTGAAGATGCCTGATGTCTGGACACCTATATTTGATTTGAGTAATAAAGAAAAAGTATATATACAAAATCAAAAGGCAGAGAATCAGTTAGATGATATTTGTCGCTTAATCGAAAAACGAGCAAAAGGAACTTTCGTAAAAGATAGATTTGTACCTAAAATAATTGCAAAGGCATATAATTTGTATGGATTGAAGGAAAGTACAAAGACATCGCATTTGCATGTAGGCGCTACCTGTATTGGTTGTGGTTTATGTGAAAAGAAATGTCCAGCGGATGCAATTGAAATGGTTGACGGAAAGCCAATATGGATAAAGTCAGAATGTGAAATGTGTCTTGGTTGTTTGCATCGTTGCCCAAAATTTGCAATTCAATATGATAATAAAACACAAAAACATGGTCAGTATAGACATCCAAAAACAAAAATATAAGATGAGTTTATAGATAAAGTCAAAGAGTAGTTAAATATACCATCTCGGCAAGCTCCAATCGGTTGTAGTGAAAGAATTTATCCAAATCGCCGTGCGACGGCCTGCCAATGTTACTGTTTAACAAAAATCAATTTGTTGAGAATTATAGTGGGTAAATGATGGACAGTGATGGCAATTTATTAGCAAGGAGGGAAATCGTATGTGGTTTTGGTGGTTTATGCTTTGTTGTGATATTTTAATTCCAATTATAATGATTATAGGAGGAAGAGTGATGTGGAAACATCCGCCAAAAGAAATAAATGGAATGATGGGATATCGTACAAGCCGTTCTATGAAAAATATGGATACATGGACATTTGCGCATGATTATTGCGGCAGATTGTGGTGGAAAATCGGGTGGATAATATTGATTCCTTCGATTATTGTTCACATACTATTTTATGGTCAGTCGGATAATGTCGTTGGAATTGTGGGAGGAATACTTGTATTGATTCAAACAATTATATTGGTTGTATCAATTTTCCCAACAGAGAAAGCATTGAAAAATACTTTCACAAAAGATGGAAAAAGAAAACAATAAAGTCAAAAGGGAAAGTAAATTTATCGGGTTCAACGAACTTCGATATGTCCAGAAGCAGTGAAATTTGAATTTAAGGAGTTGGGAATGGCAGATAAGAATGAAAAGTTATATCAAATGAGTTTTGCTAAAATATACCCTCTTCTTATAAATAAAGCAATACGAAAAGGCAGAACAGAAGAAGAGGTGCAGATTGTTATTGAATGGCTAACTGGATATAAAAAAGATGATATTCGAGTGGCTGTGAATAAAAACATTGCCTATCGCCAGTTTTTTGAACAAGCACCACGATTAAATCCAAATAGAAAATTGATAAAAGGTATTGTCTGTGGTGTGAGGGTGGAAGAGATAAGTGAACCAATCATGCAGGAAATTCGCTATTTGGATAAATTAATTGATGAATTGGCTAAAGGGAAAACTATAGAAAAAATTCTTAGAGCAAGTGAATAGTAAGAGGTAATAGAAGAGTAAGATAAATTGGAAGTAGTGCGTATGTGATTACAAGATGGATGGGAAGCATGTCTTTTTGCTACAAAAGCAATATTGACATGCTTCTTTTACCTATAACTAAATCGGTACACCAGGATATAAGCATGTCTAACAGACGAGATTAAGCATTTGACATGCAATGTAGTAAATAAATTCGTTTTGGGACAACCAAACACGAACTAGGGACAGATAATTTCTGCTTTGGGGACAGAGAAATCCCACTTTAGGGACAGAGGATTTCTAGATTAGGTTTCAATCAGCTTTAACAGATATTTCTTTTTGATCATAGATTCAAATAGAAAAATAATTGTGGAAAGTGTAATCAATGAAATTGCATCGACTAGAAATGGTTTGATGTGTTTTTTAGATTACGTTAAGGTCCAATTAATGGTTTTTTGATTTGCCTTGAAGTATAATTGATGTATTAGAAACAAAATGGACGAAATGTATGAAACAATATAAACGGAATGTGAGGAAGAATCACAACATGTAGTTATCAAAACTACATAAAATAGTAGACAAAATTGCCAAAATGGTATAACATAGCAATAGAGTTTGCTGGAGGTTATATGCATACAAGACAGAAGATCATTTATTATACAGATGAATTGAATGATGAGTTTGCTGGAGATGCCATTGAACCGAAACATATTGATGGTGAGTATCCATATATTCGAAGAAGTATAGGGCAGCGAATTGCACATGTGTTCTGGTATCGAATCATAGCGACACCGCTTGCGGCAATTTACATGAAGCTTCATTTTCATCACAGAATTGTGAATGGGAAGGTGTTAAAGGAAAATGCGAAGAGTGGATATTTTATGTATGGCAATCACACACATAATGTGGCAGATGCATTGAATCCAACCATGGTGAATTTCCCAAAGGAAGTGGCTGTAATTGTTCATCCGAACAATGTTTCCATGCCTGTACTTGGCAATATTACTCCGTATCTTGGGGCACTGCCGTTGCCAGATGATATGGATGCAGCGAAGCATTTTATGAATGCCATTAAGTATCATATTCAGCAAAAGCATTGTATTATGATTTATCCGGAAGCACATATATGGCCATTTTACACGGATATCCGGCCATTTAAGGATACTTCATTCCGCTATCCGATACAGTATCATATGCCAGTGTATTGCTTTACCAATACATATCAGAAGAGAAGATTGTCCAGGAAGCCGAATCTGGTAACATACGTTGATGGTCCGTTCTATCCAAATACAGAGCTCTCTGTAAAAGAACAGAAAAAAGAACTGCGTGACCGAGTATATGATACCATGAAACAGCGGGCAAGATTAAGTAATGTTCAGGTTATCAAGTATCAGAGAAAGACCAAAGAAATAGAAGAGAACTAGGGAACAGGTTTAGGGGAGATTATGATTCATTTATTGTTTTGTGGGAATGACAAGGTATTTGATGGTGTTCTGACCTGTATGTTATCCATTTTTAAGCGTACAGAGACCAGAGAACCATTTACAATACATATTTTCACTATGGATGTGACTAGGATAAAGCCAGAGTATCGTCCAATCAGTGAAATGCAAGTGCAATATTTAGACGAGATTGCAAAGAGCTATAATAAACAAAACGAGATCGTGCGCGTGGACGTCACCGAGCTTTACGAACAGGAATTTGGACATTGTCCAAACGAACAAGCCTATTGTTCGCCATACACATTGATTCGTTTATTGGCAGATATGGTTCCAGATATGCCGGATAAATTGCTCTATCTCGATGTGGATTTACTCTTTAATAGAGATATTACATTGCTATATAATCAGGATGTGACGGACTATGAATATGCGTCTGCAAGGGATCATTATGGCAAATACTTAATCAATCCTAATTTTATCAATGCAGGAGTCCTGCTGTTTAATATGGACAAGATTAGAGAGACAGGGCTTTTGAAGAAATCAAGAGAGCTGCTCAAAGTAAAGAAATTACTGTTCGCAGATGAAAGTGCAATTTATCGCTGTACGGTGAAGAAGAAAATGCTTCCACAGAAATTCAATGACCAGAAATTCTTACATAAAAGTACCGTGGTAAGACATTTCTCAAAACGATTATTCTATTTGCCATATCCACATACAGCGAATATAAAACAATGGAATGTATCCAAGATTCATCAGATATTTGGATATTATCAATTTGATGACATCTTGTTTGACTATATCTATTTGAAAAAGAAATTTGAATATGAAAATGAGGAGCTAACAAATGGACGATAATAAGAGAATTCCTATTTTCTATGCATGTGATGACAATTTTGCGAAATTTATGATTGTTTCCATGCAGTCAATGATAGAAAATGCATCAAAAGAAGAAAAGTATACAATTCATATTTTGAATACGAATATTAGCGATAATATCAAAGAAATCATATGGAAAATGCAGAATGAGAATTTTGAGATTCGCTTTGAGGATGTAAGCCGTTACTTAGACTCCATCAAAGAGAAGCTTCCAATTCGCGATTATTATTCCCAAACCACCTATTTCCGTATGTTCATAGCAGAAATGTTCCCTGAATATAAGAAAGCAGTCTATATCGATAGTGATACCGTTGTTCTTGGAGATATTTCTGAGCTGTATGCACATGATTTGAAGGACAATTATGTTGGGGCAGCCAATGAGCAGGCAATGATTCAGGTGGATACTTACGGAGAATATGTAGAACAGGTACTCGGAGTTGACCGCAATCATTATTTTAATGCAGGGCTTCTTTTGATTAACTGTGAACAATTCCGAGAGAATAAGGTTTTGGATCAGTTTATGGAGCTTTTGTATCTCTACAATTTTGTAGTGACTCAGGATGAGGATTATCTGAATCTGATTTGTAAGGATCACGTTTTATGGTTGGAACAGCAGTGGAATACAGAAGTGTTTGGTGAAATACCATTCGATGAGAGCGCATTCCATGTGATTCACTATATTATGGTGTCTAAGCCATGGCATTATGAGGACTGTAGGTTTTCTAAATATTTCTGGGAGTATGCGAAAAAAACAGAAGTATATGAGGAAATTTTGCATATTCTTGAAACCTATACAGAAGAACAGCGACAGGAAGATGCAGCATCTGGGGAGCGTCTTTTACAAACTGCAAAAAGTGAAATCGCAAATGAGAATAACTATTTGAAATTAAAGAATTCAGGAAGACTGAAAGCACATGACAGACTTCTTGTTTTAGAGAAGATAGCAACTCTTGAAAAAGAAGGAAAGTTTGATATTGATGTGGAAGAAGATCCTCCAACCAAGGAATTACTCCCAGAGGATATCGATTATTTGCGCAAAAAATTAAGCAGTAAGATAAAGGCACATGTTACTTATAAAATGGCTCGTACCTTTATGAATAATCTGATTGATGATAAGAAATTGATCATTAAGGAAATCAAAGGAATTGAATATTTTAAGAATTTAGATTCCGGTGCGATTATCACCTGCAATCATTTCAATGCGTTGGATAGCTTTGCAATCCAGGTGGCATACGAAGCATCTGAACAGAAAAAGCGCAAATTCTATCGTGTCATACGAGAAGGTAATTATACGAATTTCCCTGGCTTCTATGGAATGCTCATGCGCAACTGTAATACGTTTCCCTTGAGTTCAAATATTAAAACAATGAAAAAATTTATGAAATCCATGGATCTGGTACTTCAAAATGGAAATTTTATGCTGATTTATCCAGAACAGAGTATGTGGTGGAATTATCGCAAGCCAAAGCCACTGAAAAAAGGCGCATTTAGTTTTGCCGCAAGAAATAACGTGCCAGTTCTTCCCTGCTTCATTACGATGCAGGATAGTGATATTCTTGGGGATGATGGATTTTATGTACAGGAATATACCATACATGTAAGCAAACCAATTTATCCGGATTCAGCTAAGAGCTATAGTGAGAATGTGGAAGAGATGCGGGCGAAGAATTATAATGTTTGGAAACAGATTTATGAAGATACCTATCATGAATCTTTGGTATACAGCTGTGATAACCGCAATGGAAATGCAGGCTGATTAAATTCAAAAAATGAATAGTAAAATCACGATTTATATACTATAATAGGAGATAGTAATAGAACTATTTTCCTATATTGACCTTGTCTATCGAACTTGAACATGTTTCAGAGGTGTTCTGAATGGATAAAAGACGTATATTAATCGTTGATGATTTAGAGATGAACCGAGTTATGCTAAAAAAGGAGTTTATGGATACCTATGACGTGAAAGAAGCGTCTGATGGCAATTCTGCACTTGAAGTCCTAGAGCGTTTCTCGGTTGATCTTGTTATTACGGATATTTTCATGGATGGAATGGATGGCTATGAGCTGATCCGCAGCATTCGTAAGCAAAAAGAAACAAAGAAGTTGCCTATCATTGCAATAACAGAAAATGATAAGGCATCTCATGAGAGAGCGATTCTTGCGGGGGCAGATGATTTCCTGTCCAGGCCATTCTATAAAGAGTCTGTACGTGAAATGATTGAGAAGATTCTTACGCGTAGAAGGAATAGTTATCAGCTCATTAACATGGAGTATTTGTTAAATACAATTCCAGGTGGAGTAATTGTATATAAATTAGAAGAGCAAGGCGTGAAAATGAATTACGTCTCACAGGGAGTCGCAGATTTATTTGGAATTACACTGGAAGAATTTTATGTGTTGACGCAGAAAGTCCCTTTTGCCGGTATCTATGAGTCGGATACAGAAAGGGTGAAGGAAGCGTTCGAACATTCAAGGGTGACAGGTGAGGATTTGGATGTTACCTATCGTATTTATTATCGCCATGAACGTTTCGTATGGATTCGAATGCAGGGCAGAATTGTCGGTGAAGAGGATGGCTGTCCGCTTTTGCATGCGATTTTTTTGAATGAATCAAAAGAAACAGAGCTTTATACCAATATTCTTGATGAGGCAAAGGTGATTGTTTTTGTAATAGATGAAGAGACACATGAAATCCTTTATGAGAACCGTATAGCAAAAGAATGGAATCGAAATCGAAGCTTTCCACCAAGAGAAGAAACAACTGAGAAATTAAAAAAGAAAGAATATGAAGTCACTGAATTTGAATTGGGACAGGAAACGTATCGGTTGATCTGTAAGAAGATTAATTGGAACAGTAGAGCAGCAATCATTCAGTATATTGAAGATATTACTAAGGATAGACAGAATCAGATATATGCAGAAGAGGCAGAAGAGTCTATGCGTAAGACCATCGCGAACCTGTCCGTAGGAATAATCGTATATCAGCTGTGTGAGAACAAGCGTTGGCGAATTGTTGAGATCAGTCCTCTGATGTGTCAGTTAGTAGGTGTTTCTCCTGAGAAGGTAATTGGCTTAGAAGGTGAAGACATGCTTCAGCTTGTTCACAAAGAGGATCTAGGCAATATTCATAAGGTAGAAAAACGTTTATTGAATCCACAAAATGAAATTATAGAGATATTCCGAAACTATAATGCGAAGGAGCAGGAATATAAGTGGCTCTATATGCGTGGCCGAAGTGCAGTGGAAGCGAATGGTTCACTGCTTGCTTATATGACCTATTCAGACATTACAGACCAGATGGTTTTAGATGAGAAGCTCTCAGAAAGTGAGCAAAGCTTAAAGGCTGCCGTTGAGAACAACCACTTGTTTTACTGGGAAGTAGATCTTAGTACATCAGCAGTAAAATGTGATGAACGCTTTAGCGCAATGTATGGAATCGGACAAGAGGGGCAGAATTATCCTGAGTTTTTCCTGAGTGGAAATTATATTTTGGAAGAGGATAAAGAGACCTATCGTCAAAATGTGATCCAGGCAATGAAGCACTGTGAAAATACAAGCTTTGAATGCCGCTGTAGAAATACGAAGACCGGGAAATATGATTGGTGCAGAATTAATCTTACCGTTCTGGTCGATAAGAATCATGTTCCTGTTCGATTAGTAGGAACTTCTCAGGATATCTCAGATGAGAAGGATACGGAACAAAGATATTTAGAAGAGGTAGAATACCAAAAGGGTATTATGAATAACCTGATTGGAAGCTGCAGAATGAATCTGACACAGAATAAATTAGATGATTTCTGGATTGGAGATCAGATCAATGAAGCTGCGATTAACCAGAATCTGAATGATTTTCAATCTCGTATTGAATTCACGCTAAAGGAGATTCATTTAAGTGCGGAGGATTATAAACAGTTTACAAATACAGAATTAATTGAAAAATACAATGAGGGAATCAGATCCATCGAGAAGACGTTTTTGGCCAGAAAGAAAAATGACGAATCTGTATGCTGGATTAATACAAGAATTAAATTACTTGCGAGTCCTATAAGTAGCGATATTCTTGCATTTTTCTATACGCGTGATGTGACTGGTGATGTTATGAGCCGCATGATATCTGAGATGGTTACAAAGAATTATTATGAGGTGGCGGGATATATTGAATTATCAAACAGGCATTTCCATATAGATGCATATAATTGGAAAGCAGATATACCGAAAGCCGCATTTCCAGATTATGATACTGCACTGAATCAGTTCATTCAAAAGAGAGTTTCTAAGGAGGAACAAGAGGAAGTGACAAAGGCTCAGAGCCTTGATTATGTAATTCATCAGTTAGAATCACAGAAGATTTATTCGAGCCAATATCGCTATCTTGATAATAAAGGCGTTAAGCATGTAAAAGAAACACAGTTTTTCTACGGAGAAGAATCAAAGGACTTTATTATTGTATCAAGAAGAGATATTACAGATATTATTATAGAATCCGAGAGGAAGCATGAAGAACTAGAAAAAGCATTAGCAGAAGCAAAGAGAGCAAATATAGCAAAATCAGATTTCTTGTCTCGCATGAGTCATGATATGAGAACACCAATGAATGCAATTATTGGTCTTACAACGCTTATGCTGGATGAAGATAAAATACCAGAAGAGATCAGGGATTCCTTAGAGAAGATACGTACTTCCAGTGATTTTTTGCTGGGGCTTGTAAATGATGTGCTTGATATGGCTAAAATTGAAGAAGGATCTATCACTTTGCATAAAGAAGAATATGATTATGGAGAATTCATCGATTCATTTATTTCCATGTTTGAGACACAGTGTAAGGAGAAAGGGATACATCTGAATATTGAGCGCCCATCAAAGAATTATACAATATACGGCGATAAGCTTCGCATTAATCAAATCTTTTTTAATATGATGTCAAATGCTGTAAAATTCACACCAAAAGGCGGGGAAATTCGATATTGGACAGAGAATCTTGGCATCGCAAATTCCATGCTTACATCAGATTTTATCATTGAAGATACTGGTGTTGGAATGAGCAAAGAGTTCCAAAAATATATGTTTGAACCTTTTGTGCAGGAGGACCATTCCATTACTACGAATTATCAAGGGTCTGGTCTTGGACTTAGTATTGCAAAAATTCTTACAGAACGTATGGGCGGAACATTACAAATTGAGAGTGAACCGGGGAAAGGAACACGTGCAACCATTCATCTTCCCTTCGAAGTAAAGGGTGAATCAACAACACCGCAAGCAAATGAGGATGAGAAGCAACAAGGAAATGTGATAAAGAATGCCAAAGATCAGGAACCGATAAATGTTTTGGCAGAGAAAAGAATTCTTTTGGTAGAAGATCATCCATTAAATGCAGAGATTGCCAAACGCCTTTTGGAGAAAAAACAGATATTGGTAGAGCATGCAATTAATGGAGAGCTTGCAGTGGATGACTTTCGCAATTCAAGCATCCACTACTATGATGCGATTCTGATGGATATAAGAATGCCTGTTATGGATGGAATCACAGCAACCCGCATGATACGCCAGATGGATCGGGAAGATGCGAAAGAGGTTCCGATTATTGCTATGACTGCCAACGCATATGAGGAGGACATTCAAAAAACAAAAGAAGCAGGAATGAATGAACATCTTTCCAAACCAGTGGATCCACAGCTTTTGTTTGACACCCTTGAGAGATTTATTACAGGGCAGTAATTAGATATCATATAGGTAACCCAGCAGTTTATTTCTTATATTGATATGGCGCAAGGGATGGATCGGCTCCTTTAAGCTTTTGCATACCACGCTGGATGGCATCTTTGGATGTCCTCCAATCAGCGTCTTTATTGCGATAATCATATTTTTCTACGAACCAGGAAACATCTTCATAGAGACGTTCCATATTCTGACTCATAAGAGGAAGAACCATAGCATAGAAGTCGTCTAAGTCGGTGCCGGACAGGTTTTGGTCAGCAGCTTCGCAGAGAATGCCAAAATGTGATAAACAAAAGCCCTTGGTATTAGCAACTTGCTTGCGAAAATCGGAATCCTTTTTATACATATTAAAGAAAGTATTCATATAGTCATCAAAGGTTTTCTGTACCGTATCGCATATAAAGCAGGAAGCGTTCTTTTCCTGAATCCAATTGGCGATAGAGTTACTAGAAGCATTTGAAGCTTTGCTTTTGGAAAACAGTCCTTTTTTGCTGGAAGCGGCACCTGGCTTAAAGGACTTGAATTCGCGATTCATTTCATCAATCATTTTGCGATAATGGGTTTTGAGTATCCAGGCATTTCCAAGGGAATTCCCATAATCAAACATCTTTTTAAAATGCATGCGGCAGAAGCCAGCTTTATCTGTCATTTCACGAATGTCTGCTTCCATATAAGAAGCACCATGACCCAGGACAAAATCTAATGCATGTTCTTCTGTCTTTCGCTCTATATAGCAGAAAGGACATTCCTCTGCATGCTCCATTGCGTCGGAGATTGGAATAGTATGAAGCTGTTCTTTCATTTAAGCCTCCTCTGGTTGATAATTTTCATAGAAATCAATAAATGTCTGCAATGATTTGGATGGCTTCACATTATTCTTGTATGCAAAACCAACTTCACGTTTGTGAATAGGAATATTCAGCGGAATTTCCACAAGAGTTTTGTTTGCTAATTCTTTTTTCACAAAGCTCTTGATGACACAGGCAACTCCCACACTGATTTTTGCAAAATCGATGAGAAGATCCATGTCAGAGATATCGATAGACTTTGCAATATTCAGCTCATTTTCCTGAAGATAATCATCAATATACTGACGTGTCATGTTGTTCTTATCCAGAAGCATCAGTGTAGAGTTCTGAAGAATTGCATCATCTGAGATCCCGCGCTGCTTGAGATTGCGGAGATAATCTTCCGTTGCAACAAATACATCTTCAATGTTATCCAGATGATAGAAATGCATATTCTTTAAAGTATTAGGCTTCCCAATTAAACCGATATCAATCTTATTGTCATCCAACAATTTTAAGGTCTGATTGGTGGATTGACAATTGATGGAAATGCTGATATGAGGGTTGCGTTTGATGAACTCCTGTAAATATGGTAGAAGCATATATTTGCAAAGGGTTGAACTTACACCGATGCGCAAGTGACCGACACCTAACTCAATGGAGCGTTTTAATTTGTCTTCACCAAGGGTGAGTGTCTCGAAAGCTTCCTTTACATGACCATAGAGCAGCTCGCCTTCCTCGGTCAGAACAACGCCCCGTGAACTTCTAGAAAATAGTTTGCAGTTTAAGCTTTCCTCAAGCTTTTGAATAGATTTACTGATAGCGGGCTGACTGATATAGAGCTCCTTTGCAGCCTTTGAAATATTACCTGCATTTGCAACCGTATAAAAGATACGGTAGGATGATAAATTCTGATTCATAACATATTCCTTTCTTTATAAATTAATATGATTATGGTTTATGCGTGATATAACCGTGTTTAATAATTAATCCAAGTATAACATAAAAAGAAGTTATGGTAAATATATTTATTATGTATTTTCATTATATTATACCATATGATATATTTTTTACAGGATAACAGAAGAAGTTCAAATATGATGTAGGAGGAATATGCACTATGGGAATGACTATGACACAGAAAATTCTTGCAGCACATGCAGGATTACAATCGGTTACAGCTGGACAATTAATTGAGGCTGAACTGGATCTTGTGCTTGGAAATGATATTACTTCTCCAGTTGCAATTCATGAGATAGAGAAAATGAACGTGGAGGGTGTGTTCCACAAGGACAAAATTGCACTGGTAATGGATCATTTCGCACCAAATAAGGATATTAAATCTGCACAGCATTGCAAATGCGTGAGAGAGTTTGCCTGCAAAAATGAGATTAGCAATTATTTTGATGTTGGGGAGATGGGAATCGAACATGCACTTCTCCCAGAGAAAGGCTTAACCGTTGCAGGTGATGTAATAATTGGAGCGGATTCTCATACTTGTACCTATGGTGCACTTGGTGCGTTTTCTACTGGTGTAGGAAGTACCGATATGGCTGCTGGTATGGCAACTGGTAAAGCCTGGTTTAAAGTGCCATCCGCAATCAAATTTATACTTACTGGCAAACCTGCAAAATGGATCAGTGGTAAAGATGTAATTCTTCATATTATTGGAATGATTGGTGTAGATGGAGCATTATACAAATCTATGGAATTTGTTGGAGATGGAATACAATATTTATCAATGGATGATCGCTTAACCATTGCGAATATGGCAATTGAAGCAGGCGGTAAAAATGGTATTTTCCCAGTGGATGATCTTACAAGAGAGTATATGAAGGAGCATTCTAAGAGACCATTTGTGGAGTATGAAGCAGACGAGGATGCCGAATATGATGCAACTTATACCATTGATTTGAGCGAATTGAAACCAACAGTAGCTTTTCCACATCTTCCAGATAATACCAGAACCATCGATGAAGTGGGAGAAGTGAAGATTGATCAGGTTGTAATTGGCTCTTGCACCAATGGACGTATGGAAGACCTTAGAATTGCAGCTGGGATTATGAAAGATAAAAAAGTGGCAAAGGGAATCCGTGTTATTGTGATTCCAGCGACTCAGAAAATATATCTTCAGGCGATGGAAGAGGGATTGCTTCGCACCTTCATTGAAGCAGGCGCAATCGTAAGTACACCAACCTGTGGACCATGTCTGGGTGGATATATGGGTGTGTTAGCAGAAGGCGAGAGATGTGTTTCTACCACGAACCGTAACTTTGTTGGACGTATGGGACATGTGGAATCAGAGGTATATCTGGCAAGCCCTGCTGTTGCTGCAGCTAGTGCGATTACAGGAAAAATATCTGGACCAGAAGAAGTGATGTAGGAATGGAGGAAAGAAAATGAAAGCAGCATGTGGTCATGTTTTTAAATATGGTGATAATGTAGATACGGATGTAATTATTCCTGCACGATATCTGAATTCTTCAGATCCAAAGGAACTTGCAACTCATTGTATGGAAGATATTGATGCAGATTTTGTAAGAAAAGTAAAAGCGGGTGATATCATTGTGGCAAACAAGAATTTTGGATGTGGCTCTTCTCGTGAGCATGCTCCGATTGCCATTAAAGCATCTGGCGTGAGCTGTGTAATTGCAGAGACTTTTGCGCGCATTTTCTATCGCAATTCTATTAATATTGGTCTGCCAATTATAGAATGCAAAGAGGCGGCTGAAGCGATTCAGGCAGGGGATGAAGTGGAAGTTGATTTTGACTCTGGAATGATAACTGATATAACTTCTGGCCAGAAATTTCAGGGGCAGGCGTTCCCTCCATTTATGCAAAAGATTATTGACTGTGAAGGCCTTGTGAACTATATCAACCAGAAATAACCGAAAGAACCTGCCACGGGCTGCTTCTTCGGATACTTGGCAACAGAAAGACTTCCGTTCATTCGGAAGTCCTTTTCAATAATATGGCACTTGATTATGAGGTAATCGTTCCTAAGTAATCTATATATTTGGAAGAAATTTTTATTTTGGTATAGATTTCTGCGTATTCGCTTGCAGATAAGTCTTCGATATAGTTTTCATTAAAATTGCGGTTCACATTGTATTTTCTTGCATAATCGATTGCTTTGTTATAAGCGATTGCAGCTTTTATATCACTTCGATAGACACCAATCGTATAATTACCATTGATATGGATGCGGGCGAGATAGTGATATATTCCTTTCTTAGTGATACGGGTGACACCGTAATAGGGATTGATGACTTTGATATTCGCATAACGGTAATCTAAAGTATCCCCGTTAATAAATAGATAATCTTTTCCACAGACTGCATGGCTTTTGATACCATATCGACTGAGTATGGTTACCTGCATTCCGTAATCATTTACGAAAAGATGACCTTGGCGCCGCATGATTTTATGTCTGGTATAGTAGAATAAATCGTCAATATCGAATTTTAATTCTTCCTTTGAAGTGAGATAATAACTAAAATATCCCCTTTTCAGATAGATTGGGGTAGCGATATATAGGCGATTATCTCTGAAATTAATGAGGGTTACTATTTTATCGAAGGACAGCGGGCTATTGCGCAGTCTGTGATCTGAAAGTGTGTAGGTAGTATCGGTTAACAATGTAGAAGCGGAAGCGTATGCGCTATGGGCATCAGCTTCATTGGAAAAGCTTCCAAGACTTATATGCTTATTTTGATAAGTAATACTGGAACGGTAATAGATAGCTCCGTCTTTTTTCCTGGCTTCGTATACCCCTGGTAACATAAGTACTCCTTTACATAGTTGATTATTCTGCATAGATGTGTAAGCTCATTATAGCATGTAATGAAGAAAATTTATAGAATATATTTGTACCACGGACAAATGTACGTAATTGGTTGACACTACGCAATCAATTCTTATATAATAGAATTCAGTGTATAAGTTTAATTTAAGAAAAAGAGGTAAGAGAACATGGATTTGATGTATTCAAGCACAAGAAGCAGTGAAGAAAAATATACAGCTTCTCAGGCAATCTTAAAAGGTTTGGCAGATGATGGAGGTTTGTTTGTACCAGAGACAATTCCACAGCTGGATGTTTCCCTTGATGATTTGGCAAAGATGTCATATCAGGAGACAGCATATGCAGTTATGAAACAATTCCTTACTGATTTCACAGAGGAAGAATTAAAAAACTGTATTAATAAGGCATACGACAGTAAGTTTGATACTGAGGAGATTGCACCTTTAGTACAGGCAGATGGAGCATATTATCTGGAATTATTCCATGGCTCCACAATTGCATTCAAAGATATGGCATTATCCATTTTACCTCATTTATTGATAACTGCTGCAAGAAAAAATCAGGTTAAGAATGAAATTGTTATACTTACTGCAACTTCTGGTGATACTGGAAAAGCTGCACTTGCAGGCTTTGCAGATGTTAAGGGAACAAGAATCATTGTATTTTATCCAAAGAATGGTGTAAGCCCTATTCAGGAGAAACAGATGGTAACACAAAAAGGGGATAACACCTTTGTTGTGGGAATCAATGGCAATTTTGATCAGGCTCAGACTGGCGTAAAACAAATGTTTAACGATAAGGAAATGGCTGCTGAGATGGCAAAAGCTGGATTCCAGTTCTCATCAGCAAATTCAATCAATATTGGCCGCTTGGTTCCTCAGATTGTGTATTATGTATATGCTTATAGCAAATTATATGCAAATGGTGTAATTGGTAAGGATGAAAAAATCAATGTTGTTGTACCTACCGGTAATTTTGGCAACATCCTGGCAGCTTTTTATGCAAAGAATATGGGATTGCCAATTGGCAAATTAATCTGTGCTTCCAATGAGAACAAAGTTCTTTTTGATTTCTTTTCAACTGGAACCTATGATAAAAATCGTGAATTTATGCTGACAAGTTCACCATCCATGGATATTTTGATTTCATCAAATCTTGAAAGACTGATTTACCGCATCGCCGGTAACGATGCTGACAAGAATTTGGCACTTATGAAGAGTCTGACAGCAGAAGGACAATATCAGATTACGGATGAGATGAAAGAGCAGCTGAAGGATTTTTATGGCAACTATACCAGTGAGAAAGAGACTGCGGATGTAATCAAGAAATTATACGAGGATACAGGATATATTATTGATACACATACTGCTGTAGCTGCTGGAGTGTACGAGAAATATAAAAAAGATACTGGGGATACAGAGACAAAAGCAATTATCGCATCCACAGCAAGCCCATTCAAGTTTACAAGAAGTGTCATGAATGCAATTGATCCAGCTTATGACAAAATGTCAGATTTTGAACTTGTAGATGAATTGAGTAAGATTGGAAATGTGAAAGTCCCTCAGGCTATTGAAGACATTCGCAGTGCTGCTGTATTGCACGATACGGTATGCGAAGTAGATGAGATGCCAGATGTGGTTCGTAAATTCTTGAAATAGAAGAGAATAGATAAAAAAGTAAGGTCAGGAAATGAAATTGATTTCCTGACCTTTTTCTAATGTTCTACCTATCGGCCTGTATGTATAATCTCTAGAATGACATGTATTGTTCCGAAGGAATACAGAATTGGAAAATGATAAGCAGGGTGATCAAAAATCAACAAGCCTTCATTGGAAAACTCTGGGGGAGTTAATGATAACTCGCAGGAGGACTCATTAGAAACATTTACTGCAAATAGTCCATTCTGTAAATTAAGAAAGTCTTCTAAGGCTGCCTGCACATACTCGTTATAAGTATCATAGCAATCATTTGCATAACGAGATGCAAACTCAATTGCTGTGGTATCGTCCATGTCCATATAAGAGACAAGGGAATAATCACCACATACTTTCTGGTAGGAACAATGAACAGTGGGAAATTCTGTACATGCTTCAATATGAACAGGGGTAAAGTCATCTCCAATAAAACGAATCATATTATTGAAAAAAAGCTCCATATACATTTTCCCTTTTGCAGTTACCGGGTGCTCAGAAACAACAAAGAAATGCTCGAATATTTTGGTTATAAGCTCTTTTGATGTGTCGTTGATATCCAAATCATAGATCTCGTTTTCGGAATAATAATCAGTAATCACATTTTCGAGCTCCTGATTGGAGAAAATTCCATCTTCCACAAGTGTTTGACCAATCAAAAGAAAATCAGGACTTTGTAATCTTAACAGTTCTACAACCTGATCATTGGTCAGATATCCTTGATCAATTGCAATTTCCCCAAATTTCTTATCGATTTTCGTCTGTAAGGAAAGTACGTCATCCACTTCCTCGGCAGTCATATACCCATTATGAATGGCAAGGGTACCAAGCTTCATTCGCTTTTCGGATACTTTCTGCATTGCAGAAAAGAGCTGATCATTTGTAATATACTGATGTGATAAAAGATAATTCCCAAAAAATTGTGTATACATAATTATCTCCCTTCAAGGAAATTGTTTACAATTTTCGTGATATGCTGTGGATTTAATGGCTTTTGGACAAAGTCCTTAGCACCTTCAAGAATTGCCTGCTTTAATTGAGACTGGGTGCCTACAGAGGATGCCACAATTATAGTCGCATCAGGGTCAAAATGAATAATCTCTTTTATTGCAGCATTTCCGTCTTTTTCAGGCATGATAACATCAATAAAGACAAGATCCGGGTGCTCGAGCTGATAGAGATCGACAGCTTCCTGACCATCCTTGCCCTCTATAAAAGTAGGAGTGCCTATAGTGGAAATGATGTCTTTTAATTGCTTTCTTGCAAGAATAGAATCATCACAGATTAGTATTTTTACATCTTCGATTTGCATAATAGATAACCCCTTTTCTGTAGATTTATAAGTAATATTTTACACTATTGTTGTAAAATATTCAATGTTTTGTATAAATTGTCGTATAGGATTGCATGAAAATGTTACAATGTATATAATGAAAAGAAAAACAAAAGGGAGATACATATATGGATGTCATGATTATTATTGATGCAGTTATCATTTTACTTGGAGTTTATATGATATATGTTTCATTACATATGAAAAAAGTAGGTGAAATTAGCAGTCTTTTGATTGCAAAAGAGGAAATGACCCGCTGTAAGGATAAGAAAGGCTTCATTGATGATATGTCGCCAAAGCTAATCCTGTTTGCGTCCATTATATCGGTCGTTGGAGTTATAGGCATCGCAATTGATTTGCTTGATTATACCGGTGGAATTTTAAATTATGCAATATTGATAGTCTTTCTTATTGCATTCGTTATCTATACAAGACAGATGAGAAGTGCACGAAGCAAATATTTCTATTAATAGAATTATTCATTTGATATTCACTTACTCATCACAAACCGTTGTTAAAGTAATCTATATTACAAAAAGATGAAATACGGGGAGACAAAATTATGGCTAAGATACTAATAGTGGATGATGAAGTAAAAATCAGACAGATCATACGCAAATATGCTGAATTTGAGGGATATGATGTGCTAGAGGCGAAGGATGGAATGGAGGCTATTAGCATATGCCGACAGGAAGACTTTGATCTAATAATCATGGATGTTATGATGCCAGAATTAGATGGATTTTCCGCATGCGGTGAGATTCGTAAATTTAAGAACATCCCAGTTATAATGCTTTCGGCAAGAGGCGAGGAGTATGACCG
>CAZTGP010000043.1:0-21555 GCA_964613325.1 uncultured Roseburia sp. | reverse complement strand
AACGAAAATGAGTGCCACTGGCACTCGGTTTGTACGCTATGGTAAATAGTAACAAGTGCGGTAACCGCATTCGTGTTTATTCCTGCATATTCGCAAGTTTCTTCGCCTGGTCTGCTGCGATACAAGCGTCAATAATCTCCTGAATATCACCATTCATAATCTTATCTAATTTATATAAAGTAAGGTTAATACGGTGGTCTGTTACACGTCCCTGTGGGAAGTTGTAGGTACGGATTTTCTCGGAACGATCACCAGTACCAATCTGAGAAAGACGAGCTGCAGATTCTGCATCCTGCTTCTTCTGTAATTCCAAATCGTATAATTTGGCACGAAGTAAAGCAAAGGCTTTCTCTTTATTCTGTAGCTGAGACTTCTCAGTCTGGCTGTAGATTACGATTCCAGTAGGATAATGGGTTAAACGTACTGCGGAGTCGGTTGTGTTGACACACTGTCCTCCGTTTCCAGAAGCTCTCATTACATCGATACGAATATCTTTGTCTTCAATCTTAACATCTACTTCTTCTGCTTCTGGCATTACAGCTACCGTAATGGTAGATGTATGAATACGTCCTGCAGATTCTGTCTCTGGGACACGCTGTACACGATGTACACCAGATTCATATTTCATCTTAGAGTATGCACTTGCTCCAGAAATCATAAAGTTCACGGACTTCATCCCGCCGATTCCGATTTCTTCCATTTCCAGTGTCTCCACCTTCCAGCGCTGGCTCTCTGCATAATGTACGTACATACGGTAGATTTCAGCTGCAAAAAGTGCTGCTTCGTCTCCCCCTGCGCCTGCACGGATCTCTACGATTACGTTCTTGTCATCATTTGGGTCCTTCGGAAGGAGAAGGATCTTAAGTTCATTCTCCAATTCCTCTAAGCGGGATTTGGATTCATTTAATTCTTCTTTAGCGAGATCTCTCATCTCTTCATCTGATTCTTCACTTAACATTGCTAAAGAATCTTCGATATTCTGCTTACACTGCTTATATTCTTTGTACGCATCTACGATTGGAGCAAGATCACTCTGCTCTTTCATTAATTTACGGAAACGGTTGGAATCATTTGCTACATCTGGCTCGCTTAATGTATTCATCAACTCTTCGTAATGGCGTACGGTATCATCTAATTTATCAAACATCTTCTTACCTCTTTCTAACTATATCATTTCTATCAACTTGTAATTGGGTATCCGCACTGTCTACGCTACAACATTCCAATTACAACACGGTCATTCTGAGCTAAGTCTTTCACAACATGTACATTCTGGAAGCCGGCGTATTCCATCATCTCGGATACGTCTTTTCCCTGGTCACAGCCAATTTCAAATAACAGATATCCACAAGGATATAGATAAGCTTTACACTCTTTTACGATTTTGCGATAGAAGTATAGACCATCTTCTTTTCCATCCAATGCCTGTATTGGCTCAAATTCAGCAACCTCCGGCATTAAAGTCACAATTTCTTCTGTCTTAATATATGGTGGGTTGGATACGATTACATCGAATTTCTCTGTTACGTTCTCAAATAGGTCGCTCTTCTCAAATACGGCTGCCACTTCATTTAGCTTTGCATTTTCTTTCGCCACGTTAATTGCCTGTTTTGAAATGTCATAACCGCAGCCTTCCAGGTTCTTTGCATTTTTCAAAATACTAATCAGCACGCAGCCTGAGCCGGTACACATGTCCATTATGTGCATTCCAGGTCTTACCACCTTCAATGCTTCTTCCACAAGCGTCTCTGTGTCCTGTCTTGGAATCAGCACATGAGAGTTCACGCGAAATGGTAATCCCATGAATTCCTGCTCGCCCGTGATATATTGAAGTGGTATTCGCTCGGATCTCTTATTTACAAGAAGTTCGAATTCCTTCGTCTGCTCGGCAGACATATCTTCTTCCATATGCATATAGTAGAAGTTACGATCAATCTTGCAGGCCATCTCCAGGAGCAGCCAGGAATCGATCTTTGCATCAGCGATGCCAGCTTCATTTAATTTTTGTTCTCCGAATTCTATTGCCTCGCGATAAGTCATAACTATTGTTCCTTTTGCCACGTTTTCCAGTCAAATACTGCTTCCACGGAAGCAATTCCAACTTCAATCATTTCGTCATCTGGTTCCTTGGTTGTTAAGCGCTGCATCCATAGCCCTGGCTGGCTCAATGCGTTTACAAACCAGTTATCATATCGTCCTGCAAGACGAATAAATTCATAAGACACTCCCGCAATAACTGGAATCAACACAAGGCGCAGTACCAGCCGGAGGATCTTTGAATCCACCTGGATAAACATAAAGAAAAAAATACTGATCAACATTACGATCAGTAAAAAGCTTGTTCCACAGCGCTTATGCTGCTTGGAGCTTTTTCTTACATTTTCCACATTTAACTCTAGTCCATGTTCAATACAATTGATACATTTGTGCTCCGCTCCGTGGTACATGAATACCCGTTTGATATCCTCCATCAGGGAGATTAACGCAATATATCCTATAAATATTACAAGTCGGATGATTCCCTCCACCAGTGCTAACAGCGCAGCAGATGTAATCACCTTACTAAAAAAGCCTGACAGAAAATACGGAAGCACGAAAAAGATAGCAAGTGCTAATATGATAGAAAATGCAACGGTTCCTCCCATCATAAGCTTATCCTGCTTCTTTTGTTCCTCTTCGGTTAATTTCTTTGTATCTTTCGCTTCCTCTTCATCCTCAAAAAAAGACGCTGAGTACATCAAGGTACTCATACCAAGATACAGCGATTCTATAAAGCTAAGTACTCCCCTTACTATTGGGAAATTACGAATTTTCTTATTCTGAACAATTCCTTTATATTCTGAAACTTTTATCTCAATCTCATGATCTGGCTTTCGAACAGCGACGGCGTACTTCTCCTGATTCTTCATCATAACGCCTTCCATTACTGCCTGACCGCCTACGCCCGAATATCTCATTATCTGATTCTCCATCTTCGTGAAAGAAATATTATACATGATAAAAAAGGTTGAGATTTCGCAACCTCAACCTTATCTATACTACTAATTAATCCTGTTTCATACCGTATTTCTTGTTGAACTGTTCGATTCGTCCACGTGCCTGGTTAGCTTTCTGCTGTCCAGTGTAGAATGGATGGCATTTTGAACAGATTTCTACGTGGATATCTTCCTTAGTAGATCCTGTAACAAATGTATTTCCACAGTTACAAGTAACAGTTGCCTGATAATAATCTGGATGGATTCCTTCTCTCATGATTTTCACCTCTTCTATGTTCTTATCGTTTCTTATGTTAGCTTCATTCTTCTATACCCGTATGCCCGATCCGCATATGATATTTGTATCGAAAAATGACACGTACGTCCGTTTACATCCCGATAAACAGCTTACTTATTGTAGCATAGGAATTTTCTGAATGCAATAGTGAAATGGCAAAAAACTAAAGAATTCTATTTTTCCGCACCATTGTGATAAATTCACTATTGGTTTTCGTGTGGGCAAACATATTCAAAATGTTCTCAACTGCCTCATCTGTGCGCATTCCGTTGAATGCTTTCCGCATGTTATCCACTGCTGCCTGCTCCTCAGCATCCAGAAGAAGATCCTCTCTTCTTGTACCAGACTTTACGATATCAATGGCTGGGAAGATACGTTTCTCAGACAATTTACGATCCAGAACAAGTTCCATGTTACCAGTCCCCTTAAATTCCTCGAATACAACGTCATCCATTTTGCTTCCGGTATCCACAAGTGCAGTGGCAAGAATTGTAAGGCTTCCTCCTTCGCGCATATTACGGGCTGCACCAAAGAATCTCTTTGGCATATGAAGCGCTGCTGGATCCAAACCACCGGATAAGGTTCTACCACTTGGTGGAACTGTCAGGTTATACGCTCTTGCAAGTCTTGTAATACTATCAAGAAGAATCATGACATCCTTCTTATGCTCTACCAGACGCTTTGCACGCTCAATTACCATCTCTGATACACGTTTGTGATGTTCTGGTGTCTCATCAAAGGTAGAATAAATAACCTCTACATTATTGCCTTCAATGGCTTCTTTAATATCCGTTACTTCCTCTGGTCTTTCATCAATTAAAAGAATAATCAGATGCATCTCCGGGTTGTTGGTGGTGACAGATTTGGCAATCTCTTTCAAAAGGGTTGTCTTACCTGCTTTCGGCTGTGAGACGATCATTCCTCTTTGACCTTTTCCAACTGGGGATATCAAATCCACAATACGCATTGCTGCACTGCTGCCTGGGCGTTCCATACGAAGTCTTCTGTTTGGGAAGATTGGTGTCAGATCTTCAAAGTTCACTCTCTTCTGTGCTTCGGAAGGATGATATCCATTGACACTGTTCACATATAAGAGTGCTGAAAACTTCTCATTCTGTGATTTCACACGGGTGTTACCACATACGATATCCCCTGTCTTCAAATTGAATCTTCGAATCTGTGAAGGTGATACATAGACATCATTCTCCCCTGGAAGATAATTTTCACAGCGGATGAATCCAAATCCATCTGGCATTACCTCTAAGATTCCATTGGCACTTTGTCCACTTTCCGATGCTGCTTCTTCCTTAGAACCAGACTCTTCATTCTCTTTCGTTCCATCATTTGAAGAATCCTTTGTGCTCTCTTTGGTTCCGTATTCTGTCTCATGATCACGCACCGCATCCACACGATTGTTTGTCTCATATCTCTTCGGATGCTGTTCGGTTCTTTCGGTTCTCTTGTGTACACTTTTTACGTCATCTTTTGGTTTTGCTTCTTCTTTTTGCTTTGTTTCTTCTTTTGGTTTTACTTCTTTTGGCTTTGCTTCTTCCGTTTCCTTTGCGCGTGCTTCTCTTTCTTTTTTCTCTTCCACAAGCAGGCACTCAACCAGTTCGCTTTTCTTCATAGTGGATGTGCCTTTAATTCCCCTTGATTTTGCGAGGTCACGTAACACAACTACCTGAAGATTTTCTAATTTTTCTCTCATATAATTTCCCCTATAAATCTATTTTTATATTAATAACAACCATTGTCTTCTCTGTTAAAACGCTATGGGATAAACTGTCTGAAATGACATTTGAACTATATCGACTTATACATTATACACCTAAATCTCACAAATGAGAAGACCCAATTTACTTGATTTGTCTTTATAAGAATGGTATCATATTTTCATTGCAGACGAATGCATTCATAATAAGAAATCATACTAATAGGAGAACGACCATGGACAATAACGAAAAAGCATTAAAATGTCACAAAGAGTGGAATGGTAAACTGGAAACCATTGCCAAATCTAAAGTCAATAGTCGCGAAGACCTGGCTATTGCATATACCCCTGGAGTAGCAGAACCTTGTAAGGTCATCGCAGAAGATAAAGAAGCTGCCTACACCTACACCTGGAAAGCCAATACTGTTGCAGTTGTATCTGACGGAAGTGCTGTCCTCGGCCTCGGCAATATCGGACCCTATGCAGCAATGCCTGTTATGGAAGGAAAATGCGTTCTCTTTAAAGAGTTTGGAGACGTGAATGCAGTTCCAATCTGTCTTGACACACAGGATACAGAAGAAATCATTGCAGCTGTTAAAAATATTGCACCTGGATTCGGAGGCATCAACCTAGAGGATATCTCCGCTCCTAGATGTTTTGAGATTGAAGAACGTTTGAAAGAAATGCTTGATATCCCTGTTTTTCACGATGACCAGCATGGCACTGCCATCGTTGTTCTTGCCGGCATCATCAATGGTCTTCGTGTGACCGGCAAGAAAAAAGAAGCATGTAAAGTAGTCGTAAACGGTGCAGGCTCTGCTGGTGTTGCTATCACCAAGCTTCTCTTAACATACGGCTTCAAGGATGTTACCATGTGTGACCGGGAAGGTATCATCGGCAAGGATTATCCAAACCTGAACTGGATGCAGAAGAAAATGACAGAGGTGACGAATCTCTCCAATGCTACTGGTACATTGGCAGACGCTTTAAAAGGTGCCGATATCTTTGTTGGTGTATCCGCCCCTAATATTGTAAAGCCTGAAATGGTAGCTTCCATGAATAAGGATTCTATTCTTTTTGCAATGGCTAACCCAGTTCCCGAGATCATGCCAGATGTTGCCAGAGCTGCTGGTGCAAGAGTTGTGGGAACCGGAAGAAGTGATTTTCCAAATCAGGTAAACAATGTCATCGCATTCCCAGGCATTTTCAAAGGTGCATTAGAAGGACGTGCCACACAGATTACCGAAGAAATGAAGCTTGCTGCTGCAGAAGCACTGGCTCATCTCGTATCTGATGAAGAATTAAATGACGAGTTCATCATGCCAGAAGCTTTTGATCCTCGGGTTGCTGAGGTTGTCAGCCAGGCTGTGAAGTCACATATCCGCTAAGCACGGATTCGATTATATGGAAAAAATACATGAAAATACCGCTTCTCACTTTTGGGGTGACAAGCGGTATTATTCCCTCAATTATGCTTTAAAGACAACCTATGGAGAAAAGGTATACCGCCTCTCTTTGGACGGTGGTATGACATGTCCCAACCGGGACGGTACACTTTCGTCCAATGGCTGCGTTTTCTGCAGCGCCGGTGGTTCTGGCGATTTTGCTGCCTCCAGACAGCTTTCGATTTCCGAGCAGTTATCAGAAGCAAGACTCCGAATACAAAGGAAAACAGATTGTCACAGGTTCATCGCGTATTTTCAGGCTTATACGAATACCTATGCTCCAATTGACCATCTTCGCCGCATTTTTACAGAAGCAATTGCAGATCCAGAAGTCGTTGCTCTATCCATCGGAACGCGAAGCGACTGTCTGGGTGAAGAAGTACTTTCTCTGCTCGATGAGCTGAATTCCATTAAGCCTGTATGGATTGAACTTGGTCTTCAAACCATACACGATACGACCCTTCAGGCCATGAACACCCACACCACCTTGGCTCAGTTTGAATCTGCGGTGTCTTCCCTTCGCAAACGCAGCATTCCAGTTATTGCACATCTGATTCTTGGGCTTCCTGGAGAAAGCTGCTTGGATATGATGGAATCTATTCATTTTCTAGCGCACAGCGGAATAAGCGGAATCAAATTACAGTTACTGCATGTGTTAAAAGGCACCGCACTGGCAAAACAGTACGAGGTGGCACCATTTCCGATTTTTGAACTTGAAGCATACTGTGATTTCGTAATTGATTGCCTGGAGCAGCTCCCTCCTGATATGGTGATTCACAGAATCACTGGAGATGGACCAAGATCACTTCTGATTGCCCCTCTGTGGAGCACCGATAAGAAGCGTGTGTTAAACACCATTCACAAGCGAATGGAAGAACGTGACACCTGGCAGGGCAAATACTTTCTTCCATAAAGAATATTTATTAGAAAAGAGGAATTTCTATGGCAGAGCCATTTACAATATATAAACTTACAATATTAAACATGCTGGACAAAGCAGGTTTTCCATTAACCAATACACAGATTTCGAATTTCTTTCTGGAGTTGGAATACACCGATTATTTCCGTGTACAGCAGGTGATTGGTGATCTCGTGGATACCGACCTGATCCATGCAGAATCCACCCACTCCAATACCCAGTACAGCATCACCGCTGCCGGGAAAGAGACCTTAGGCTTCTTTAAAGATAAGATCACAGAAGCAATCGAAGCAGATATTTACAAATATTTCGAGAAGAATCAGATGACCCTTCGCCGGGAAAATGCAGTGATTGCGGATTACTACCGCACACCAAACCACGATTATGCAGTTCGCTGTCAGGTGAAATCGGAGGGAAATACCATTATTGATCTCACCCTGTCTGTCAAAACCAAAGACCAGGCAGAAGCCATCTGTAATAACTGGAAGAAAGAAAATGAGGAGGTCTATGCCTATCTCATGGACAACCTCCTCAAATAAATCACTCTTTATTTTTTCTGAACACTGTAGCCAAACTTGCCCAGCTTCTCACCTAGGGAGAAATACTCTCCATGTGAGTACATCACAAGTCCGGCATCATTCACATGAAAACGCCCCGTTTCATCTAAGTGGGAGTCATCGATTGTCACTCCAACCACTTCTGCGAGGAACATGGTATGGCTTCCGAGGGGTTTCGTTTCTACTACCCTGCATTCGATATTCACTGGGCTTTCTGCAATTCCAGGTGCGTTTACCTGCTGCATAGCAAGCGGTGTAAGATTCATTTCCTTGAACTTATCTACCTCTCTTCCGCTGGTAACACCACAGTAATCACAAGCCTTCACAAGTTCATCCGTAGTCAGATTCACAACGAATTCCTGTGTCTCTTCAATCATATGATAGGAATAGCGCTCTGGTCTTACAGAAATTGATAGCATCGGTGGGTTCGTACACACAGTACCTACCCATGCCACTGTTATAATATTCGTATTTCCATCTTTATCTGCCACACTTACCATCACAGCAGGAACCGGATTCAACATGTTACCTGGTTTCCAATTCTGTTTTCCCATATTCTTGTCTCCTACTCTATTTGATAATTCCTGCTTTTTTCATCTCTGTCTCCAAAAACACCTTATGCTCTTCCTGCAGTTCGGTAAGCGGAAGTCGAAGACCTCCTGCCTCATATTCCATGAGATTTGCTGCCCATTTTACTGGTATTGGATTCACTTCACAAAACAGTGCATGAATGAGATCCAAGTATTTCAGCTGCAGCTCCAGTGCCCGAGCCTGATTTCCATTCAGGTACTCCATAACCATATCGTGAGTATCTCTTGGCGCAACATTGGAAAGAACCGATATTACGCCCACTCCCCCAAGGGAAAGAATTGGGATCACCTGATCATCATTTCCTGAATAGATTGACAGCTTGCCTTTTACCAAATGTGCAAGTCTTGCAACCTGTGAAATATCTCCGCTCGCTTCTTTGATTCCCACAATATTGTCAAAATCTTCAGCCAGACGTGCTGCTGTCTCTGGCATAATATTGCATCCTGTTCTAGAAGGCACATTGTACATGATAATTGGAAGCTTCACACTTGTTGCAATTGCCTTATAATGCTCATATAATCCGTTCTGGGTCGCCTTGTTGTAGAATGGAGTTACTACAAGTAAACCATCCACCCCAAGCTCCTGTGCTTTCACTGAAAGCTCGATTGCCGTCTGTGTACAGTTGGCTCCTGTTCCTGCAATTACAGGAATGCGGTGCGCCACCTTCTCCAGGGTATATCGAATTACTTCTGTCCGTTCTTCATTCGTCATGGTAACCGGTTCCCCTGTGGTACCACATACGATGATTGCGTCTGTTCCACCTGCAATCTGGTTCTCTAACATATGACCTAATTCTTCGTAATTGACGCTTTTATCTTCATGAAACGGAGTAATCATGGCTACTCCTGCTCCTTTAAACAATGTCATGGAATCTCTCCCCTTTTCTAATATCAATCATTTACGATATCTCTTATTCCTTGCAGCTTATAAATTCAGCTTTGGATTCTCTGCGATAATCTCTGCGATTAATTCACGCTCATCCATATGATGTTTCACACCCTTGATTTCCTGATAATCCTCGTGGCCTTTTCCTGCTAACACAATAATATCGCCATCCTGTGCGTTTTCCATACAATAGGCAATTGCTTCTTTGCGATCTGGGATTGTCACATACTCTCCCTTAGCCTTGTGCACGCCAATTAAAATATCATTTATAATATCCATGGGTTCTTCGTTTCTTGGGTTATCGGAAGTAACGACAGTCAAGTCCGCAAGCTTAGAGGACACTTCACCCATCTCATATCTTCTGGATTTGGCACGATTCCCGCCGCACCCAAACAAACATACTAGTCTTCCTGGTTCATACTCACGAAGTGTTGTAAGAAGGCTTTCCAGAGCCATTGCATTATGTGCATAGTCGATCATCAATGTGTAACGTTTTGTCACAGGGACGATCTCGATTCTTCCTTTTACACTGACATGAAGCATTGCCTCTTTAATTTTATCTACTTCTACTCCAAAATAATTGCAGATTGCAATTGCAGTCAGAGAATTGTATACGCTGAAGCTTCCTGGTACATTTACTTCCACGTCAAAATTCATAAGCCCTCCAACATGGTAGCAGACGCCCAGGGCACCGTGCTCTGTCTTGAGTTCTACATTTTCAGCCCGAAGATCATTCCCATCTCCATAACCATAGGTCTGTACCTCACAGGTATGCCCCTTTAAGATTCCCTCCACATGTTCACTGTCTCCGTTGAAAATGCCAAGGCGGCACTGCTGGAACAACAAGCTCTTGCAATGCATATAGTCTTCAAAATCTTTGTGTTCATTTTCTCCGATATGATCTGGCTCAAGATTCGTAAATACCCCCACATCAAATGTGAATCCCGATACTCGGTGCAGCATAAGAGCCTGAGAAGACACTTCCATAACTACAGCGTCCAGTCCAGCCTCCACCATCTCATAGAAATATTCCTGGACAATATAGGATTCTGGAGTGGTATTGGCAGAAGGGATTCTCTTCTCACCGATGATTGTCTCGATTGTGCCAATAAGACCAGTTTTAATACCAGCGGAATCTAAGATAGACTTCACCATATAGGTTGTTGTTGTCTTGCCCTTTGTTCCTGTAATTCCTACTGTTTTCAGCTTCTCTGCTGGGTAATCAAAATATGCAGCTGCCATATACGCAAGTGCTTCACGAGAATTCTCTACCTTTACAATGGTAACACCCTCCGGAATCGCCACGTTCTTCTCCACGATTACCGCCACTGCGCCTTTTCCCACTACATCTGGGATAAAATCATGTGCGTCTCGTACCGTACCAGAAATACACACAAATACAGAGCCTTCCACCACTTTTCTTGAATCATAAACCAATGTGGTGATCTCAGTATCTATGGAACCGGAAAGTAATGTATAATCTAATTTCTCAAGCAATTTTGCAATCTGCATAATTCTTCCTCTTCTCTCTTTTACTCTTAAATAGTTGATTATAAAGCAATTTCTCCCTGGAACACTTCTGTTGCAGGACCTGTCATGAAAATATGATTGCTTTCTTTATCATATTCAATTGTGAGATCGCCGCCACGCAAATGAACCAATACTTTCTTTTCTGTAAAACCATTCAAAATACATGCCATAACTGTTGCACAGGTGCCTGTTCCACAAGCCCATGTCTCATCTGATCCACGCTCCCACACGCGCATGGATACTTCTTCTCTTGAGATTAATTCACAGAATTCTGTGTTGGTGCGCTTTGGAAAACGCTCATGTTTCTCAAACATTGGTCCGATTTTCTCAATTTCAAAATCTGCCAGATTCTCTACAAATACAACTGCATGTGGATTGCCCATAGACACGCAGGTCATACGCCATTCCTTGCCATCTACCATAATTGGCTCTGCCACTACACGGTCTCCCTCAGCAATCACTGGAATATCTGCTGGTTTTAAGATTGGCTCTCCCATATCCACGCGAACACTATCCACTTTGTCGTCTTTCACCGTAAGCTGCAGTGTCTTTACACCCGCCCCAGTCTCGATGGTGATTGTCGTCTGTTCTGTCAGTTTGTGGTCGTACACATATTTTGCAACACATCGAATCCCATTTCCGCACATCTCTGCTTCTGAGCCGTCTGCATTATAGATTCTCATGCGAAAATCCGCACAATCGGACGGTCCAATTGTGATGAGTCCATCGGAACCAATTCCAAAATGACGGTCGCTTACATATATCGAAACCTTTGCTGGGTCATCTATCTTCTCTTCAAATAAATTCACATAAACATAATCATTTCCACATCCATGCATCTTTGTAAACTTCAAAATATCACCTAATCCTTTCTTGTACCTCTTATTCTATAGCTCTTATTATAATTCTTTTGTTCTATATTTTTTATTATAATTCTCTCGTTCTATTTCACTTATTATAATTCTCTTGCCCTATTTCTTTTGTTCTATTTTCTTTTGTTATAATTCGCTTGCTCTATTTACTTATTTTACTTCATTTGTTCCATTTCTCTTGTTTTACTTCAACTCTTTACTCTTTCTATTATAACCGGCACTTTTTGTATCAAAATACAAGGTAAGTGCTAAAAATATTGCAAATTGTGTTCTTTCGTTTTATGATAAAGAAAAGACGATATTCCATGTCGGGAGGCATTATGCATAAGTATGAGAAAACTGGTTATTTAACCGATAATTTTAAGATTTTCCACCTTCTGGACTCCAACATGCCAGAAGTTGATTTTCATTTTCATGATTTCCATAAAATATTGATTTGCCTCAGCGGTAACATTTCTTACTGTATCGAGGGTCGCACCTATGACTTAAAGCCAAATGACATTGTCTTTGTCAATGCAGGCGAAGTCCATCGTCCAATCATTCATGATAAAACACCTTATGAGCGAATCATCATCTATATCTCCCGTGACTATCTCGGGGATTACCAGGAAGAGAACAACGATTTAAGTCTTTGCTTTAAACGGGCGCACGAGAATCAGTCTCATGTTCTGCGCGTTCACACCTTTAACACCAGTAAAATAGGCTTGATTTCACGGGAATTGGAACATTCCTTCCACGAGGCTGAATATGCCAATGAGCTCTATCACAATATTCTTTTTCTAGAATTTATGGTTCATTTGAATCGCGCTGCTCTCCACAATGGTATCGAATACATTACCAACAGTGCTTCCAATCAGAAAATACTTACCATCATTGATTATCTGAATGAGCATCTTACAGAAGATATCAATATTGATTTTCTCTCAGATACCTTCTATTTGAGCCGCTATTACCTCATGCACTCCTTCAAGGAAGAGACGGGCTATACCATTGGAAATTACCTGACAACCAAGCGTCTCCTGCTGGCTAAGGATCTCATTGCCGGTGGCATGCCCATTACTGCTGCCTGCTACGAATGCGGATTTAAGAACTACTCTACATTTTCCAGAGCATATAAGAAAAGCTTTGGCAGTAATCCAAGAGAGCAGCTCCTGACACTGACTCCGCAGTGATGTAAATTTATTCACCAATCTGCCGAAAGAACCTGCCACTTGCAGCTTCTTCGGATGCTTGGCAACACAGACATCACACGTTTACGTGTGATTGTCATAGGGTCAAAAACGGAGCCGATATGCCAATCAGCTCCGTTTATTTATGTGTTATCCACTTGCAATAATTCAATTGCATTCCTTTTCTTTTGTTCGCCATGGTAAATAGAATAAATCATACTAGCTCTCTGCGATTGCATTCATAAGATTTGGAATCAGCTGCTTCTTTCGTGATACCACACCTTTTAACTCAAGTCCATCTTCTGAAGCCTTGCATTGATATGCATTCTCTGCAATTTTTTTGGCATCCTCTCCTTGATAGATCAAGTAGGAAGATTCCTGCAGAATATCTGTCAGCATAACAAATATCATATCTATCTTCTTTTCTCCAAGTGTCTGTTCAAGCATTGGCTCTAATCGTTTCTGAACCTTATCCAGCTCCACTCTACTCATTGCACTTACCTGTGCCACTCCAAAGGATACATTTCCAGAACGGAAAATCTTAAAGTCCTGATTCAAGATTTCATCTTCGGTTTTATTGTCAAAATCGCTTCCTGCCTCAAACATCTTCAATGCAAGTTCTTCGATTTCTACCTTTGCTATCTCTGCGAGCTTCTTTGCCGCATCCTTGTCCACTTCGGTGCAGGTTGGAGATCGAAACATCAGTGTATCTGATAAAATGGCTGATAATAGAATTCCTGCGATTGTAGGTTCAATCTCTATGCCTTTTTCCATATACATCTGATAAATAATAGTCGAAGTACAGCCCAGTGGCTGGTTGCGGAAAAATACAGGTGCCATTGTCTCAAGACTTCCAAGACGATGATGATCAATTATTTCCAACACTTCTGCTTCATCAATATTCGATAATGCCTGGGATTTTTCATTATGGTCCACCAAAATAAGCTGCTTTTTCTGAGTACTCATCAAATTACGGCGCGATACCATTCCCACATAATTCTGATTCTCATCAACCACAGGGAAATCGCGATGACGGATCTTAGACATCGCCTCGCGAACATCAGATACATAGTCGTCCTGATCAAAATTAATAATATCGTTCTTGGTCATGAAATATTTAATTGGCATACTCTGATTAATCAGGCGGGCTGCTGTAAATGTATCATATGGCGTACTAATAATTACTACTTCACGTTGTTCCGCTGCCGCAATTACTTCCTGGCTTACTTCAAAGCCATTGGTAATAATCATGCAGCTGCAGTTAGATGCAATGGATAACAGCTGCGATTCCTCACGATCACCAATAATGACAAGATCATCATTTTCGACACTGTTTGTAATAACCTCTGCCGTGCCTGCACCAATTACTACTTTTCCACGGATAAAATAGCCATGCTCATTTCCTGTCACGATCTTACCGCCAAGTGTCTCCACAATATTCTTATACTGTGTTCTCGCTGTAGAAAGAATCGAATTATCGTACACATCCATGTAGGACTTTGCAATATCGCCTGTAACAATAAGACCTTCTAATTTATTTCTGCTGTTAATTACAGGTAGTGTAACCACCCGTAAGATTTTCATCATCTCCCATGCTTTTTTCATGGAAATGTGGCTGCTCACGCCTTCTGTCTTGCGGATAGAAATATCTTTAATCTGCGTACCCGCATCAGTCACCAATTTCGGTTCCACAACGTGAAAACGTTCCAACACATATGCAGTCTCTGGATTAATACTTCCTGCACGTTTTGGAACATATTCATTCAACCTATGATTATCATTTGACACATTCTGTGTCATTGATTCTTTTTCTTCTATTTTATTCTTTAAATTGGCATATGCGATTGCTGCACATATGGAATCCGTGTCCGGATGCTTATGTCCAACAACCCAAATCTTCTTTTTCTCCATTGAAATCTCCTGCAAAAAATGTAGTCTTACTTTTCCCCTAAAAAGATTCCCCAATTTATCACCCGAATAATCATCTATCATTTAGATAAAGTTAAATACACCTACCGAATATAAAATAAATCCTACTAATGTCAGGAAGTTAATCACTGAAATCCATGTAAGGAATTTATTAAATCCACGAACAGATTTCACGTTCTGATCTACTGTCTCGATCTTCTCAATCTGATCCTCAAATCCTTTGAACAAATCCTGAATATTACGATAGCATTTTACATTTTCATTATGTATCTTCTCTGATAATTCAGCTTTTAATCCCTCTAGCTGTTCATTCACACTGGATAAAGCACTTATCAGCTGTTCTGTGCGTGCATTCTCGCTTTCATTTGCCTTCTCGATGCTGTCACGCAAGTTATCTGCTTGTTCGTTGTTCAGCTTTCTGCCGTCTTCCATCTGACGATTCATCGTAGTCTGAAGCTCATCCATCTTCTGGGATACCTGCTCCATCAAATGATCAATATGACGTCCGACCTCTGCTTCAATTCCATCTGCCTTTTCCTGACGTTCTTCAAGAATCTGCTGAAGTTCTTCTGCCTTATCCTCCTTCTCATCTACGATGCTCTGCAATTCTTTCACCTTTGACTCCTTCGTCTGTAACAATGTCTGCAACTGCTGAGCTTTCTCACGGAATTCATCAATCTGGGTTAATAAATAATCATTATTTTCCAATTTCCTGTGCGTCCTTTCACACTTATTTTGTCGGTGGTTATTCTCAGGCAACCGCGTTGGAAGTTGTCCTGCATGTGCGAAAAGATTCAATGAACCTTTTCTAAGCTTGGTGAACAGACCAGCCATAACATTCCTCCCCATGGAACAATGTAGTCTTATCCTAAGGTGATTACATTCCCTTTCCTCTTAAGGATATACTCGTATGAAGGTATTGTATCATTTCACAGTATTTTTGTAAACGAGAAAGATTCAACCGTTCCAACGAAAATGAGTGCCACTGGCACTCATTTTGTACGCTATGGTGAACGAAAATGAATTCCACTGGCACTCATTTTGTACGCTATGTTGAATAAAAAAACTGCTGTACCAGCCAACTTAACCGGTACAGCAGTTTTGTATAATCCTCTATGGTAAGTGAATGCTTGCCAAGTGAATCAATTTATTTGTAGAGTTCTACAAGTTTTAACAGATGTTCATAACGAGCTTTTGCAGCTTCCTCTGACTCTTTAAACAGTTTCTCAGCTCTTTCTGGGAAAGGTTTTACAAGACGAGTGTAACGTGCTTCGTTATTTAAGAAATCCTGGTAAGAACCATCACCTGGTTTGCTTGTAAGAGTGAATGGGTTCTTTCCTTCTGCTTTTAATGTAGGGTTGAATGAGAAGAGGTTCCAGTAACCTGCGTTAACTGCTTTCTTCATCTCATCCTGACAATGGTTCATTCCACCCTTAGCGATACCGTGAAGTTCGCATGGAGCATAACCAATGATTAATGAAGGTCCGTTGTAAGCTTCTGCTTCTGCAATAGCTTTAACAGCCTGTGCTGGGTTAGCACCAAGAGCGATCTGTGCTACATATACATAGCCATAGCTCATAGCGATCTCTGCAAGAGATTTCTTGCCGATTTCTTTACCAGCTGCAGCGAACTGACATACTTCACCGATGTTAGAAGCTTTTGATGCCTGTCCACCTGTATTAGAGTACATTTCTGTATCGAATACCATAACGTTTACATTCTCACCAGATGCAAGTACATGATCTAATCCGCCGAAGCCGATATCATATGCCCATCCATCACCACCAAAGATCCATACAGATTTCTTTGAAAGGTAATCTTTTTTATCAAGAGCTGCTTTCGCATCTGGACATCCAGCTGCTGCTGCTTTCTCTAACTCTGCTAATAATTTCTCAGCTGCAGGAGTATTTGCTTTTGTATCATTCTTAGTAGCATCAAATGCTTCGAATGCTGCTTTTAATTCTGCAGATGCTTTGTCTGATTCAGCGCAAGCTTTTGCAGATTCAATAGCCATTTCACGAAGGTATTTCTGTCCAACATACATTCCTAAACCGTGCTCAGCATTATCCTCGAATAATGAGTTAGACCAAGCTGGACCCTTCTTAGAGTCTTTGTTTACTGTGTATGGTGAAGTAGCTGCTGGGTTACCCCAGATAGAAGAACATCCTGTTGCATTAGAGATGTACATCTGCTCACCGAATAACTGAGTTACTAATCTAGCGTAAGATGTTTCAGCACATCCTGCACATGATCCTGAGAACTCAAGCAATGGCTGGTTGAACTGTGATCCCTTAGGAGTTGTATCAGCAAGACCTGAATCTTTCTTGCTTACGTTAGCTACTAAGTAATCAAATACTGGCTGCTCTGCTGCCTGAGATTCCTGTGGAACCATCTTAATAGCGCCATCAGCTGCTTTAGGACATACAGTGATACACTCACCACATCCCATACAGTCAAGTGGAGATACACTCATTGTGTATTTGAACTCGCCAGCCTTAGGTTTTGTATCAGCAACTTTCATGTTAGAAGGAGCTGCTTTTACTTCGTCATCTGTTAATAAGAATGGACGAATTGTTGCATGAGAACATACGAATGCACAGCTGTTACACTGGATACATGCATCAGCATTCCATTCTGGAACCATAACTGCTGTACCACGTTTCTCATATGCAGATGCGCCTGTTTCGTACTGTCCATCAGGGTTACCCATGAATGCAGATACTGGAAGGCTATCACCATCCATCTTAGAGATTGGCTCTAAGAGTTCTTTTACCATCTTAACAACTTCTGGACGACCAGTTAATTCTTTTGCTGGAGCGTCTGGAGCTGGGTTCTTCCATGAAGCTGGAACTTCAACTTTATGTATAGCGTCAACACCACAATCGATTGCTTTGTAGTTCATTTCTACAACAGCATCACCTTTTTTGCTGTAAGACTTCTTAGCTGCTGCTTTCATGAATTCGATTGCATCATCGATAGGCATTACATCAGCAAGTTTGAAGAATGCAGACTGAAGGATTGTGTTTGTACGTTTACCCATTCCGATTTCGATAGCTTTATCGATAGCGTTGATGGTGTAAAGCTGAATGTTGTTATCAGCAATGTATTTCTTAGATTCAGCTGGCATATGCTGATCTAACTCTTCGTCAGACCACTGGCAGTTGATCATGAATACTCCGCCTGGTTTTACATCCTGTACCATCTTGTAACCATTGATTACATATGATGGGTTGTGGCAAGCTACGAAGTCTGCCTGATTGATGTAATATGGGCTCTTAATTGGGTTATCGCCGAAACGTAAGTGGGAAATTGTAACACCACCTGTTTTCTTTGAATCATACTGGAAGTATGCCTGGATGTATTTATCTGTGTGGTCACCAATAATCTTTGTAGAGTTCTTATTAGCACCTACAGTACCATCTCCACCAAGTCCCCAGAATTTGCACTCTTTTGTTCCAGGTGCAGATGTAATAGGAGCTGGTTTTACTTCTGGTAAGCTTAAGTTAGTAACATCATCTGTGATTCCTAATGTGAAACGATTCTTAGGAGCATCTTTTGTTAACTCTGTATATACAGCGAAAACAGATGATGGAGGAGTATCTTTAGAACCTAATCCGTAACGTCCACCTACTAATACGATGTCGTTCATTCCAGCTTCACGAAGTGTAGTTGCAACGTCAAGGTATAATGGCTCGCCGAGTGATCCTGGCTCTTTTGTTCTGTCTAATACAGCGATTTTCTTAACGGTCTTAGGAATAACTTTAAGTAAAGCTTCTGGAGACCAAGGACGATACAGACGAACTTTGATTAATCCGACTTTCTCTCCTTTTGCTGCTAAGTAATCAATTACTTCTTCAGCAACGTCATTGATAGAACCCATAGCAACGATAACACGATCTGCATCTGGTGCTCCGTAATAGTTGAATAATCCATAGTTAGTGCCTAATTTTGCATTAACTTTGTCCATGTATTTTTCAACAACTGCTGGTAATTCATTGTAAGCTGTGTTACAAGCTTCACGATGCTGGAAGAATACATCACCATTCTCGTGAGATCCACGAGCTGCTGGATGTTCTGGATTAAGAGCATGTGCACGGAATGCTTCTACAGCATCCATTGGACACATTTCTTTTAAATCTGCGTAATCCCATTTTTCGATCTTCTGGATCTCATGAGATGTACGGAAACCATCAAAGAAGTTGATGAATGGAACTTTTCCTTCAAGTGCTGCTAAATGAGCAACTGGGCTTAAGTCCATGATTTCCTGTGGGTTTGTCTCGCATAACATAGCGAAACCTGTCTGACGACAAGCATATACGTCGCTGTGGTCACCGAAGATGTTCAGTGAGTGTGAAGATACAGTACGTGCGGATACATCGAATACGCATGGTAACTGCTCTCCAGCGATTTTATACATATTAGGGATCATCAGAAGAAGACCCTGAGAAGCGGTAAATGTTGTTGTAAGTGCACCTGCTGCTAATGAACCGTGAACAGTTCCTGCAGCACCAGCTTCAGATTCCATCTCTACTACTTTAACAGTATTGCCAAAGATGTTTTTCTGTCCAGCTGCTGACCACTGATCTACTGAATCAGCCATTGGGCTAGATGGTGTGATTGGATAAATACCAGCAACTTCAGTGTAGGCATAAGCTACGTGAGCGGCAGCGGTATTTCCATCCATGGATTGTTTTTGTCTTGCCATTGTTTTTCCTCCTTAAATATAACAAAATACGTCAAGGCATATTTTGCTTATTGATAACATTTTAACATTTTGTCAACACCATGTAAAGCGACGAACCTGCTATTTTCTGTTCAAATTTTAGTACAAAGTTCAAACCTTTCACTTGCAAAATACGAATTTTACTGTACAATAGTAAACGATTCCTATAAAAACAATGAAGCAATATATAATATAGAAAGGTTAGTCAAATGATTAGTGCAAATAATATTACATTACGTCTTGGCAAAAAAGCTCTCTTTGAAGAAGTCAACATCAAATTCACTGAAGGGAACTGCTATGGCTTAATCGGCGCCAATGGAGCCGGCAAGTCTACATTCTTAAAAATCTTATCCGGTCAGCTGGAACCAACAAGTGGAGACATCGTCATCACTCCAGGTCAGCGTCTATCTTTCCTTCAGCAGGATCACTTCAAATACGATGAATTTACTGTATTAGATACGGTCATCATGGGAAACAAACGCCTCTACGAGATTATGAAAGAAAAAGATGCCATCTATATGAAAGAGGATTTTTCTGACGAAGATGGTATTCGCGCCAGTGAATTAGAAGGCGAGTTTGCAGATATGGATGGCTGGAATGCTGAATCCGATGCCGCTACCCTCTTAAATGGTCTTGGAATTCCAACTGAGGATCATTACACACTCATGGGAGATATGCCTGGTGCCACCAAAGTAAAGGTTCTTCTTGCCCAGGCCCTGTTTGGTAATCCAGACATTCTTCTTCTCGATGAGCCTACCAACCATTTGGACTTAGATGCCATCGCATGGTTAGAGGAATTCTTAATCAACTTCGAGAATACCGTTATTGTTGTATCCCATGACCGTTACTTTTTAAACAAAGTATGTACGCATACGGCAGATATGGACTATGGTAAAATTCAGCTCTATGCCGGTAACTATGACTTCTGGTATGAATCCAGTCAGTTAGTTATCCGTCAGATGAAAGAAGCCAATAAGAAAAAGGAAGAAAAAATCAAAGAATTACAGGAATTCGTTCGTCGTTTCTCTGCAAACGCTTCCAAATCCAAACAGGCTACTTCCAGAAAGAAAGCTCTTGAGAAAATCGAGCTTGACGAAATTCGCCCTTCCAGTCGTAAATACCCATATATCGACTTCCGCCCAAATCGTGAAATCGGTAATGAGGTTCTTACTGTTGAAGGCATCTCTAAAACCATCGATGGTGTAAAGGTATTAGATAACATCTCCTTTATCGTTGGCCGTGAAGATAAAATCGGTTTTGTTGGTGGCAACGAATTAGCCAAGACAACCTTGTTCAAGATTCTCACTGGTGAGATGGAACCAGATGAAGGTACCTATAAGTGGGGAGTTACAACCAGCCAGGCCTACTTCCCAAAAGACAATACTCAGATCTTTGATACCGATGATTTAATCGTTGATTGGCTCACCACTTTCTCCGAAATTAAAGACGCTACTTACGTACGTGGCTTCCTTGGCCGTATGTTATTTGCCGGTGAAGATGGTGTGAAAAAAATGCGTGTTCTCTCCGGTGGTGAGAAAGTTCGAGTACTTCTCTCCCGTATGATGATTCTTGGTGCGAATGTATTAATCTTTGATGAACCTACTGATCACTTAGATATGGAATCTATCACTGCATTGAATAACGGAATGACCAAATTCTCTGGTGTTATCCTCTTCTCTTGCCGAGATCACCAGGTGGTACAGACCACTGCAAATCGTATCATTGAATTCCTTCCAGACGGAAGCATGATCGATAAGATTTCTTCTTATGACGAATATCTTGAAAGCGATGAAATGGCTAGAAAACGTCAGGTATATGCCATGACTGAAGACGAGGCATCAGACAACTAAATAGTTCTTTAACAAACCTATTTAAACAACACATATTTAAATAGCACATATTTGAATAGCACATATTTGAATAGCACATATTTGAATAGCACATATTTGAA
>CAZTGP010000042.1:15014-23740 GCA_964613325.1 uncultured Roseburia sp. | reverse complement strand
ACTGCTATACAACAAAAAGCCATATGAATCTTTCGACTCATATGGCTTTTATTATTGAACCATCCCCGAACACATCCCGGGATATTTATGTTTTACATATGTAGTTAGAACAAATCAACACGTCCAGAGAACTTGTCGTTAATCACATAATATGCAGAATACTCTTCTGGCTTTACATAAATACTAATCTTCTTAATAGTACTTGCTTTATGTCCTTCTGCGATGAACTGAGCTTTTACTTTCTCTTCTACCTTCGCTACATCTACTTCATTGTTCTGGTACTGTACAATCATGTCTGTCTTAACGGTAACTGCTTTCGCTGCGGCTTTTGCTACGGTCTTCTTGGTAGCTGTCTTCACAGCTTTCTTCGTCTCAGCTGCTTTCGCTTCCACAACCTTCTTCGTTTCAACTGTTTTAGCTTCCACGGCCTTCTTCGTCTCATCTGCTTTTGCTACTACAGCCTTCTTGGTCTCATCCGCTTTTTTCTCGGCAGCCTTCTTTGTTTCTTCAGCTTTTACTTCAACCGCTTTTTTAGCTTCCACGGCTTTCTTCTCAGCAGCCTTTGATACTTCCTTTGCAGCGGCTTTTACTTCGTTTACCTTTGTTTCTGCTTTCTCTGTGACTTTAACTTCTGCTGCTTTAACAGTAGCTTTTAGATCTTTCTTCTGCATGACGATTCCTCCTCGTTAACATACACAACCCATTCACAAACTATTCACAAACTAAAAACTTTTCAATTGCAACTAATGCTTCTTGCTCATCCTCTCCTTCTGTGACAATATCAATTGCCATTCCCTCAGAAGGGTTAAATGCCATAATTCCCATGATGCTCTTCGCATTGATCTTACGGTTATCACTTTCAAGAATAATATTACTATCAAACTGACAAGCAACCTGAACTAATTCCGCGATTGGATTATCATGTCCTTTTGAAACATCAGAGACTACAACTTTCTTCTTACTCATATGTTCTCCTCTTCTTTTTGTCCTCATACTAGGTTATGAAAAATATAGCTCATTTAAATTTCTTTTGCAATAACCTAAATGGAATCTTGTTAATTCTTAACTAAGGAAGATTTAAACTCTATTCTTTATTGTACAAATTAACAACGGTTTTTGGTACCATTTCACCAAAAGCAATTTGCAGGCAAAAAACGCCTAAAAACCGCGGAATTCGCTTGACGTCACCGAAATCGTTTAAGCTTTCTCTCCTCCTTTTCCTTTTCAATGACACTCTGGAACTCTTCTACATCCTTGGCAATTGTTCCACTCAAAGCCAACAGACATATCAGATTCGGAATTGCCATCAGCGCATTGGCAATGTCCGAAAAGCTCCATGCGATTTTCAAAGTTGTGGTAGCTCCAACATACACAATCAAGGAGAAAATAATACGATAAACCATATTGTATTTATGTGTACCAAAGAGGTACTCGAACGCCTTCTCTCCGTGATATTCCCAGCCAAGTATGGTGGAAAATGCAAAGAGTGCGATTCCAATGGTTACAAGCCATGCCCCCGTCTCACCAAGTCCAGAGCGGAACGCTTCGATTGTCAATGCCGCTCCCTGTATGTATTTACCATCTGCTCCTACCATACCCAGCTTCCCAGAGGAAGCAATACATAATCCAGTAATGGTACACACTACAATCGTATCCCAAAACGTTCCTGTCATATTAATGTATCCCTGACGTACATGGCTGTCCGTGGTTGCTGCTGCCGCTGTAATTGCTGCCGACCCCATACCTGCTTCGTTGGAGAACACTCCTCTTGCTACTCCATAATGAAGCGCATTCATCATGGCTGCTGTAATACTTCCACATAAGCCGCCACCTACTGCTTTTACAGAAAAAGCCATGGAGAAAATCATCTGAACACCTGCCGGAATATTTCTATAATTTATGATAATTACAATCAAGCCTGCAATTACATAGAACACGGCCATGAGCGGTACTACAACAGACGACACTTTGGATATACTCTGAATTCCACCAACAATAATCATAAGTGCAAGGATTGTCAATACCACGCCTATCACGGATTGGGAAAAACCAAAGGTTGTATTCATGGCTTCTGAAATAGAATTTGCCTGTGTCAGATTACCGATTCCAAATGAAGCAACCACTGCGAACAATGCAAAGATCCATCCCATTGCTGCACCAAGCTTTTTGTGGCGAAACGCATTTTTCATCGTGTACATCGGTCCACCAGACATCTCTCCCTTTTCATTCACTTCACGGTACTTAATAGAAAGCATACATTCACTGAATTTGGATGATAAACCAAATGCTGCTGAGATCCACATCCACACCAATGCACCTGGTCCACCGGATACCATAGCTGTGGCAACCCCCACAATATTTCCTGTCCCTATGGTAGCTGCCAGTGCTGTCGTTAATGCTGAAAATGGAGAGATATCACCTTCCCCTCGTACTGCTTTTCTTGAATCTCTCCGAAAGGTAGAATGGATTGCATACCCAAGATTCCTCCATGTTCGGAACTGAAGACGAAATGTCAAAAATATTCCTGTTCCCACTAACAGTACCAGCATCACTGGTCCCCAGACAAAATCATCAATTATCGTAAGTACTTCTGATAGCTTTTGCGTAAATTGTTCCATCTTATCACTCCTCGCCCTTTTTCTAATCATTCTATTAACGTATTAAAGTTTCATCCATTTTATACAATGAAGGCATACCCTGTCAACACTATTATTCATCTAGCTTATGATAGTTCTTGATTTTTTATGCCAAGCATTCCAATGTTTTTGCCAAAAGACGCCTAGAGCACAAGTATTACTTGTCCCTAGGCGTCTTTGCCATTCATCTGTTTATTCTATTTTTCAATATACGTAAAGAAAATATTTCCTGCGTTTGCAAATAATGCCTTTGCATCATCTGTACTAATCACCTTCGTACTTCTTGAATCTGGATCGTAGTAAGAAATATTCTGTGCGGAATATCCGGTTACCAGCACCGCACTATTGCTGCTTGTCATCGCAAACACCGGCTTCTGGCAGCTGACATAATAGATAATCTCATCGGATGTACATCCAGTCAGATCCAATATCGTTGCATCCCTTAAGGTGTTTTCCAATACCTGTTTCGGAGTATAGCCCTGCGTAATCAAGTCACTAACACTGATTCCATTGCCCTCACGGACCAACATTGCACTGATACATTTTACAATGCTATTTGCATTGCTGTCAAATTCAGAAGGTGCAATATCAGAAAATGCAGATTGATAATTCTTTCTCGCTCTCATCCAGACATACTGCTGCTTATTGCCTAGCACCATGCCAAGATCCGTGTTTGCCTTCAGAATCGCTTCTGAAATGCTATCTGTTGCCAATGTGACTTCTCCTCTTGCATAGACATAATAACGTTCTGCATTCTGCTGCAATTCCAGATTCACTAACGGATTCTTCTCATTCATTACCTCTTTCGGTGTTATCATACGAACCTTTGAAGTATCAGGCTCCTCCTTTAACTGAATCTGAACCTCTGTCTGTCTTATATCCCCCACAGAAGTCACAATAGAAGCTGTTGTATTTGTATCCGCTTCCCGGTTCATAATCGCATCCGTTCCAGCTGCTATATATTGTCCATTCGAATTCGCAATAAGATTCACAGTAATTGTATAATTCTCCACCTGAATATCGCCAATATAATTAGATGCTGGTGTATATTCTTTCAATATTTCATTGCTTCCCTCAGAAGTATCCATTATCTTTAGCATTTTCATAGGGAAAGCTGTGTTACCAGCTGCATCTACAAATACCTCTGTGGCATTTGCAATTCCATAAATAAAGTCCTCATCAATAAATCCGAGCGGCTTCACATATTCCCCTTCATTTTCTTGAATATCCTGCGATTTTCCCGTCTTCAAATCCATCAAATGGATTTTCTGGCTGGAATACTGGCTTTCCTGATCTACCCATGCAAGATAGCGATTCGTTCCGGAAATTGAATATTCGCCATCTTTTAAGCCTGAAATTTTCGTCTCTACAGAAAGGTCATCCAGATTAATCTGATACACCGTACCTTCTAACATTAGGAATATCTGACTCTGATCATTCTCATACATCAGTTGTCCCATCTCTGCTTTCACAATCTGATAAGAATGTATACTTGGAATAAAGGCTTCTTCCTCCACGGTATGAGCTAATCCATCGTAATGATATACCCCAAGTCCTACTTCACCTTCATGATTACCACGATTCATGTATCCATATACAATAAAGTCTACACTTCCCGCTTCATCAATTCGTACTATTTTAATGTCATGCTGGTCATAATTCTCTCGTTCATCCACACCCTCTGCTCCGCGATAGTTGAACACCTGAGACAGCACATGATTATTCACATCATAGCTCCAAAGAGCACCATTCTGTACAAACGCAACAGTGTCGCCGGCCTCGCTCGTCTCATATTCCACATCGTTTTCGCGAATACCTAGCTGTATTTTATCTTTGTCATAGATAAAATCATTCTCCCCACGGAATATTTGATTCATGGTTCTCTCGTAATTCAGCACATACATCTGCGCATCTGTCTGACGCAGGCGGAAATATTCTTCTACATTGTAGTATTCATTCTCCCCTGAGTCGCTCACTGATGATAATACATACTTAATAATCACAACATTATAGTAATCATTGATCTCTTTGAAGGAAATATCCAAATCCGAAGCTGGCTTTCCATCAAAGTTTGCCCAACGAAGCTGCTTAATTGAGGAATTCAGATTCACATAGCTTAAGTTTGTGGAATCTCCAGTTTGAGCCTCAATATAATTCAAGAAATAATTGTCTGTATTGTCTTCAAATGTCTTATTGTGAAAATCCACTGCAAATTTCAGACATTCATCTGTATACAAATCTGTAGTCTGCATAATTCTTGTATAGTAATAGATTGGAGCATCCGCTTCATTCACCGTGAAGGTCACAGTATATTCTTCATCTTCATTTAGAATATTCTGCAATTGCACCTTGGCTGTAAGCACTTGCCCGCTCTTCGTAAAATCTTCTATCCTGCCATCCGCAACAAGACGCTCTCCATCCATGCTACGGATTTCATAAGATATCGTGTCAATGGAAGCTCCATAGGTCGACATTGAAAGATTCAGCATCCTATCTTTTCCAACAGGAAGTATACTATCCCTCATGGAAGCTGTATCCATCTCCTGAACGTATCCATGCAATTCATTTATTGCAATATCCCCATCATAGAATTGCATAACTGGCAAGGTAGCCTCTGCCATCTTCGTAGTAAGGTCTTTATTATTTTTATTTGTAACGATACTAAACGTAATCAAAGCGCCAATAAATATTACGCCCAATACCACTGGCTTTATCCATGTCTTCTTCATTCTTCACCTCAGAAATATAGCTATCGCTAAGCGCGATAGCTATATTGTAGATAGTTTTTTTCAAATGTGCAACCGTTATTTTGATTTGAAAAAGTTTTCTCCTGTTATTTTGGTTCCATTTCTACCACCAGCGACGACATCTACGATTCCTGCATCTTCTGCGATACATCTCATCACTTAATAAAACGCCAATCAATCCTCTCATCCAATCGTTCTGCCCTGGTCTTACCCATGGCCCCGGTGGCAAAGGATATCCTGGTCTTCCTGGCGGTGGTGGTGGCATCCCCGGTCCTGGTCTTCTAGGAGGCGGCATAACTCTCACCTGCTGCGCTTGTAGCTGTCCTGGCGGAATTTGTCCTTCTGGCGGTGTGAACCACCCATAGTCTACAGATTCCATCTGAAGTGTGCCTCCTGTTGCTCCCTCAGGGATTGGCATCTGGGGCGTCACCGACTGTCCCGGTGTCATTGGCTGCCCTGGTGTCATCGGCATCATTGGGCGCTCTGATGGCATTTGCAGATTCGGCATCATTGGGCGCTCTGACGGTGTTTGCTGATTCGGCATCATCGGGCGCTCTGACGGTGTTTGCTGATTTGGCATCATTGGGCGCTCTGACGGTATTTGCTGATTTGGCATCATCGGGCGCTCTGACGGTGTTTGCTGATTTGGCATCATCGGGCGCTCTGATGGCATTTGCTGATTTGGCATCTCTGGTCCGCCTTCGTTTGGCTGCGCCCCTTCCGCCTTCATTTTCTCATAGATACGATCTACAAGCTTTTCTATCATAAGGCGATCCGGAGACTCGTCATACATGATACTTCCTTCGTATTCCATCTCATCACACTGGTCTTCAATACAAACTAATATCCGCTTTACCTCTTTGGGATAAAGTTCCTTCATCCGTTGCATGTCACGTTCATATTCCATTTCCGTTTCATAGAGATTCTGCATTGGATATGTCATATAAAACGGTGTTTTTTGCAAAGGTTCCTGGCTATAATCCACTTGATTACTCCACATCTTCATCAATATAGAGTATGCTACCAGCGGTGATTGGTTCCTACATATACAGTGGATCTACATAGATAGACAAATATTTCGGGTAGTTCTCATGCAGCATTGCTGTCGTGACATTGCCAGCCTGATCCTTGGCAAACTGATATAGGTTGAATTTGCCATCCTGATATTCATAATCTGTTCCATTATCCTGATAATGCTGATATACAGCCACTCCCGGTGTTGTGAGCAGGTGGAGATTTACATAGGATTTCTCTCCCACATATTGTGTCACATTGTAAGTTGGAATAATACTTCCTGCCTTAATATAGATTGGACACATTTCAATAGGAGCATCTGCCAAAATATATTGTTTTCCAGCAAACATCTCTCCTGTCCAATAGTCGTACCAGGTTCCTTCTGGAAGATATACAAGCTTTTTCGTTGCTCCCTGCTCCAGAACTGGTGCCACAAGCATCTGTTCTCCTACCAAGAATTCTCCATTTAGGTTACGCACCTCTGGATCATCTTCATAATGCAGTACCAATGGACGCATAATTGGAAGTCCCGTTTCCTGCCCCTTATAGAAAAGATCATATATATATGGAAGGAAACGATAACGAAGCTCTACATACTTACGGTTAATATTTACAACCTCTTCTCCAAACTGCCATGGTTCCTGACGGCGGCTTCCCTTGGAAGAGTGATTACGGAATAATGGTGAAAAACATGCTGCCTGTACCCATCTGCACAATAACTCCGGCGTACAATCTGCTCCAAATCCCCCAATATCTGTACCACAAAATGCAAAGCCGCTCATTCCAAGGTTACACAACTGTGGAACTAGCATTTGAAGATGTGACCAAAGGCTCTGATTATCCCCTGTCCATACAGTGGAATACTTCTGTGTTCCTGCATAACATGCTCTGGTAATTACAAAAGGACGCTTGCCTGTAGCTTCCTTGATTCCCTGAAAAGTTGCCTTAGACATATTATGTCCATATACATTGTGAATCTCTGCATGATTTGTCACTCTTTTTTCATCATGGAATTGTACATCCAGTGGTAGCTCACCCTTGAAGCTGGCTGGCTCATTCATATCATTCCAGATTCCCTTTGCTCCCTGCTCCAGCAATTCCTTATGATGTCCTGCCCACCAATCACGTACTTCTTTTCGTCCAAAGTCTGGATAAGTGGATTCTCCTGGCCATACTTCATTCACATAGACTTTTCCATCTGCGTCTTTTGCAAAATATTCTCTGGAAACCCCTTCCTCATACATGAAGTACCCCTGCTCCTTCTTGGTTCCAGGATCAATAATAGTGACAGGTTTATATCCCATACTCTCCATATTTGCAAATAATTCACCTGGTTTTCCATAATTTTCTTCATTCCAGGTAAACACTTTAAAATGATCCATGTAATCAATATCCAAATGTATCACATCACAAGGGATGCGTAGCTCTCTGTATTTTCTAGCAACCTCGAGAATATCTGCTGCTGATTCATACCCCCAGCGAGACTGCTGGTATCCTAATGTCCAGAGCTGAGGAAGTGGAGTTCTTCCAGTCAGATAAGTGTAATTGGCAATGACTGCTGGCATATCCTTCCCGCCAAGAATGTAATAATCCAGATTGCCACCATCTGCGCCATAGAAGAAATAATCCTGTGATTCTTTTCCCAGATTGATATAGCTGTGGAAGGTGTTATCAAAGAAAATTCCATACACACTATCTTTTTTCAAACAGATGAGAAAAGGGATTGACTTATAAAGTGCATGATAATCTTCATTATGTGCCTGTGGAATATCAGAGTTCCAATTCTCATATTCGTAATCTCTTTTATTTAAGAAGCCGCTTTTGTCTCCAAGACCGTAGAAGCAATCCTGTGGATCTAGCACTTTTATGGTCTGCACTTTATAGCTGTTGTCATTTAATCGTGAGACATCATGTCCCTCTGCTGCAAGTAATTCTACGAATTGCTCACCGATTGTATCTTTCGCTGCTCGTGCTCCACGGTAATCTGCCATCAAAAGATGATTCTTCTCATCATAGACTTCCATGTAGAAGTCTTGTTCAATCCTTAACGTCAATTTATCTGTCTTAATAATTAACACATCCTGGTATTCTTCTACCATATAATCCACTGGAATTGATTTGTCTTCTTTAATTGCCTGTGAATGATAGTTTTCCATCCAACATGGTACCAATACTCGAACAATATCATCTTTGATAAAGGTAAAAATCACGCTCTGTTTCTCGAATTTCACCCGTAGCTGGTTATCATTCTGTTCATATGATACTAATTTGCCAAATTCCATTCTTTCGTACCCCCATGTGATCGTCTAATATAACAACATTATACCAT
>CAZTGP010000042.1:0-14914 GCA_964613325.1 uncultured Roseburia sp. | reverse complement strand
AATTCCATTCTTTCGTACCCCCATGTGATCGTCTAATATAACAACATTATACCATGTGCGTTGCACACGGTATTTGGTAATTTCATGCGCATCCGCTTCGCTCCGCGCGTATAATGTCTAACGACATTATACCATATCCTTACAGTTCTACTAGAGGTTCAGTCTAATTGATTCGCATTTTTTCGCTTTCTGTTGTTACTGAAAATATGTATCTACCCCGTCTGCAATTCCCTGAACCATCTTCGCCTGAAATGCATCATCCTCCATGTTCACATCATCTGATGGATTGGTCATATAGCCCATCTCAATAATGGTAACTGGCATCGTACACCAGTTGATTCCTGTCATCGAATCTGATGCTGTCACACCTCGGTTTCTCATCCCAGTGGTATTACAATATGAATCCAGTATGCATTGACTCAGTCTTTGACTTTCTGCAGCCAAATCTCTCACATAAGAATTTGCAGCTGATGGTGCAAGTGCCATCGCTCCACTGACAGTTGAAGCATCCGCCCCATTGGCATGAATGCGAATACAGATATCCGCTCCTTGGCTTGTTGCATATTGTGCACGTTCCATATTGCTCATATTCACATCATGGGTTGTCCTTGTCATGCTGACTGTATAGCCACGTTTCTCAAGTTCCTTCTGTAATTGCAGCGCAATATCAAGATTCAACTCATATTCGTACACCCCAGTTGTTGTCCCCTTGGTTCCGCCGGTTACTCTGGCCTTCATATCTGAAGAACCTGGTCCATTCGGTTCCTTGGTATTATCCCCATGAGACTGGTGTCCTGCATCGATACAAACCACCTTTGAGACCTGCTGTATCTCCGTTTGCTCTACACTCTGTGTATTCTGTGCATTTTCCGAATTTTCAGTCTCACTTACATCCTGGATTGACTCTGTTACTGGCTGATTAGCTATGGCTTCTGTAGCTTCCGATTCTTCACTGCTTGCTGCTACGCCTTGCTGGTCTGTTTTTTTACCAGTATCTGGTTCTCCAAATATCCAAATACTCGCAAGAATGATAAACAAAACGATTGCCACTATCGCAATGTTTGCAATTGTAATTCGCTTTCCCATAAGTTCATACCCCTCAAACAAATTTTGTAACTTTCTACTATCTTCTATCATACCTTTTTCTATGAAAAAAGAAAATACCAGATCCCATCTGTTGTAAAGATTATTTATGCATTACGTTTTTTACGAACAAGTACAGTCACTACTGCTGCCAATGCAAGAATAAGCAGAATCATATAAGTAAATGCATTCGTTGTATCCCCCATATTTGGAGCTGTGACTTTATTATCATCGATAGAAATCACATAGTCAGATGCATGTGCAAAATCAAGATTTGCGGTTCCATCCTCATTAATTTTTGCTGAGCTCTGAAATTCTAATTTGCCGGTTTTTGTATTATAGTAATATAGATTTGCATATTTTCCAGCATTTTTTGCTTCTAAATTAATACTTAATGTTGCCACGAAGCCCAGTTCTCCATTTGCTGCAAGACTAATCTGCATGGTATTTCCACTTGTTTTGATTTTACCAATTGCTGAACTTGGCACCTTATTTGTTCCTACTGTAACCTTCATATCTGTATTTTTGATATCTGATCCGACATTCTTACCCTTGATTATCCACTTGATTCCATTTCCCATATCAAGTACAAATGTCTTGTCGGTTCCTTTGATAGTGCTTAGAGCCTCTTTTGTTATACTGGTATTGGACTTATCCATCTTAACAGTTACTGTTGCGTCAGTTGATGCTGCATTCACCTTATTAATAATAGAATTCCAACCTTCTGAAATATCAACGGAAATACTAGCTTCTGGTGATGCTGATCCAGTTCTTGCAAGCACTTCCTTTACTGTAGTATTACCGCGAAGAATCATTTGATATCCGTCTGCTGTAGCAGTTGGTGCTACATATTCGGTAATTACCTTAATTCTTCCATTTCCATAAGTATTCGCATAAATACTGTCAGAAGTAATTGTTCCTTTTAATGTATTGGTAATATACTTAATCAATACCTGATTATCTAGTTCCACCTCATCTGCCAAAAGCTTATTGTCCTGGAACATTGTATATCCATCTCCAGCAGATTTTAACATATAATTGTGTGATGCAAGTTTATAAGTTTTCTTTAAATCTAATGGTGCATTTCCAACCTTTACATTCTGTACACGATATTCTCCAGCAACTTTTACAAACATCTTATTGTCATCTAAAACAACGCTGGATGGAATTGTTGTATTAATTTCATATGAAAGTCCTGATACCTGTAAGAAGCCTCCGCTTTCGCCAGCTCCTGCACCACTTGATCCCAACTCCAGGGCATCAAGGATTTCCTGTCCAGTTGCTTCTACCATACATGCTGCATTACTGTATGGATGAACGCTTACAATATTGCCATATGTAATATTACCAGAATTAATATCTGCTCTGATTCCACCGCCATTGACAAATGCTATATCTGCACCAGTAAGATCGCGATATGCATCTGCGCATAAATCTCCTAAGTTTGTCTCCTGAGAACGGATTAGACGTTTTCCATCCACTGGATCATTTACTACAAGTTTTACGTTTGTAGAAGCTACTACCTGATCCTTTAATGCCTGGAAGCTTTCTGTAATGCCATTTATGTAGCTCAGTGTTTCAGCATCCTGTCCTGGAATCTCAGTAACTAATTCACTGGAGAAGTTACCGTTTTCATCAATTGTTAATTTTCCTAAAGATGCTAGCTTGGTTCCTGTAGAGGAAAGAAGTACTTCCTTCTTGTTCTTATCTAATACTTTCTCTGATGCAATTGTAGAATGTGAATGTCCATCTAAGAATGCATTAATACCTGTGGTATTTGCAATGATCTCTTTTGAAGTCCATGGAGAACTTGTTGGATCTGTTCCAATATGTCCAATAGCGACTACGTAATCTGCGCCTGCTGCCTTTGCTGCATCCACAGACTCCTGTACCTTTGTATAGAGTTCCTTGCCATTGTTTCCGGAACAGAATCCGTAGACATATTCCCCTTTCTCATTCTGAAAATAGATTGGTGTTGACTTTGTTATGGATTCTGGAGTTGTAATTCCAACATATGCCACTTTCTTCGTTCCATAGTCTACCATTTCATACGGCTGGAATACTGTCTTATCTTTTGTAAGATCCATGAAATTGCAAGATACATATTTATAGGAATTGTCCACCTCTGCTGATGAATTTGTATCCTTTGCTGCATTTTCTGCCAGCTTAAGGAATGTATCCATTCCGTAATCAAATTCATGATTACCTGGAACTGCAATCGTATATCCTGTCTGTTTCATGATATCTACAATATAAGAGCCCTTTGAGATTGCGCCGATAACATCACCCTGGATTGCATCTCCTGCATCTACAAGTTCTACATCATTTCCATCGGTTTCCATCTCTTTTACGTAATCTGCTATGGATGCATAACCCAAAACCTTATCTTTTCCGCTCTTTTCATCTGTGATTTTCTCATATGCATTATGTGCATCATTAGTATAGAGAACTACAATATCATTTTTTGGCTCATAAAGCTGATAAGCTGCCAATGTTCCGCTCACTTCGCATGCTGCAAGAAGTACTGGATTTCCGTCCTTATCTTTGGCAATACATAATCCTTCTGGTGATACATCGCCCTGAATCTTCTCTGAGAAATCACGGCTATTCACATAGTTTGCAAAGGATGCACTTGCAGGATCTGTAATGTCGTAAGCCATTATTCCGCCAATACGCTCTAATGCGATAAATGCATAGGTTTTATCTCCCACCTTACCAACTGTAACATTCTCAGGTTCAGGACCTTTCTTCTGACTACGACTATCAACGTCATTATCATCATTTGAACTATTAAAATAACCTGGTAGATACTCTGCTGTCTTTGCTTCGAAATCACTTCCACTATCTTTTACCAATTGAAGGCCTGTACTTGTCACTTCAAAAATAGAGAAGCTACGACCACCAAACATTACTGTCTTACCTGCAGGCAATCCAGCTGTCAATTTGCTACTAATTGTGCGAATTTTTTTTGATGCAATTCCTGAGGTTTTCTCTTCGTTATTATAATCTCCCCACTCTCTTGCATCCCCTTCATTTGCAGTAAGAATGTAAGTCTTACCGTTTGTTTCATACGCAGCAATTCCGTCTGGCATTCTTGCCCCAAGAAGATTGTCATATGTTTTTGCTTTATAAATACCATCTTCCTCAAGATCCACTGCGGTAGTACTATAATCCTCATATCCAACAGAATAGATTCCTTTAAATGCTTTTGTTTCAACATTTAATTCCGCAATTGCATTTGCTTCCTGTAATGATACATATGCAGTCTTTCCATCTGATGATACTGTAATGTACTCTGGCTCAAGATCCACTGCTGGAGAATTTGGTATTACACTACCATCTTCGTTGGCAGTTCCTGATAATAGTATATTTTGGGCGATAAGCTCCTCTGCTGTGAAAGAATCGAATCCCACCTGTGTAGAAGTTCCTTTCCCTGACAAATCAAGAATTGACACGGTTCCTTTTGGATCTGTAGCACCATATCCCTGTCTTGGCTCTCCTTCATCTGCTGAGAGAACTGTATTATTATTTGCAAAGGTAACCATATCTGGCTGAACTCCTGCTGGATATAATTTTGGATCAGTCAGTGTTCCATCCTTATTACATTTAAATACAGCAATTACTCCTGCTTTATCATAATCTTTGTGTTGAATTGCAGCTGCAAGTCTTGTTCCATCTGGTGATATCGCAACACTTGTAGTATCTCCATAAGCAAAGCCTGCCTGTGAAGCTGCACTTTCCACCAATTTTTTTACATCATATTTCGATCCACTCAATGCTACCACTGAGCCAGATTCTTCCGTTGTACTTATCGGATTTGCGATGATAGCACCTTGTAGACCACTGACTGAATAGGAAAATCCATTGATTGCGTTGTATTCTACAATTTCTAGGCTTCCACCTTCTTCACTCATTGCTCCTGAATTATAACGTGCAAACAACTTCATATTCAAAGAACTGTTCCCGTTATTAAAGCCTCTGGTCTTAACACTATCTGTCTTCACTGGGGTATAGGCTTGTGCTGCCTCCTCTGCGAATACCGTATTCATTTGTGTGATTCCTGTCATCGTAGATGTAAACACCGCCGAGCTTACAAGTACCGCTGATAGAATTCGAATATTTCTTTTTTTCATAGCTCCTCCTACTTTCCTTCTCAATGTAAATGTATCAACTGCATTTTAACTTACGATATATTCTTCTATCTATCAGCAACAGGTAAAACATTGTAACTTCTTTGCAAAATATATTTTACATACTTTTCATACACTATAGTTAAAAAGACCCGTGCCACAGCATATTGCATGCTGTAGCACGGGTCTTTTATCACTTATTAAGCTAATCACTTATAAACATTCAGTATCTTCTGCCTGAATCACGGGGCTCTTCTTTCTAAGAAATCCAGCTTGTGAAAATGGTACTGGAATCTGCTGCCTCTGATCCTTTTATGGATAAACCTTTTTCAATTTGGGCGGTCGGACAAAGATGCGCTAGATCCGCTTCGCTTTTTCCCATCCCACTTCCCTCATTGGTACAAAAAGGTTTTATGGTCTTCCCTTTAAAATCATGTGCTTCTAAGAACGTCCACACTGCCATCGGCATAGTTCCACAATAATTCGGATAACCAAGATAAATGGTCTCATACTCCTCGATGTCAATATCATGTGCAAGCTCTGGTCTTGCATTGCTCTTACTATCTGCCACTGCCTGTGCCACACATTCCTTATAATGACTGCTATACGGATTCAGCTGTTCAATTTCGAACAAATCTGCATTTGTCATCTGTTGCAGAATCTGTGCAGCAATCTTCGTATTTCCAACCTCTACCTCTTTCATGGCTCCACCAAAGTAGTTCTCACCATTTCTAGAATAGAATGCGATTAGTTTTTTTGACATAATATCATCTCCTTCTCGAGAGATTTTACTCCCGCTTTGCAATTTCCGCAACAATTCTGTCATATTCCTTTTCGTCGATCTTATATTTTCGCCGAATCAGAAAATAACAGGCCAGAATCATTAGAATCGGTATAATAACAATTCCAAGCCTCAAGGTCAATAATTGTTCACCCGTCACGGTATCCATGTAGGTTGCTGCTTTCTGGAATACTTCACTGCTGGTAAGCGTTCCCTTGCCGCTCTCAATCTCCAAGTCTGTAATTTGCTGGCTGATCATATAGATCCCGCTGATAATTAAAACCACTGCACTAATTCCCTGATTCATCGCACCACTTAACTTTGCGCTAAAGGAACGAACCGCAGAGATAATACTATCATGGCGCTCTCCATATCGAAACTCATCATATTCAATCGTGTTATTCAGCATAACCACTACAACCAGATTGTAAAGCCCCTGGCTAAAGAAAATCAGAAAGCCAATGGCATTAATCAGAATTACATTCTTTGGAAGAACATATCCGATTAACATAAGTAACACATACCCCAGCACAATGGTGCAGGTGAAAATGCGTAGCAGACTCATTCTAGAAAAATGCTTTGACAGTAACGCAAACATTGCCTGTGATATCAAGGTTCCCAATCCATACATCACTGTGAACAGAAATACCAGATTTCCTCCCTGCTCATACCCAAACTCAAAATAGAAGAAATTCACTGCAAATACGATAAGAAGTCCATTTACAATATTGAAAAGAAATGATGCAATACCAATCGTAATCAGCTGATCATTTCTTCCGAAAATACGAAACATATCCTTCAGTGACAGCTTTTCCTTCAATTCCTGTCTCGGTCTTTCCTTTACCCCAAAGAATGTCAAAAGCTGGAAACCGATAAAGCATAATGCAATTACAAGTGCTGCAATTCGATATGCATTGACCGCGTTCCCTGCCACAACTGTTGGAAGAATTCCTGCCACCGAGAACTGACCGATGCATATAAAGATACTCATCAGTGTAACCAATGTATTACGTTCCTGTGGATCACTGGTTAGACTTGGCAGCATCCCCCAGAAGGATATGTCATTCATCGTATAGGTCATTCCCCAAAGCAGATAACTGATTCCAAAGAATAGAACGAACCACCAGCCTTGCGGACGGACAGTAAACAGCAATACAATAATTACAGCATTGGATAACATTCCCATGAGAATCCATGGCCGGTATTTTCCACCTTTCAAGTGACTGTTTTCAATGATGATTCCCATCATTGGATCATTGATTGCATCCCAAATCAGGCACACCACAATACAGGCGGAGATTGCCCCGAATTGTGCCACCGTCAGTTTCATTGTGTACTGAATATACGTAATCAGATACATGTTTACTAACGTATATGCCATATCTCTTCCTGTTGCACCAATGGAATATGACCATTTTGTACGATTATCCAGTTTCCCCATTGTTTTACTTACGTTTTGACTCATATGTATGTCCCCCTCATAACATTACGAATTTGATTCCTTCTCCAACAATTTTCGAATACTTTGTATATGATGTCCATTTGCCGAAAGCACAATTGCCTCGGCAACCTTATATGGCACTGCGCCATCGCTCTGGCATAGTACTGAGTCAATTGTTCCCTCATGTAATCCCTGAAGCATCATCTTCACTTCTGGGTCCTTATGGCTTCTTCCTGGGAACATTGAATAAATCATTCTCTGTGCTGCAAATAACACCACTTTACCAAGGAAGGAATGTGCTGCCAGGGAATCCAGTGAATCATAAACACTGAATTCTCCAACCCTTTTCTCATCCAAATGGCTAAATGGTCTTCCATACAACGTTTGGAACTGCTCCTGTGAAATGGAGAATTGTCCCTGTTGATTAAAATACTCTGCCAATAATTTTCGATCATCGCGGTCATATGTTTCCCCAAACACCTGAACCTCACTTCGCAAACGCGTATCCACAGAAGACGCTGCTGCAAGCACTTGATAGATTCCAGATGGCATTAAGAATTGCTTTTTCTTCTCATCATAGATAGAGAAGCTTCGTTCATTTAACGACACTCGAACTTCCTTAGTCTCTCCCGGTTTCAACGCCACCTTCTGGAATCCTCTTAACTCTTTTGTTGCTCTTAAATAGTTTGACTTTGGATTCTCCACATAGAATTGCACGATTTCACTTCCTGAACATTCCCCTGTGTTGGTAACTTTACAGGTTGCGACAAGCTCTCCCCCCTTGTATTCTGTCGTGCTCAGCTGTAAGTCCGAATATTCAAAACTTGTGTATGACAATCCATGTCCAAATGGAAAGAGTGGCGTTCTTCCATAGGTCTCGTAATAACGATATCCCACAAAAATACTTTCCCGATACTGTACATCCATATGTCCATCGCCATATTGTTCGTAGCCTGGCAGGTCCTGTACTAAAAATGGGAATGTCTCCGCCAATTTGCCACTTGGGTTCACTTCTCCAACCAGCAAGCGCGCACAGGCTTCTCCAACCCCTTGACCGCCAAGATACATATGCAAAATAGCTGGTACCTGGCCTGCAAAGAGCATCTCAAATGGTGCTCCCCCGAATGTTACCACGCCAATATTTAATTCTATTGCCAGCATTTTCTCTAAAAGGAGCAGCTGATTCTTAGGCATCGCGAATTTCTTGCGGTCATAGCCTTCTCCTTCATACTGTTCTGTCAAGCCGCAGAAGAACAGCACTGCTGCATTTTCCTTCTTTGCCCGGCGAAGCACACGCAGAGTCTCCGCCTCCATATGATAGTCCGGTATGTCCGTATTGACACGATAGCCTGGCAAATAGGTCACTTTGCATTTTCGTTTTGCAAGGGCATCCACTACAGAATCTACTCTGGTTGCATTGATATGGCTACTACCACCACCTTGATATCTGGTCTGTTTTGCCAATGCTCCTACCACGTATACATTACGTCCGAAATCAACTGGGAAAAATCCCTCGTTTTTCAAAAGGACCGCAGATTCCTGTTCGATTTCAACTGCCAGCTGATGATGTTTTTCAAAATCAACCTTTACCTTCTCATAGGAAGGAGATTCGTACAGTTTACGAACATTCGCTACTGCCCGGTTAATATCCGATTCTGTAACTGTCCCATTCTCCAGTCCCTTGCGAATTCTTCCCGTATGCAGTCCTCTGCTATCTGGCATCTCCAAGTCCATTCCTGCATGGATACACTTGGCAGGATCTACACAGGCTCCCCAGTCAGAGATCACAGTGCCCTCGTATCCCCACTCCTTACGTAGAATCTCTGTTAAAAGGTGTTCGTTCTCACAGGAATATTTCCCATTCAGCTGGTTATAGGATGCCATCACCGTTTTCGGTTTTGCTTCCTTTACTGCCATTTCAAACGCGGTCAGATAGATCTCATGCAGTGCACGTTCATCAATCTGGCTGTTCATGGTCATTCGTTTCGTTTCCTGATTATTCCCCGCAAAGTGTTTCAGAGAAGTTCCCACGCCTCTGCTCTCCATCGCCTTTATGTATGCTGTTGCCAGGGTTCCTGCTAAAAATGGATCCTCAGAGAAATATTCAAAGTTACGTCCACATAAAGGAGACCGCTTGATATTCACTCCACATCCAAGCACAATTGATACTTTTTCTGCCAATGCTTCCTCTGCAATTGCGCTTGCCATCTTTGCTACTGCCTCTGGATTCCAGCTGCATGCAACTGCACTTTCCGTTGGAAAACAGGTGGCTGGTACACTGTCATTGTTCTTCCCTGTCTCATCTATCTTCTGTTTTCGAAGTCCGTGTGGTCCATCGCACATCATTATAGAAGGCAATTTACCGTCTGCATCCCAGGTGCGCCATGCACCATCCCCGCTGGTCAGTCGGATTTTTTCCTCCAAAGATAATTCCACATTCTGCGCCATCTCTCTCATCCCCTTGTTCTTTCCATTATTCTCAATATCTTATTATCGATCATAGCATGAAAATAACACAATTCTATGACAATTATCTTATAATTTCCTTCATATTACAACTCATTTCTAGCACAATTTTTCTACTCACCATAGAAAAAAGGAGCTGTGCACTGCCAATATTTATTGGCTCGTGTAACAGCTCCCCATAAGAACTCTCATTTTCCTATTAATTTATTCCTTCACCCGTAAGGCTCTTGTTGCATTTAACACTGCAAGTACCATCACTCCAACATCTGCGAAGATTGCCCACCACATATTGGCAATTCCCACAGCGCTAAAGAGAAGACACAGAAGCTTGATTGCAAGTGCGAAAACTATGTTCTGGTATACAATACGAAGTGTTTTTCGAGAAATCCGCATTGCCAGGTCAATCTTCGCTGGATCATCATCCATCAAAACGATATCGGCAGCTTCAATTGCTGCATCGGATCCCATAGCTCCCATGGCAATTCCAAGGTCTGCCCGTGAAAGAACTGGTGCATCATTAATTCCGTCTCCAACAAATGCCAGCTTCTCTTTTCCGGAAGTCTGCTCTAAGAATTTCTCTACTTCTGCCACTTTATCCGCTGGAAGTAGTTCACTTTTTACAATATCAATCCCAAGGTCAGATGCGACACGTTCTGCAACTCTCTTTGAATCCCCAGTTAACATAATTGTTTTGATTCCATTTTGTTTCAAACCAGCAATTGCTTTTTTGGAATGTTCTTTTACCACATCCGAAATAAGTATGTACCCTGCATATTGTCCATCTACTGCCACATGGATCTCTGTTCCTGCATTTTCCGGTGTTACATAAGACAGTCCAAGCTTATTCATCAGCTTCACATTACCTGCAGCGACTTTTCTCCCTGCCACAAGTGCTTCCACTCCGTGTCCACCAATTTCTTCTACATCAGATACTTTTGCAGTATCAATATCTTTTCCATAAGCCGTCTTTAAGCTGATGCTGATTGGATGATTGGAGTAACTCTCTGCATATGCCGCACATTCGAGAAGTTCCGCCTCTGTAATACCATCTACTGGATGTATCTCGGTTACTTCAAAGACCCCTTTGGTCAAGGTTCCCGTCTTATCAAATACGACATATCTGGTCTCCGCAAGTGCCTCTAAGTAATTGGACCCTTTCACAAGGATTCCTTTGGCAGATGCTCCACCGATTCCACCAAAGAAGCTTAATGGAATAGAGATTACAAGTGCACATGGGCAGCTGATTACTAAGAAAGTAAGTGCTCGAATTACCCAGGTTCCCCATCCTGCTGGGTTTTGGAAAATTAATAGATTCGCAAGTGGTGGAAGCAGGGCTAGAAGCAAGGCTGCCGCACACACAAGTGGTGTATAATATTTTGCAAACTTTGTAATAAAGTTCTCTGTTTTGGCTTTCTTCATAGCTGAATTCTCAACCAGGTCTAAAATCTTAGATACGGTTGACTCCCCAAACTCTTTGGAAGTCTGAATTCTGAGAAGACCAGTAATATTTACGCAGCCACTGATGATTTCATCACCCTCCTGTGCTTCTCTTGGAAGGCTCTCCCCTGTGAGGGCACTGGTATTCAAAGTGGAGGTTCCCTCCACAATGACACCGTCAATCGGAACTTTCTCTCCTGGAAGTACTGTGATAATGGTTCCAATCTCCACATCATCTGGATCTACCTGGGTAAGTTCTCCATTCTCTTCCACATTAGCATAATCTGGTCGAATATCCATAAGCGCCGTGATGCTCTTGCGACTCTTGCCTACTGCATAGCTCTGGAATAATTCTCCAATCTGGTAGAACAGCATAACCGCTGTACCTTCTGCAAATTCCTGTAGTCCAATTGCTCCTACCGTTGCAACTGCCATCAGGAAATTTTCATCAAATACCTGTCCATGAACGATTCCAAGAATCGCTTTCTTTAAGATATCATATCCGATGATGAAATATGAAATAAGAAATACCATTGGTTTTACGATAGTTCCTTCCGGTATTAACGCCGCAATCAATAATACAATTGCTGCTGCGATAATGCGGTATAGAACCTTTTTCTGCTTCTTTGTCATAAGACCACTCCTCTCACACTACATGAATATTTCGCAGTCTGGCTCCACTTTCTTGCAGGCTTTTTCAATACTACTCATCACTGCTTCCGCGTCTGCGCCTTCTGCAAACTCAACTTTCATCTTCTGTGTCATAAATGATATTGTGGCTTCTGCGACACCATCGATTTTCTTTGCTGCCTCTTCCATTTTAGCTGCACATGCTGCGCAATCTACTTCAATCTTGTATGTTTTCTTCATAATGGGATTCCTCTCTTCTTATTGTTGTAATTCGAAACATCTCATATCCTGCTGTGTTCCTCTTTCATATGAACATGTTATCATATGTTCATATGAACGTCAACACATATTTTTACAAATTACAGAATATCAATAAACCCATATTCCCTTAACATATTCAAATACTGTATCAATCTCTCATATAAAGGATTTGCTTTCTCACCGAATTGCTCTTGCACCTGCTGTGCAATCTCATAAATACTTCTTTTGCCATTGATAAGCGGCCAGACGAAATTTCCCATCTCATCCAAGTGAATCTGTGACACTGCTGGTCTATGGAAGCACTTCTGGGCAATACGGTTGAAAAATCCCTTATTCTCCTGATACAGTGTCACCTGTCCCTTTTCATCCTGCTCCCATCGAAGTTCTTCTATATAATATGGGATCTTGTCTAAATAATTATCATTCTTCACCAATTTCTGTTCTCTCACTATATCCTCCCTGGATTTTCTATTTCTATTCGTTTCTATTGTGAAACACCTTGTGTATATAATTACCGAACTGAAAAGAACCCTTGTGTACCAAAATATTTCGGGTGTCCACAAAGGTTCCAGTTCGTCTTTTCATATTCTTATTTCTTATTATTCTTTTGAACAGCAGTTGCACGCAATACACAAAGGACCATAATTACAAGGAGTGCAATTCCGCCAATAACTCCTGTATCAATGAACTCTGAGAAGTCAATTGCTTCCGTTATTCCAGCAATCGCAAATACTGCTAAGAGAATTCCCACAAGTCCTTCTCCCGCAATCAAACCTGAGCAGAACAATATTCCGCCATTGGTTCTTTCTTTACGTTCTTCCTCGCTATCCATTTTCTTCTTATCTACATAGAGACGAATGAGACCACCAACCATAATACATGCACTTAACTCCAGTGGTAGATAGAGTCCAATGGCTACCGGAAGTACTGCGACTCCAAGGATTTCAACTACAATTGCAATAAATACACCAATGAAGATTAATGCCCATGGAAGGTTACCATCCATAACTCCTTCTACGATCATTTTCATTAAGGTTGCCTGTGGTGCTGAAAGTGCTTCTGTTCCAAATCCCCAAGCTCTATTTAATAAATATAATACGCCTCCGATGGTCAATGCTGCAACCACGGTTCCAATAATTTCACCAATCTGCTGTTTCTTAGGTGTTGCACCAAGGATGTATCCAGTCTTTAAATCCTGAGAAGTATCTCCTGCCATTCCTGCTACAATACAAATGATTGAACCAATTGCGATTGCTCCCTGCATCCCATGAATACCAGTGTCTCCAGAAATTTTCAGAATCAGAGTTGCCATAAGTAAAGTTGCAATTGCCATTCCAGATACCGGATTATTGCTGCTTCCAACAAGACCAACCATTCGAGATGATACTGTTGCGAAGAAGAATCCAAACACAACAACCATAAGCGCTCCTACAAAAGACACCGGAATTACTGGAAGTAACCAAATTGCCAGAACAAGAAGTACAATCATTCCAATTACAACCTTCATGCTCAGATCCTGATTGGTACGAGTTACCACACCTTGATCTCCCGTTCTCATAGATTTGATTGCTTCACGGAAGGTTGAAATAATCAGTGGTAATGTTTTCACCAAACTGATAATTCCACCTGCTGCTACCGCTCCGGCACCAATGTATCGAATGTAGTTATTCCAGATTGCACTGGCACCTTTCGCTGCATAGATTGCTCCAATGGTCTCTGTTCCTGGATAGATTGTGTTATTGCTTCCAAAGATTACAATTGCTGGGATTAATACGAGCCACCCAAGTACTCCACCTGCAAGCATGTAGGCAGAAATCTTTGGTCCACAGATATAGCCCACTCCAACTAAAGCTGGATACACTTCGGTAGACACCTCTGTCTTTAATGCATCAATTCGTGCTGTAATGACACCTGGCACGATTTTGAATCCATCTACAATCACTTTAAATAAAGCAGACAGTCCCATACCAACGAATACAGTCTTGGCACTTGAGCCCCCTTCTTCACCTGCAAGAAGTACTTCTGCGCAAGCCGTTCCTTCTGGATACGGGAGTGTTCCATGCTCTTTTACAATGAGTGCATTCCGCAGTGGTACCATAAAGAAAACACCTAGCAATCCACCACATACAGCAATGATCGCAATTTCCACCACACTTGGGTTATCCATTTTTCCTTCCGATGCCCAAAGAAAAAGTACTGGCAACGTAAAAATAGCTCCTGCAGCTAATGATTCACCTGCTGAACCAATGGTCTGCACCATGTTGCTCTCCAGAATAGAATTCTTTTTCAAAATAACGCGAATTACTCCCATGGAGATTACCGCTGCTGGAATAGAAGCTGATACCGTCATTCCAACTCGAAGTCCAAGATATGCATTTGCTGCACCAAAAATAATTGCCAGTAATATTCCTATAATAATCGATGTAGTCGTAAGTTCCGGTGTGACTTTATGTGCCGGAATATATGGCTTAAATTCATCTTTGTTATTCATAGTTCCTCCTAAAATAGTTTCCTAATATATGCTTGTACTATTTTTATGCTCCGAAACACACGGAGGCTATTGTATCAAAATTATTTCCGTTTTGGAAGAGAAAAATGCTGGAAAATATAACATTTTCCAGCATCTCTTATTATTTATTCTTAATAACCAAGTGAATTCATATGATTTAGTTATAAATGAACCAA
>CAZTGP010000041.1:0-24388 GCA_964613325.1 uncultured Roseburia sp. | reverse complement strand
AATAGCACATATTTGAATAGCACATATTTGAATAGCACATATTTGAATAGCACATATTTGAACAAAAAGCTTGCCGTTGGCAAGCTTTTTTGTTTGCTATGAGAAATGAATAATGCGCTCAGCTTAGGCTGAGCGAAAAAGAAAAAATTATTAGAATACTGTGGGAAAAGCTGTTGTTTATGGATTCTATGTTTTTACTGATGGATAGGTAATTGAAATTGAGAGTTAAATTTTGGGATATAGAAATCTTTGATTTGTGATGATTGGGCTTGCTATTGTTTGTCATTGTTCCCAAAGCATGCATCCCCTGTCCCCATTTGTTGTGATTTGTGAGATATATGAAAAAACTTCGCTATTACATCACAAGTCATTGCGAAAACAACTAAAATTTCATCTTTGAAAGAGATTTTTTTACTTTGGTGTGATGTATATAAAATATTTCATTCTCCACGTCACAGAATTTCTCAATTACTGTGATGATTTTTCCTAGTTCTTTTATATACCTCACAAATCAGTTGACATAATGTCAAGTTAAGTATTAGATTCACGGAAAATGTGATGTAAATAGTTGATTTTTTCAAATACATCACAAATTTGGAGCAGCCAGGATTATAAAATGAGTAACAGCTTTGGATTTTTTATGATTATGAACCGAATAACAGTTTAGGATTTTTATGATTATGAACCGAATAACAAATTTAGGGTTTGCTGGACTAATGAACGAATTATCATTTACAATCTTGAGATTTATCGGAAGCAATACCACTAATTACATGTAAATAATGATGTTTATATCGTTTTACATGTTTAATAATGCCAAAACAGAAAAGAATTTCTATTTTTAAAGATAGAACACCTGTAAATTATTACTTTTCCTATAATTTACCTGCATAGAATCTGCTTTCTATGAATTCTTTATTGACGAAACGCCTGTAAAATAATCCATATTTTATGTTTTACCTGTAATGAAGTGAAAAATTCCATTTTATGATAACGATATCCCCAAATAACAACGTGTAAATTGTCGGATTCTTTTTCTTTTACCTGTTTCTTACTCAAGCAAACGAATTTCAATGAGATTACTCTGATTATGAAATAAATAATTGTCCCTACAAATCCAATGTTGTTACTCTGTTCATAATCCTGACAAATCCAAAATCATCGAACTCGTACTCATTTGTGGAGTCAATTGTTCTCTATCAAGTAAGCTCGGCATCAAGTAAGCTCGGCATCAATAAACACAGACATCACACGTTTACGTGTGATTGTGTAAACCGAAAGAAGCTGCCACTGGCAGCTTCAATCTATAGGACAAAAAAGCTTCCCCCCGTTGGAAAGCTTTTCGTTCAAATATATTTCGCATATATATGTTTGTTGATCAACATTTTATGTTTGACTACTATAAATAGATCCAGCAGAATAATTGAAGTTATACTTCCCAGTTGAACCATAGGTATTGGTCTGAGACGTTTCGTTCTTGGCATAATATTCGAGTTTGGATGCTTTTACAGCTGTGGAATACGCATAAGAGCCAGTACCATTGAACAGAGATTTAACAGCTGTCATATCCGATGCTTTGAATTTCTTTTCATCGATAGATAACACATTTTTGTCATCAATGGTAATACCAATATCAGCCAAAAGTGACTTATTATTCGAAGTCTCATCTGCCATGCTTTCTGTCACGCTTGTAATCTTTGTATTGTCGGTCTTATCTGCCGCTTTAATCACCGCATTATAGTCTGACACAAAATCACTTACCGCTTTATAAATATCATCTGTCTTATATTCTGTTACCGCTTTCCCACTTGAATCAATTGTTGTAGATTTGTGAAACAATGTATTATTTTTATACAGTTTCTCTGCGGTATCGCTCAAGGTATCCGCGGTATCTTCCACTTTAGCTATTGCTTTTGTCTCATCTGAAGAATTGGTAAATGGATTATTCGTCTGCTTACTCGCTTCATCTGCAGTATCTTTGGCATAATATGCCTTCATAAGCTTATAATAGGAACCATTTCGAATTGTTGCATAGTCACTGTAATTGATTCCTAATATATCGTTTCCACCTTTACTATTTCTGGAATTCAAGCTTGAAAACAACGTACTGATGGAAGACGAGTCATATGCTGAGATTCTTGCCATATTAATCACTCCTTTGAATCTATGGTTCACCTGTCTCACAGACATCCATGTCTGCATGTTTCAATAAATATATCGGATGTTTCTGTAAATAATTTACAACTTTACAATTCTTTTACCTAATATTAAAGTAATATTCAACAATTTTTCTCGATTCGTTCACACTTTATTCATATATCTTTGGTACTATATAAACATCAACAGAAATAATTTTTTTCATAATACGCCCTGGTGTCTACGGATACCGGGGCACTCCTCATTTATAGACCTTTTATATGTTTTCTATCTGCCAATCAATCGGTGTTTCACCATTTGCTGTTAAAAATTCATTTGCCTGACTAAAATGTTTACATCCAAAGAATCCTCGGTATGCGGAAAGTGGACTTGGGTGCGGTGCTTTTAATATCAAGTGCTTTGGATTCGTCAGCATTGGGATTTTGCTCTGTGCAGGTCTGCCCCAAAGTAAGTATACAATTGGTCTGTCCTGCTCATTCACCGCGCGGATAATTGCATCTGTGAACTGTTCCCAGCCTTTTCCCTGATGTGAGTTGGCCTGATGCGCCCGAACCGTAAGTACCGTGTTTAAGCACAATACCCCTTGGTCTGCCCATTTTTTAAGATATCCATTATTTGGTATATAGCATCCCAAATCATCCTGAAGTTCTTTATATATGTTCTGAAGTGAAGGTGGGATATCCTTTTGATCTGGCAACACGGAAAAGCTTAGCCCATGTGCCTGATGCTCATTATGATATGGATCTTGTCCCAGCAGCAACACTTTCACCTTGCTTAGCGGGGTAAAATGAAACGCATTAAATATATCTTCTGCTGGTGGATATACTACATGTTTCCCATATTCTTCATTTACAAATTGATACAATTCTCTATAATATGGCTTCTTGAATTCTTCCTCCACTGCCGGGAGCCAGTCATTGTTAATCATTGTCATCTTCTTACCGATACACCTCTATTTGCCAGATAATTCTTTAAATCTTTAATTTCAAGTTCTTTATAATGAAACAGTGATGCAGCCAGTGCCGCGTCTGCTTTACCAGCTGTCAAAGCATCATAGAAATGTTCCTTGGTTCCTGCACCACCAGATGCGATTACTGGAATTGAAACATTCTCTGCAATCATTTTGGTAAGTTCTATATCGTATCCCGCTTTGGTTCCATCACAGTCCATGCTGGTCAGAAGAATCTCTCCAGCCCCAAGCTTATTCGCTTTCATCGCCCATTCCACTGCATCCAGTCCTGTATCAATACGTCCGCCGTTCTTATACACATTCCATCCGCTGCCATCTTCTCTTCTTCTGGCATCAATTGCTACCACAACACACTGACTGCCGAATTGATCTGCTGCTTTTCCTATTAATTCTGGAGTGTTAATTGCAGAAGAGTTAATTGAGATTTTATCAGCGCCTTCTCGAAGAAGCACCTTAAAATCATCAACTGTGCGTATTCCACCGCCAACCGTAAATGGAATAAACACCTTTTCTGCGACTTTTCGTACCATATCTACCACAGTGCCTCTTTGATCTGAGGATGCTGTGATATCCAGGAAAACCAGTTCATCCGCTCCAGCTTTATCATATGCTGCCGCGATTTCCACTGGATCTCCTGCATCTTGCAGGTTCACAAAGTTCACACCTTTTACAACTCTTCCATCATTCACATCCAAACAAGGGATAATCCTTTTTGTAAACATTATTCATTTTCCCCCTTGATTTCCGTAAAATTTTTTAAGATAGTTAAGCCAACTGTACTGCTTTTCTCCGGATGGAACTGACATGCAAAAACATTATCTTTTTCCACTGATGCATGAATTGTAGTGCTGTATTCGGTTGTTGCCTTCACGATTTGTTCATCTGCAGCTTTCAAATAATAGGAATGTACAAAGTATACATAAGATTGGTTTTCTATTCCGCGGTACAATCTTCCATCATTTTGTAATTCCAGAGAATTCCATCCAATATGAGGAATTTTGAGTCCTTCCTTGTCTGGAATTCGAAGAATCTGGCCGTCTAAAACGTGAAGTCCTTCTACTCCCTGGCTCTCCTCACTTCCTTCAAACAAAAGCTGTAGCCCAAGGCAAATTCCAAGGAAAGGCTTGCCCCCTTCGGCAACTTCATGTATTACCTTGTCCAGCTCATATTTTTTAATTTGCTCCATCGCATTGCCAAATGCTCCAACACCTGGAAGAATCACTTTATCCGCTGCCATAATTTCATGTGCATCTCGCGTGATAACACATTCCTGCTTCATGGAATTCAATGCCTTTTCTACACTTTTCAAATTGCCAGCATTATAATCAATAATTGCTATCATATTTTATGTCTCCTGCTCCAAGCCAAGCTCTTGTATTTTTTCTAGAATCGCTCTCGTATATTCTTTACGTGTTCGAAGTGAATAGATGTCCTGGGCTTCCTCCTCTGTCATCTGATAGTTCTCCTGAAGTGCTGACTTCACCATGGATTCCATCTGATTCATCTCATCCTTGCATTCCAAAGCTTCCGCTTCCTTCACATTCAGATTATATCTTCCTACTGCACATACCAAAGAATCCAGTGCTAAATCATATTGCTTAAACTCCTGGAATGATAAATACGCATCATACTCACTCGATACCGTTGCCAATGTTTTAATCTGATCATATAGATTCTGATCTGCTTTGCGCACGGACAACCCATCTATTTTCTTAAAAGCCTCTGTATAATCTCCTTTTGCATAGAGTGATTTTGCAGAATTGATTCCGGCTTGATAAGAAGTAAGATTTGTTCCAAGCATCACAAGCGCCAGAAGGGAAAGCACCATGACAAAAATCATAATAACCGGCTTCTTTGGAAGTGGCGGAGTATTATCCACAGGCTTTTCTTTCTTAACCTTTGGCTTTTTCTCTTTCTTTGGCTTCTTTTCCTTCGGTTTCTTTTCTTTCTTTTCCTTCTTTTTTTTCTCTTTCTTTTTCTTAGCCTTTTCGTCAGCTTCACCCAAATCAGCGGAGGTTCCCTCCAACTCCTTTAGAATCTGAAGGTTTTCATCGGATAATTCCTGTATGTCAATATTTTCATCACCTTTTGGGGTAATAGTCACTTCTGAAGCTAATGACTCTTCTTCACCGTCGTCTCCAAATAAAAGCCCCGCCAGTTTTGCAAATAGCCCTGATTTTTTGCTTTTTTCTTTTGATTTGGCCTTCTTAGCTTCTCCCTCTGGCCAAGGTGTGGAGCTCTCCTGCGCTTCCATTTCCTTTTTTGCAAATTCATCAATGGAATCCGACGCATCTGTTTCAGAAGTCTCTCCATCCTCAGAAAGAAGTTCCCCCAAATCAGCGAAATCTCCGTCCAAAAGATCCATCAAATCACTGTCACCGTTTCCTGCCAAATCAGGTTCCGTATCTCCAGTGTTTTCCGCTGCAAGGTCAGGCTCCGTATCTCCAGTGCTTTCCGCTGCAAGGTCAGGCTCCGTATCTTGTGTACTTTCTGCTACAAGGTCAGGTCCCACTTCTTCTGTCAATTCCCCAGTTGATTCATTTAGTTCGTTCAGCGATTCTGCTTCTATCTCTTGTTCTTCTATCTCTTGTTCTTCCATCGCTTCTTCTGTAGGGGATTCTGAATCTGCAAACACATCGCGAAGTGACGGTTCTTCTTTCTTCTGTTCTGCCACAGACTGTGCTTCCGTTATGGGTACCTCTGTAGCACTTCCGTCCATATGCTCTTTTACACCACTTATAATCTCGTCCAAATTCATTGGAGGCGTATCTGCCTCCTGTTCTGGATATGGGGTAAAATCCGGAGCATTTTCTGCTGCCAGTTCTTCCTCGAACTCACGCAAAAAATCAGACTCTTCATCTGTATTCAGTTCTGCTTCAAACTCTTTTAAGAAGTCCTCCTCTGGGGCGTGAAAAAGATTCGAAAATTTCTGCTTTTCTTCTCCCCCTGCTTCTTCACTTTGGCCTGAAATAGAATTCAATAGATTATCAAGATAATCTTCTTCTCTGCTTTTCATGGTCAATCTCCATTCTGTGTTCCCATAATTTCGAAAAGGGATGTGATGATATTGTACACCACATCCCTTACTTCGCAATCCAGTTTTTATTTAATGTTCTGATCTATCAATCTGTCGATTGCATCAACCAGCTGTCCAATCTCTGGTTTCGTAAGCTGTGCATCTGCACCGAGCTGTTCTCCTTTTCGTCTCATTTCTTCATTTACAAGAGATGAGAAAATGATAAGCGGAATGTTCTTCATGGAATCATCAGACTTCACCAATTTGGTAAGACGATGTCCATCCATCTGTGGCATCTCAATATCCGTAATGATACAATGCACTTTATCCGTCACACTGCCAGCCTTCTTATATTCACAAAGCTTGTCCCATGCTTCCTGTCCATTTCCATTTATGATCAGGTTGGTATAACCTGCTTTACGAAGAAAATCCGTAATTAATCTACTCAATAAAGGTGAATCCTCTGCAATAAGTATTGGCGAATCGCATCTCTCTCTTTCACCGATTGTGTCAATATCGTTTACACGGAGCCCTGTTTCTGGGCTGATACCTGATACAATTGATTCAAAGTCCAAGATGACAACCAGCTTATCCGCCAGCTTAATTACACCTGTGGATACACTAGAATCCTGTCCATTAATTGTAGAGTCAGGTTTGATAATTGCTTCCCATGATACTCTGTGAATTCCAATCACTTCATCTACATGGAATGCAATATTTAATTTATTAAAGTTTGTAATAATAAACAATCCTTTTTCATCTGATGATGGGAGTCCAAGACATGCCTTAAGATTGATAACTGTAATCATTACATCTCGTGGCATAAAGATTCCTTCAACACTTGGATGCGCATTTGGAACTGGTGTCACAGGCTGATATTGTAAAATCTCTCTAATTTTAGCCACATTGATGCCATAATGATTATCGCCCAAAGTGAATTCCAATATTTCTAATTCATTCGTTCCTGATTCTAAAAGAATATTAGTATCCATTACTATCTCCTCCCAAACATAAATATATTGTAATTATATCATATTATAGCAACAATTAAATATTTTTTTACAATTTTTTACATTTTTACAAAATTATAATTTTATTGAACTTGTGCTTCCATCTTTTGTAACAGTAAGTGATGGATTCTGTACTTTATCTTCTGAAGTCTTTGGAATACCAAACAGTAACACATTGCTTACTGTCTGCCCTGGGGCTATGGTTCCCTGATAGGATGAAAAATCATCAAGCAGGATTGTCACCTCAGCTGATACCTTAGTTTCACCAACTTTTGCTACAAATCCTGGGGCATATTCTAATGAATTCACTGTCACATCCGTCTTCCCATTATTCGTCAGGTTAAACTTCATGATTAAATACGTGGACCCTGTGGGTGCTTTCACCGAATAATAGCTTCCGCCCTCATATGTATCACTGATTGAACAGCCCTCATATGTAACTGTCAGATCCGCCGCATGTCCAATGGCTTCCGCAAGGCTAATCTCGTTTGTATTATTCTCCTTGTCGTCTGAAGCAGAGCCTTCTGGAAGTTTGTTCTCTGAGTTATCCTCTGTCTTTTCCGATTCCTTTTCCTGTGTGTCCTCGCTGTCCTCTTCTGTTTCTTCAAGGGAATCATTTGTCATTCCGTCTTTCTGGAAGATATTATGTTTCGCCAGAACATGCGCCGCATAATGAACGATTACTTCCTGCTCACTATCCGTCATCTCATATAGGGAAGTTCCACATCCGCTCAGCAGGAGTGCTGATATCGTAATAACAGACAGTAACCTCGCTCTCATTTTCTTCATGTAGTCTCCTCGTTACTTTTATCCTATAAATATAGGTTTATGTTAACACATTTTGTTATTATTCGCAATGAATAGTTTCATGATCGCTTTCCAATTCCATCCAGAATTCTACCCCATTCTCATGGTTATTTACTCCGCATTTCTGATGGAAAGAATCCATAATTGCTTTTACAATAGAAAGGCCGATTCCATTCCCGCCATATTCACGAGTTCTTGCTTTATCCACTTTGTAGAACTTAATCCAGATTTTATCAAGTTCTTCCTCTGGAATTTGCTTTCCTGTATTAAATACATGGACTCTTACCTTATTCTCCTCCATTGTGTAAGAAATATCAATCCTTTTTTCCCCATCTGCATAATGAATTGCATTGCTTATATAGTTTGTGATAACTTCTTCCACTTTAAATTCGTCTCCCCATGCATATACTGGTCCATTCTGGAAGAAATTGATTGTAATATTCTGCTGTGCTGCGAGAATTGACGAAGCGTTTATCACACCTTGTATCAATTCTGTCATATCAAATCGTTCCATCTCAATCACATCATTTCCGAATTCGATTTGATTCAAAGTAAGAAGCTTCTTCACCATCTGATTCATTTTATCCGTTTCATCCATGATGACCTCGCAATAGAAGTTTCTGCTTTCCGCATCATCATTGATGCACTCCTGTAAGCCTTCGGCATAGCCTTGAATCAAAGCAAGTGGAGTTTTAAGTTCATGGGACACATTGGACAAAAATTCCTTGCGCATCTCATCAATCTGTTCCTTTTTCTCAATGTCCTGCTGTAATTCATTGTTCGCACTCTTTAATTCAGAGATTGTATTTTCCAAAGTCTCTGAAAGTTCATTCATGCTGTTTCCCAAAGCATCTATTTCCATGGTTCCATGTTTCTCTGGAAGATATTTTGCCTCAAAATCAAGGTTCGACATCTTCCTTGATATATTCGCAAGCTTCAATATCGGTCTTGAAATACTCTTGGACAAGAGAATGATTACCACGATACTGATTGCAATTGCGATAATTCCTACATATTTGAAAAATGTATTGGTTATCTGGGCACTTTCCCGGATGCTTTCTAACGCAGTCTTCATATAGATCATGCTTCCATCATCCAATTTGCCCCAAAGAGCAAGATACTCTGACTCCATTCTGCTATCCGTCTGACGTTCTAATACATAGTTATCCTTTTTCTCTAAAATCTCTGTTTTCCCCTGATCCACACCAAACATCATATCGTTTAGCTGCATTTGGAAAATTTGTGCGTTATTGGTAGACGAACGGATTACTGTTCGATCTGCCCCAATTACAATAATCATAATATTTCCATTTGAGCAGATGCGTTCAAAAGGAATATCGAATTTTTCAGAATAGATTGTTCCATCCTCCGCCGCTGCATCGATGGTATCATACCCGTCTAATAGTTCTTTCTGCTTATTGAGCATATAGTATTTTTCCAAAAAAGTATTATTCAAAAACCAGCACAGTACAACTGTGCCAGCAACCAAACATATCATGGTTAAGATAAGTTGAAACGAAAGTGAAGTCTTCTTCTTTTGCATGGCTACTTCTTTCCCTTCGGATTATTTATATTTACATACACTTAAAGCATGTACACCTATGATGTAATTATATTCTCAACTGTGTCACAATTCAATCAAGTTCACGTATTCTTCACAGTTCACGCATTCTTCACAGTTCATGCATTCTTCGTAGTTCATACATTCTTCGTGTCTCACTCATTCTTCGTAGCTCATACATTCTTCGTGTCTCACTCATTCTTCGTAGCTCATACATTCTTCACAGTTCGTCGATATAGTTCTACAATCTGAGGGTAATTCGCGCCATGCATAAAATAGTAGTCGATCTGATTTACCCCTTCCGTGTAAATATATGGTCCATAAATTGGGATATCACAGCACATAACCGAAGCTTCTGCTGCAATTCCAAGACCATAACCTTTCTCGGACATTACAAGTGGCATTCTCATCTGTTTTCCACCAAAAGAGATGTAACGTGCCTTCTGATTCATTCGCTCTAAGCTGTCATCAAGAATTCCTTTTGCCAAAAGCTTCTCCGACTTGGTCCAATCGAAATAATTCCAGGTCACGAACCGATTTCCTTCCTGCTCTATCTGCCTTGGAAGCTCACCCTTTTCCGCAAGCAAAAGCTTTCCATTTTGCTCAATAAATTGAAGGGCACCACTCTTTTTCTCCCCTCGTATGATAAGCTGTGCTGTTTCTATTTGAACCAGTGATTTGCTTTCTTTTACACACCATTTTATTCCGTCTTTCTGCTTTTTCTCCCAGAAGGTCGGCTTAAAATCCGGAGTCTGACCTTTCACAAATTGTACCCGAATCACAGCATCTTCCATCGGTGTAAGCCTCATAATTCCATAACCACTTACAAGGTCTACATGGTTCTTTGTCTTCTTGATCCATCGAATGGAATTGTCAATACGGCCATGTCCTTTTGGGCGAAGCATACTGCTGTCAGTTATTGTCTCACCGAATTGATGTGTGGACTCATTCATTGGGAGGTTGGAGCTTATACTTGTTTTCAAACTTTTTTCAGCTTTTACTGGTTTTTGTACCACAATTGGCTTCGGTCCAATATAGCCACGCTTTGCTTTTTCCCGATGTCCATCGATGACCGCCTGTTCTTGAAGCTCCCTGGTTGTAAATTCCATCTTTTCAAACTGTTTTGCTTTAGGCTGTATCTCCTGTTCGAGAGACTGCATTCTCTTTTCCATGGATACCGGTTTGGCAATCAGCTCTGTCAAATTCCCGGAATGAACTATTGCCAGTTCATGTAATGCTCTGGTAGCAGCCACATAGAGAAGCTTTACATATTGATCCTCTGCTGGATAATTCTCTTTTGAAGGGTTGAAAAGAAGAACTGCATCAAATTCCAAGCCCTTTGTATATTCCACTGGAAGAACAATGACTCCGCTTCCGAATTCGGCTGTTTCCAGATTACTATCTGCCAATGTAATCTGTTTGCCCAGTTCCTTACTAACCTTTGTTGCTTCCCCCTCATCTCGACAAATAACAGCTATCGTCTCATGGCCTTCCTTCTGCCAGCTTTTCATTAACTCTGCTGACTTTGCAATCATTCCTGGCATATCCTTGCTTTGCTCTATCAGTACCTCATTTCCATGACGTACAATCGGTTCCACTGGATAAATGGAGAAATTGCCATGGCGTAATATCTCTGTGGCAAAATTCGATATTTCCACTGTATTTCGATAGCTTTTCTTTAGTAATCCAAAGCTGTCAAAGGTGCCGGTAAGTATGAGTTTTCTAAGGTCTTCCCAATCATTCAAGCCATATCCATAGTGAATGTTCTGAGACACATCCCCCATGATGGTGTAGGTACAGTCGCGCAAACAGTAATGAAGTGCTCCATAAGCCATCATCCCGAAGTCCTGTGCTTCGTCGATAATCACATGACTTGCTTCACGAACACCATCGGTTTCTTTGATTCGCTTGTAAAGATATGCCAATGCTGCAAGATCATAGACATCGAATTCATTTTCACGAAATGGTATCGCTCTACCATGCTTACTCTGCTCCTGCAAAAAATCTTTGTACAGTTCAAATATGGAGCCTCTCCACACATCTTTTCCAAAATAGATGGAATACTTCTTTTCCAGCTCTTTCCTCTCTACCGCGGTAAAGGAAACGTGTTTCCCAAGCATTTCATTTTCCAGCTTAGACAGTAAAATTTCATTTAACATGTTAATTTTACTTTGCATAGAAAGTCCTGGATTGTTCTCAAGATAAGTGCCGATTACCACTGGTCCAATGAGCAGTGCTCCATTCTTTTCTAATCGTACTTCTTCCCTTGGAATCATGGAGTTTTCATAATTTTCACAAAACGTTTCCAAATCGTGAAACCATTCATAGCTTCCCTTGACATATGCAAATGGATCTTTGCGCTCTAACGAAACAATCTTGTGGGTGAGTGGGTTCCAGTCTTCATATAAAAGGCGTGTAAAGAGCTGTTCCATAGTCATCTGTGATACGCCGTAGACATCCAGATCTGGCAGCACCCCTGTGATATAGTTCAGAAGAATTCGATTGCTGCCAATGATATAGAAATCTTCTGGGTGAAATTCTTCATAATTATACAAAATGTACGAGATGCGATGCATTGCCACAGTGGTTTTACCGGAGCCTGCCACGCCTTGTACAATCATGTTCGTTCTTGGCGATTTACGAATGATCTCATTCTGCTCCTTCTGAATGGTCGCAATGATCTCCCCCAGCACGGCCTTCTTGCTTTTGGCAAGATATTTGGTCAGCAATTCATCGGTTGCAACCACATCGGAATCGAAGAAATCCACGAGCTTATCATTTGCAATCTCGTAGGTACGTTTGTGTTTCAGATCCACCTCATAGGATCCATCATTTTTCACCACATACTTGCAAGATCCCACTGCATTTTCATAATACAGTGATGCAATAGGTGCTCTCCAGTCTATTACGACTGGATCTGAACCATTCTTCGCAATTCCTACACGCCCCACATAATAGGACTCTATCCCCGGCTGATTGGCATCTCTGAAACTAATCCATCCGAAATATGGCTTCTTTCTTGCCTTCTTACACCGCAGGAGATCCATCCGATTCTCATTCAGCTGAGACTCTGTATTATGCCACAGAGCCAGTGCTTCCTTGTCCTTCGTATCGTAGGTTTCAAGAATATCTGCCAGATTATCCGACAGACTGCGGATATAATGCTCGGTTCGCTCTAAGTTCTCCTGTGCGACTCCGATGATCTCGTCTAGCTTCCGTTCTTCTTCCTCACGGCTTAAGCCTTGATACGCTTCTTCCATACTCTCTTTCATTTGACTCTCCCTATGTCTAAGATTCATCCCGATATATTTATCCTAACAGTTTTTTATAAAAAGTATAGACTTGTATATAGATTTATTGTATAATGTATAATGAAGTGTGTCCATATGGCGCACTTTTCTTATTTTTAACAATCAAGGTTACATAAAAAGGAGGAATGATTATTACGTTTTACAAACAAATACTGTATGAGCGTCAGCGATTGGAGCAGCAAATCGCTCATCTCCAATCTATTTTGACCGATTTACCACTCGGCAAAATTTTTATTACTCACAATGGTAATCGTAACAAGTGGTATTATAACATGAACGGAAATATCTCTTATATTTCCAAAAAGAATCGACTTCTAGCCGAACAACTATCTTATAAGAAATATCTTTTGCTTTGTCTCGAAGAAGCACTTCACGAGAAAAATGCAATTGAGCTTTATCTTAGGCATCATATTGCCGATACCCCCAAATCAGAACTTCTACTAACTGAATCAACGGAATATCAAGAACTTATTTCTCCCTATTTTTCCCCACAAACAGAAAGCTTACAAGAATGGTTAGCTTCTCCCTATCCCCATAATCCTAAAAATCCAGAACAGTTAACCCATAAAGCATCTTCTGGCATTCACGTGCGTTCCAAATCAGAAGCTATGATTGATATGGTTCTTTATACCAATCATATTCCTTTTCGTTATGAATGTGAACTTCGATTAGGTACGTCCACAATTTATTCTGACTTTACCATTCTTCACCCTTAGACACACAAACTATATTTTTATGAGCACTTTGGGTTGATGGATCATCCTGACTATGCTGCCAATGCTCTCTCAAAGCTTCGCCTCTACATTTCAAATAATATCATTCCAGGCGACAACTTGATTACAAGCTACGAAACCAAAGATAATCCGCTATCCATAAAAACAATTCAGGATATTGTGAATCACTATTTTCTCACTTAACACTTTATATTTAATTGCAAAACACTTTGACTGTCATGGGGCGTATAGATATTAATTTATCTATTTCGTCCCCTTTTTCCCCTTGAATGGATTGTATTAGTCAACTTTTTTTATATACTCCCCGCAAAACAGGAAAAATCTCACTTTTTTCCCCATTTTCGCCAAAAAACGGGGCGTATATCCAAAAAGTATCCTCTCACATCCCAATCGTTCCTTAATTTGGGATGAAAAATCAATCTTTTCTTCTATACGCCCTGTTTCATATTATGTAAACCATATAACATAAATCACATACTGTAAAACATATTACTTTTATAACGTTCCGAGACCATCTGGGGCAACTATTCTTCTAATTCAAATTTGTATCCCATGCCCCAGATGAATATCAGCTTCGCTGATATTCGCGCGTATGCGCATATGATGGCCATTCGGCCGAGACCATCTGGGGCAACTATTCTTCTATCTCAAATTTATATCCCATGCCCCAGATGGTCTTGATCATATCCCCTTTTGCTCCCATTTTGCTTCGGAGCTTTTTTACGTGGGTGTCAATGGTTCTAGCATCACCGAAGTAGTCATAATTCCACACATGATTGAGAATCTTCTCTCTGGATAATGCAATTCCAACATTTTCCATAAAATAATTCAGTAATTCAAACTCTTTAAAGCTAAGATCCACTCGCTCCCCGTCGATTGTTACTAAATGAGCAGTCTTATCCAACACGATTCCACCGATATTGATATTTTCAACTTCATCACCGATTTTATTGGCTCTGCGGAGGATTGCCTCCACTCGTGCCACAAGAATCTTAGGCGAAAATGGCTTGGAAATATATTCATCTACACCTAGATCAAATCCCATAAGTTCATCACTCTCATCACCCTTTGCGGTCAACATGATAATTGGAACTTTTGAAGTCTCACGAATCTCTTTGCACACTTCCCATCCATTCATCTTTGGCATCATAACATCCAAAATGATAAGTGCGATATCCTTATCTCCATAGAATTGATCCAGTGCTTCCTCTCCATCCCCCGCTTCTATCACTTCGTAGTTCTGGCGAACCAGGAAATCGCGCACCAGCTTTCTCATACGACTTTCGTCATCTACTACAAGAATCTTTATTTTATCCATAATTTTCAGCCTCAATCCACATTCATATATCTCTCAACATTCATATATATCTATATCCATATATCTCTGCACTATGATGTCTAATCCATCTATTCCAGCTCATGAAATGCATTTATTCTCTTATACTACAAGAAAAACGTGAAGAAAATGTGAAATCCACACTTGGCGACTTCTTAATTCATACGATTACTCTCCGTTTTGTGTATCATCTGGATTATTCTCTTCCGATTCCTGTACTTGAAGCTCCATCGCCTTTTCCTGCAGTTCCTGCTCACGCTCGTTTAGTTCTTCCTCCCAGGCTTCGTACTTGTCAATGATTGCATTCTCATAATTGAGAATCGTAATACTGTTCCCGCTCAGATAGATAATGGCAAACATTCCAACAATTATTGCTGCAAACACTGCTGCGAAAAACAATGAGACATGGAAAAATCCCTTATATTTTCTAGCTGTTGGATTCAGCTCCTGCTTTTGAGAATTGTTCATTCGCTTGGCTCGACGCTTCCTATCACTATTATTTGAATTTGTATCAGCCTCTGTCTGTTTCTGGAAAGCATCCCTGCCGTTATCTTTGTTGCGTTTTGCCCGCTTACGATTTGCTTTTTGTTCGCTCCCTAAAAAAGCTGTCTTAACAGGTATTGGCCGTATACTCTCATTCTTAATATATGGAATTGTATGCAGATACTCCTGCAATTCATAGAGAAAGGAAAGTCCCACAGGAGTCTCAAACATCTGCTCTTGAATCATCTGATCGTACAGCTTTAAAACCATATCCGGATCATCCATACGGGTTCGTTCTTTGATGTATTTAATTCCCTCTGACTCAACTACTGCCTTGTCTGCCAGCTCCTTATCCACAAAATCGTAACCATCTACCTGATACACGTTTTTCACCTCACTTATCATATTCCTCATTCGTCAATTGCAAAACTCACAATCCTTCGATGGACTTGTGTACTGCGAATTCAATCAAATATATCCAAAGACTACTTATCTTTCTCCACAATCAGACCTGTACGATATGCAGTAATCAATTCCTTAAGCTCCGCAATACGTTCACGCATCTTTTTACCATTATCCGTATCCCCAACAAGGGTACGTTTGTCGGTCAGCTCCACTGTCTCACGTCTGGAAACAATATCTATTTCCTTGCTGACGGCAGTCTCCTTTGACACAAAAGGCTCATGTGCTGTCAAAGTCAAACCGTAGGAGTTATAGATTAATGTATATCCTGCAATTCCTGTCTCCCGTCGATAGGTCTTAGAGAATCCACCATCGATGACAATGACCTTGCCATTACATTTCACTGGCTTCTCTCCTGCAATACGATGAACCGGAACATGTCCATTGATAATATGAACATTCTTTCCGGAAAGTCCAAACTCTTCCAGAATTCGGTCCGCTGTTTCAGGTTCATTAATCAAATCATAATATGGATTCTTCTTCTCCTGCTTCAGTTCTTCCTCATCCAGATAATACCGCTCAAAGCTCGCCATTTTATCTCGGCCATATAGCGGTGAATTCGGCGACGTCCACAGATACCATAGAATATCCTTGCATCGCTCACGCTCTTCCTTATCCACTGCAAAGAAGGCTTGTCTCACGCAGGATTCCAGCACATCATACAGCTCTTTTCCACTATACTTCTCTCCGAAAATGCTTACCTTGGTGAAGCTTCCATCTGCATTCATTGGCACGCACCCATGATAAAGGAGATTGCCATTGTATACCTTATAGAGGCTTCCCTTCTTCAACATCAGATCCATGTGTCTCTGCAGCTTATCGCAATGCCTGAAGGATGTGCGAAGTCGATTCATCACATCATGCTCAGCCGCAGTGAGCTCTAATGGATGCTCTGGGTTCACTGTTGGAAAATGCATATCTTTCATATTATAATTATTTCCATCAATGCATACGGTGCCATGTTCAAAATCAATTTTCTCAAGAAGATTCCTGTCATCCATATCAAAATCCGGATATTTATGAATCAGCTGACCTTCTAACTTGAACTTCATTACCATGATTGCTTTATGCATTTTCTTGGTGAGTTCTGTCTCGGTATCTGTGCTGGCGCGGCACTCCTTTGTCACGTAGCATTCGCACGGGTCATCTCCATAGACCTCCATGGCGAAGGTGGCAAGTGGAAGCATATTAATTCCATAGCCCTCCTCCAGCAGATCCAGATTCCCGTAGCGCAGACTGTTACGAATCACGGAGGCGATACAAGCCAGCTGTCCCCTTGCGGCTCCCATCCACACAATATCATGGTTTCCCCACTGAATATCCAAAGAATGATAATCACAGAGTCTGTCCATAATCAAATGAGCGCCGGAACCTCTGTCGAAGATATCTCCAATAATATGTAAATGATCAATAACCAGTCGCTGAATCAGCTCTGCAAGGGCAACAATGAAGTCCTCGGTACAGCCCAATTCCACAATGGAATCTACAATTGATTCGTAGTAAGCCTCCTTATTCAACACCTCTGGCTTTTCCGTAATCAGTTCCTCAATTACATAGGCGTAATCCGCTGGAAGGGCTTTACGAACCTTCGATCTTGTGTACTTGGAAGATACTGTTTTGCAGACCTCAATCAGCCGATACAAGGTAATCTTGTACCAGTTATCCATGTCTGCTTCCATCTTCTTCACAAGCTCCATCTTCTCCTTTGGATAATAGATCAGGGTAGCAAGTGCTGACTTTTCTGATTTGCTTAAGGTATGACCAAACACATCATCTATTTTCTTCTGTATAGCGCCAGAACCATTCTTCAGGACGTGAGAAAATGCATCGTATTCCCCATGGATATCGGACATGAAATGCTCCGTTCCTTTCGGCAGATTCAGAATCGATTGTAAATTAATAATCTCAGTGGATGCTTTTCCAATGGTAGGATACATCTCTGACAGCTGTTCCAAATAGCGTAACTCTTCTTTTTTCAAAAAAAATGCCCCCAATTGTTTTATAAGTATTCAATTACTATTCTAGTTACATTTTAGCAAATTGAACCCTATAAAACAATAGAGGACTTCTTCCTTCCAGACGGCTATACGTTATCCTGCCGAATGGTTTCTATGATATTTTGTTTTCTAATCTTATGAATGGAATAACGCATGATTCCCGCAAGGAGAAGGAATACAGCCGTAATGGAAATTAGAATTCCAATTACTGGCATTTGGTATCCGGTAGCAATTCCATCACTCATCTTATAATAAATCAGATAAGATAGCAGCCACCCCAGCGCAATTCCTATTACAAGCGCCTTTGTTCCATAGAAAACGCTTTCCATTCGAATCATATGTTCAAATTCCCTGCTGGTCATGCCGATGGAACGAAGCATTGCGAATTCTTTGCTTCGAAGCTCCATACTCGTTGTGATGGTATTGAAAATATTGGTAATTCCAATCAAGGAAATTACTGCGATAAATCCATAAAGGAAAATTGCCACTACAAGACAGAAGGATTCCTGATCCCGTCTCTCCTGTTCCAGATTGGATATCTCACTGGTCTCAATGGAATATTCCTGTTCAAGAATATTCTGGAATTCATCTGGATCTTCACAATCGTAGCGAACCTCTGCATAATTGCCCCTTCCCAAAGGAGCATGCGCATCCATACAGGAATCACTGACAACCAGAACTCCGGCTGGATAATAATTGCGTTCCATACTATATGGAAGCTGATTCGTTACCGCTGCTATAGTGATGGTCTCGGTGTTACTCATATCCATGGCTTTTCCTTCCTCATCCACTGGATTTCCTTTTTCATCCGTCCCATAAGTTTTTTGGAAAACGCCTTCCACCACATCACCCTTTTTATACTTGGTATTGTCAAAGGCAATATATTTTCCATCCATCTGGGTGTACGACTCATTGATAAGAATTGCCTGATTCATCACTGTCTCATAATTCAGCCCCAGTTCCTTCACATAATCTTTGTAGGCCCGCTCTCCAACTGATAGAACAGGAATCTCTGTGTAGCTTACTTCTATCTCACTCTGATTATACTCCATCGCTTCTGTGGTATATGGAATACTCTTAGGGTCCACAAGCATGCTGCTCCAACGAAGTATTGCTGCCTGATTCACTCCATTTTCCACTATGGATTTTTGAATATCCGTTTCTGATTCAGACCAGTCATTAAGCCATATGCGCATATTGTAACCGCCATTATTCACATAGTAATTCACACTTTGAAATGCAGTCTGAATAAAGGAATGAAGAGCAATAAATATTGTTACGCTTACTGCGATAGAGATCACAGATACTCGGTATTTCTTGCGATTCCGCTTCATGTTCTTATAAGCGATTGTTCCGCCCATTCCAAACAGCTTCTTCACCCAGGCTGGTGATTGCACCTCTCCACCTCGGATTCTCACATCTTCATTTCCATTCATGGCAGCAATTGGAGATACCTTCGCTACCCGCTTTGCAGGATACACTGCTGATAAGAAGATAGTGATGCCTGCAATGAGAGCTCCTGCGATAATTGCAAGCCCTGAAGTGTGGAATACCAGACCAAATCGAAGTCCTTCGGAAAGGAATCGATCAATAATCTCCACCACTACCCATGTTGCAAATACGCCTGACGCAAGACCAACCGGAATTGCAATCGTTCCAAGAACAGACGCCTCATAAAAGACATTTTTCTTAATCTGCCTTGGTGTTGCTCCTACCGATGCCAGCATTCCATACTGTTTCATTTTCTCAGTTATAGAAATTGCAAAGCTGTTACGAATGCAGAATACCGATGTAAACACAATAATAAGTATTACAATAAATGCAACCGAATATAGCATGACAAGGGATGATTCTCTAAAATCTAATGTTTCGTAATTCATCAGATAGGAATTTGATTTCAATTGATATAGATTCTCCACTTCATTCCACTCAGCCTCTGTTAACTGCTCTGTATGGAACATAAATTTATCCATAAGCTCTGGCTCTACTCCCATAAGCTCAGCGGTCACTTGTGAACGATGATGAAGTCCCCATGAGGTATATCTCGCATAAATATTTCTGGTGTTGTTCGGATTGGAAAGTGCTGATTCCTTGTCATCCTCCAAATGTGTAATGACTGTATATCCTGGTGCAGAATAATCCTCCACCTTATAGGATAACCTCTGAGTAATTCCAACAACAGTATATTCTTCCGTTTGCTCTGGCAGAAGAGATTCCCCTTCTATATAGCTGTCACTCTGCCACAGCGTCTGCCCATCGCTATCTTGACGCAATCCGATATTCAAGGTCAGTGTGTCACCAACCTTGTAATCCACGCCTCCGTTTGTCTTCACATGCTTGGAGATTACCACCTCATGTTCATTTTCCGGCAATCTGCCATCCACAAGGTCCACGGTGCTGTTTGTCATGGCCTTATCATCCATGGCAACCAGAAATAGGTATGGTTTATCAACGTTAGCTCCGCCCTCCAGCAAAGAATATCCGATATTCTCTGTCTCGTAATAGGATTCCACATTTCGATTCTGTCTGATATGCTCCAATTCCTCTTCCGGCACATCCATAAAGCCATAGTGGAAATCGCCAGATACTGATTTTTCGTATTCTACCAGACTCCATTGAAAAGTCACAGCCATGGTTGCAACCGCCGTAATCAGCGCCGTTGCAAGGATAATTCCAATAATGGTTACGATTGTCCGCTTGCGATTCATTTTCAAGCTCTTTTGGGTTAATCGCTTTAATAAGGGACGGTTCGGTGTAGTATTTGCTTCTCTCATCACTACACCTCCTTTACCAGCTTACCATCCTCAATTCGAATGACACGGTCCGCAATTTTGGCGATTTCCAGGTTGTGGGTAATCATGATAATTGTCTGTTTGTATTTCTGATTTGATATCTTTAGAAGCTCCACGATTTCATCGCTGGACTTGCTGTCCAAGTTACCAGTTGGCTCATCCGCAAGCACAATTGCCGGATGATTAATCAATGCTCTGCCGATGGATACTCGCTGCTGCTGTCCACCTGATAACTGATTGGGAAGATGGTTCACTCTTCGCTCAAGGCCCAGATCCTGAATCATCTCACTAAGAATCTCAGGTGCCACTGTTTTACCGTCCAGCTCACATGGCAGCGTGATATTCTCCTTCACATTTAGAATCGGAATCAGGTTATAGAACTGATATATCAATCCAATCTGTCTTCTACGGAAAATAGCAAGCTTATCATCATTCAGATTGTATATGTCCTCTCCCTGAATAAATACTTTGCCACTGGTAGGTCGATCGACGCCTCCCAGCAGATGAAGCAACGTAGATTTACCACTTCCTGAGCTTCCAACGATTGCTACAAATTCCCCCTGTTCCACAGAAAATGACATGTCATTGACTGCAATAACCTCATTCTCCCCTTTTCCATATCTCTTTGTAAGATGTTCTACTCTTAAGATTTCCAAAGCTGTTCCCTCCGCTTTCTTATTCTATCAATTATTTGTTGGATTCGGTCTCACACTGGTTCCGCCTCATCCTATACGCACATCTTACAGAAGTAAAATGACATTACAGTGACATTTTGCAATTTTCTATAAATGACATTACAGTGACATTTTGCAATTTTCTACATTTCTTTGCACACGGTCTGTTACTTCCGATACTTCAGGGTAAAACAAGTACTCTTCTCATCCGATTCCACGGTCAGGTATCCATTCTGCTTCTCAATGATAGCCTTTGCAAGGGGCAGTCCAATTCCAAAGCTCTGGTTGTCAGCACCGGTGGCACTGTAATGGCGCTCAAATATCTTCTTCTGATCTTCTTTGGTAATTGGCTGTCCTTGATTTCTAATATGAATTGCGCAGTACACAGAGTTATCCTCCAGCTGAATGGTAACCGCATCCTGGCTCTCGCTGTGTTCGATTGCATTTTTCACCACATTCTGCACAGCTTCACGGTTCCAGTTTGGATCGCCATCCAACGTGACCTCCTGCTCCATCCCCTCTGTGACAATCTGTACTTCCTTTAGTTCCGCGATAACCTCCAGATTATCCATCGCCTCTTCTATCATGCGATTCACACTGTATTTCTTTAGCTCCAGTTCCACAACCCCTGCATCGAATCTGGACAATTTCAGCATCGCAATAATCATCCAGTTCATGGAAAATACCTGCTTGGAAATCTCGCGGATGAAGCGTTTTCTAGTCTCCTCATCCATGTCCTCGCTGTCATTTAAGTTATCCAGCAAAATGGATGCAGATGTAAGCGGTGTCTTCAGCTGATGGGAAATATCAGACACTGAATCTGCCAGTGCCACCTTCTGCTGCTTCGATTGATCTGCCAATTCTCGAAAAGCCACCGTCATCTTATATATCTGATTCTTCAGATTGCTCAGCTCATCCTCGGAATTGTCCGCCAGATCCAGGTCATACCTTCCCCGGGAGATTAATTCCATATAGCCGGTCAACTCATCCAGTCTACGACTTCTCTTTCTGATATAACACAGGAAAATCCATAGGAAAACGCATTCCAGCACGAGGGTCAATCCCACGTTGATTCCGATCATCTGGTGCTCCATCGTCTTCATTTCGGCAACGGAATAATCTTTATCTGATATTCCATATTTGAAAAGAAGCTGTTCCACTTCCTCTTGCTCCTCTTTCTTCAAATTCTCCCAATATTCCTCCGGCGACTCCAATATGGACATCAGAAGCGAAATATCTGCATCTGGATTCTCACGAATGGTCTCATTTATAATTGCCTGAATCGCAATGCTCTCTGTCTTCCTGTAATTCTGACACTGTACATATGTAAGAAGCCCCATCATGCATATCATGACAGCACTGCTGACGCATAGCACAGCGATGTATTTACGAACTTCCTTATTGCGGTATTGTTCCATAGCTTATTCCTCTATTCTCCCAGTCGGTAACCGATGCCCCGCACCGTCACAATAACCTTGCCATCCTTGTCTCCTAGCTTCTCGCGCAAGCGCTTCATGGTAACAGTCAGGGTGTTATCATTGACAAAGTTGCCCGCCATATCCCAGATCGCAGTAAGAATCTCTTCTCTGGAAAATATCTTCTTAGGGTTCGAAAAAAGGATAGTAAGTATCTTGTACTCCAATTTGGTCACAGTAATTGGTTCTTCGCCTCTGTACACCTTTCCTGTCTCTGGCTCCATACTGATATTCTGACAAGTCAGCTTCTTCTCCTTCTGATTCCGTCGTAGCACATTGCGAATGCGGGATAACAGTTCTCGATTGCGAAAAGGCTTAATTACATAATCATCCGCTCCAAGGTCAAATCCCTGTACCACATCCTTCTCCTCATCTCTTGCAGTAAGAAAAATCACTGGTGCCAGATCCTTGTCCTTGATCTCCTTACACAGCTCAAATCCATTCCCGTCTGGAAGAGAAACATCTAAAAGAATCAGGTCAAACGATGCATTTTCCAACTGCTGCCTGGCTTCTGTCTTATTCTTAGCTGATATGAATTCATACTTCTCCTCTTTCAGAAGGAATTCCAGCCCCATGATAATTGCTTCATTGTCCTCGATTAATAAAATTCGCTCCATCCTTCATTCCCTGTCCTTCTTGTTATGGCATATCCTTAATATCTTCCTTCAAGCGATAATAGGTAAAACTTCCGTTTGCAAAAAGTTCACCCTCATCGCCTGTCACTTCTATTTCGTAGATTCCCACTTTATTTCCCTGGCGAACCACTTTCGCTACACAGTTCACATATTTGGTATTCTGTACTGGAAGCAAATAATTCATGCTGCCACTTACTGTGGTGACGTATTTTCCATAGCTTGCTGCCGCAATTCCTGCTAACGTATCTGCAAGTGCATAGGTGCAGCCACCATGCATTCCCTGGTAAATATTCATGTGTTCCTTCTGAATGGCAATTCTTCCTCTTGCCATTCCTTCTTTCACTTCAAGTAATTCCATTCCGATATATTGTGCAAATGCGTTCTTATTAAATATTTCATATAACTTCTGTTCGTTCATTGCTGTCTCCTTGGATTGCTTCTTACTTATTACTTCTTACTTATTACTTACTTATTGCTTATTACTTACTTATTACTTATTACTTATTGCTTATTGCTTATTGCTTATTGCTTATTACTCTACCAACGATTGTGCATCAAAGAAGCTATTAATGTCAATGCTGCATTTCTGTTGTAGATAGAAAGAAGGCTTGATCTCTCAAGCCTCCATTGTACCGATGTTGTTTCTTTATGTTATGATTACCAGCATGCGTATTATCATACTTACTATCTTACTTACTATCTTATCTCTATCTAGAAACAGTCTAATAATTCTATTAATTTCTTCCTTAACTCTTTTCCAAACACAATAACTCCGATTGCTCCTAATATAAATAATCCAGCCCCAATATAGAAAAACACATAGTAATCCATAAGCTGTGCTGCCACTCCAAATAATGCGCCAATTACTGCTACTCCGTATGATAGCTTCTCTATTGTCTTCATTGTTCTTCCTCCCCATTCTCTTCTATCGCTTTCTTACAATTCAAATAAAAAGTATGAAACATTAA
>CAZTGP010000040.1:0-24705 GCA_964613325.1 uncultured Roseburia sp. | reverse complement strand
ACACGCTTTCATCTCGGCAATTGAATAACCGAGGATTCCCGCTTATTGTCCTAAAAATGTATAGCCATTTATAATCAAACAATTCGTTTTCTTATAATAGCTCTTCTGGATATTTCATTCCCCATTCCTGGCGAATCTTCGTCATAATATCCATCACGTCTCTCGTGTAATCCAAATGCATTTTACCCAAATCGCCAGACACCGCACTCTCCATGTCTTCCACCTCATAGACTAATGCATCTGCCACATCGCCAGCCTGAATCTCCTCTGTATGTCCATCCTCTGTATAGGTAATTGTCGCGCAATCACCACGTGGGTATTCATATAACTCGATATAGCCCTTGTCAAATGCGATTGTTCCGCGCTTTGGCTGTTTGGCATGAAGCGAAAGAATGACAGTTGCCATCTCCTGCTCTTTGTTTTTCAATAAAATGCTCGCCTGCTCATCCACCTGCGTCTCTGCAAATTTCACCTGTGAAAGTATCTCCGTTGGCGCAGATGACATAAACCATCTTACAAATGACAATGCATAGACTCCAATGTCAAGTAACGAGCCTCCTGCAAGCTTTCGGCTAAAGAATCGATTGCTCATATCATATTCCTTGTAGCTTCCGAAATTCATCTGAATCAAACGAAGCTCACCTAATTTTCCTGAGTGAATCATTTCATTAAGTCTTTGGTAGATAGGCATATGATAGATTGTCATAGCTTCTGCCAATATGACATGGTTCTTCTCCGCCAGCTCAATTGCTTCATCCAATTCTGTTACATTTAATGTAATTGATTTCTCACATAGAACGTGTTTTCCATTGCTTAAGGCCTTTCGCAAGTATTCAATATGCGTATTATGAGGTGTCGAAATATAGATAATATCTACATTCTCATCGGAAAACACATCATCCACCTGTTCATACACTTTGCCAATTCCATACTTTTCTGCAAATGCAACACCTTTTTCATAGGTTCTATTTGCAACGGAATATAGCTTGCGGCCTTTTGCATCCATTGCCTGCGCTAACTGATTTGCAATCACACCACATCCTAAAGTAGCCCATCTGTACTCTGCCATTTATGTTGTCCTCCTTTGATTTTTTACAATTTATATTGCATAAAATTCTGATTATGAGAAAATCCATAATCTGTGTACAGCTTCACCCCCATATCAGATGCTGTAATTTGAACTGTTCCACATCCATAGCTTCTAGCTTCATTTATCACTCGATTCAAAAGTTCTTTGGCAATTCCCATTCTTCGATAATTCGGATTGGTATACATACTTGAAATTAAACCTATTTTGCCGCTTGGGCATCCAAAGTATGGCGGTTTTTCAACAAAGGACATACCGCTGGTTCCGATTATCTTGTCCTTATCTACTGCAAGCCATGACACAAACGTTCCGTCTTCCATGTGACGATGATAATACTCTTTTAAATAAGGCAATAAATCAACCTCCTCTTTCGCTCCTTCTTCTCTTAATTGATTGATTCTCATTTCTATAAATGTGTCCAGTTCTTTTTCTGTAAGTTTTCTATATTCCATGCTTTTTCCCCCTTCAGTGCTTCATTCTTTCTTCTTAATATATCCTTTCATACTCTATCCTTCACATTTTTTTCATTATAACACATATATTCAATATTATTTAGCAGCTTTATTACTCTGCTCGATTAATGTTAGATATAGTTCTAATATCATACTTGACTTTATTCTAATATTTGTATATTAGATATATATCTAGCATTACGTTAGATGTAAAATGTATTTCAATTCATTCATATCATTGGAGGAAATAAAATGAGCGACACACAATTAACGAAAGATAAAATCACATATCGCGATATCTTATCCCAAAAGGAGTACATGAAGAACATTGTTGCAAACGTCATTAGCCGCTTTGGAGATTCCGTTGATGCAATCGCTTATACCTGGCTGGTATACCAAATCACCCAAAGCGCTGCATGGTCTGCGATTATCTACGCTTTTAACACACTGCCAGGAGTCATTATCCAGCCTCTGGCAGGCGCTTACGTGGAGGGTGTCAGCAAGAAAAAGCTTATGGTTCTCTCCGATCTCATTCGCGGTATTGTTGTGGCTTCTCTTGTACTACTCTATATGAACAGCCTTGTCACGCCTATCATTCTTGTAGTATTCACATTATTAACCACAACCGTGGAATCCTTCTGTTTGCCAGCAAGTTCTGCAATCCTTCCAAGTCTTCTTAAGGAAGAATATTACGAGCATGGAATTGCTTTAAATTCAACGCTTACCAATGTAATGCAGTTGATTGGTCTTGGAGCTGCCGGTGTCATCATTGCTGTATTTGGAATTCAGGGGGCAATCTTGATCGATGCATTTTCTTTCTTCGGCTCCGCATTCATCCGAGGACTGATGCATGTAAAAGAAGAGAATTTAAGAAAAGACAGACTGAATATTTCTTCTTACTTTGCGACTTTAAAAGAAGGGATTACTTATGTAAAAACCAAACGCATTATTCTAAACTTCTGCTTTTTAGCAATCTTTTTGAATGCACTTATGGTTCCACTTAATGCATTGCAAACACCGTTGGTTGTTGAGGTTCTAGGACAGGGAAGTGAATTGTTAAGCGTGATATGCATCGTAATGACACTTGCCATGTGTGTTGGTTCTTTCCTATATCCCTTTGTTGCGGGAAAATGCAAAGTCAACGCAATTGTAATCGTCAGTGGTTTTCTAGCAGGATTATCGCTGCTTATCTTTACATTTGGTGGAATCTTCCGAAGCAATGTCTATCTTGTATATGTCATCAGCATTGCTGCATCATTTCTCATCGGATTGTCCGTCAGCATTTTGACCACTGTCCTAGGTGTGCAGTTCACCAAATGCATCGAACCCAATTTCCTTGCGAGATCCGGTGCCGTGTTCAATGCTTCTGCTACCGCTGCGATGCCGATTACTTCCGGCCTAATCAGTGTGCTAGCCAAAGTACTATCTGTAAGCCAGATTTTTATCATAAGCTTCGCATTATGTGTTATAGTATTTGTATATATTGCAGTTAGTAAAATGCAATTTGAATAGAACTCAATTCAGAGGAACCATATGCTACAGCCAGCTATAAATGATACCAGCAATATCATCATCGATTCAGAAATTGATTATCTATACGAAGCCTACTCTCTCCTTGTTCGCTTAGGAAGCGGGACGCGCTATGCGGATACCCACAAGGAGCTATTGCAAAAGTATCCAGGCAGCTTGATATCAGCTTCTCATAAGTTCACGGTTCTTGAAGATATCGAGAGTGATGTATTGAAATTTCTATCAAAAGAAAAAGAGTATCAGAAAACATTAGATTACTACTTTCAAGCCAATTCCGATAACAGCGAATGTATTGCCGAGCTTGCTCTTCTTTATATTGACTTTGATGCCTTTCACCCAACAACTATTGATGAGCTATCGAACCATCTATTCCAATTGGATAGGTCAGCTTATCAGCTTACATTTGGAAAGATTCTTCAAGGCTACAACAACAGTGTAAAGGATGACAGCGAGTATCTTCCGATGGATGATCCCATGGAGATTATCCGATACGCCATGCAGCTTGATGTTTCAGACACAGAGAAATTGAAAATGGTTGAGATTTTTTCCAATCCCAAACCTCATCAGGAAAAAATTCTTTCTCTTATGAAAGAAATCATTCACATTCTTCAAAAACATTCTTCTTCCCTGAAAAAGCTAGTGAATGAATTCGCCTGCTATTGGTCACAAAAAACCTCATCCATTACGCCCTCTGCTCTTATTCAAGAATCTCTTGGAATTCATTTTGCGGAAAATGAATTGGGCACAATTATTCATCCACAAATCATAAATCTCAATCACCTCCGCATCCATGCAGATGTAGGTGATGATTCTCTAGATGAATACAAAGTCGGTATCCTATTTGATGATAATTTTCTTCTTAAAACTGCTGGTGAAAACACCTCAGACAATTATCAAGATTATGCACTTCGCAATCTAAAGACCTTAAGTGACAAAAGTAAATTTGATATTCTCTGTTTCATTAAAGATAAGCCAGCCTATGGAAGCGAGCTGGCCAAACAGCTTGGACTAACCACCGCAACAATCTCCCATCACATGTCCGCGCTCTTATCTGCCGGTCTTGTGAAAATGGAGAAAGAAAATAATCGTATCTATTATTCCAGTAACCAGGAGAATATCGAAAAACTCCTTACTTACTGTAAGGAGAAATTGATATAGACTCAATTACAAAGTAATCATGTGTCATAATACCGAAAGAACCTGTCACTGGCAGCTTCTTCGGATGCTTGGCAACAAAAAAAGATTCCCCACCCTCACGTCAATGAGTTTGGGAAATCTTTTTTACTATAATAAGAACTTCGCCATGGCATAATTGGACAAGTCCATGCCCTTTTCTGTCAGGCGTATCTGCCCTGCATGTACTTCTAGCAATTCTTCATTTTTTAGTTCTATCATCACATCACGGTACACTGCTTCAATGGGCGTTCCAAAGGCTTCCTCAAAGTCTGTGCGGGATACTCCGTCTGTCATACGAAGTCCCAGGAACATGAATTCCTCCATCTGAGCCTTGCGGTTTAAGAGTTGTCCGCTTTCATGAAGACTCACGCCAAGCACTCTCTTTGTCACCATCTTCCGTTCCAATTCCCAGAACGCTGTATTCGGCGGAAGCTCCGTCTCTTTCTTATCCCCATAGCCTACGAATTCTTCCTCTTCATATTCCAGTTCCTTCACTGTGATATGCTTCGATTCTTCTATATAAGTATAGAGGTCTCTCGTATTAGAATACCGTACATTGTCCATAAGGGATGCGGCACCAAGTCCCATTCCCAGATAATTCTTTCTGGTCCAGTAGCCCACATTGTGTTTACATGCATAGCCTCTTCTGGCGTAATTGGACACTTCATATTGCTTGAATCCAGCTTCTGTCAGCATTCTCTGTGTCATTTTATAGATCTGATACGCTTCATCTTCCGATGGAAGCACCTCGGTAGATAATCCTGCTTCCTGACGCACTGCGTCAAACTTGAACTGGTCATAGAAGGGCGTTCCTTTTTCCACGATCAGCGTATATGCAGATATATGCTCTGGTTTTAGTCGAATCACCTCCTGTAAGGTGTTTGCAAACCGTTCTGCTTTCTGATAAGGCAAGCCGCTAATCAGGTCCACATTGATGTTGGAAAATCCCGCGTTTCTTGCAAGCTCATAGGTTTTCAAGAACTGCTCATAGGTATGAATTCTTCCAAGAAGCTTCAGCTCCTCATTGTCCGCCGACTGAAGACCGATGGACAAGCGGTTGATTCCCGCCTTCCGATAATGCTCCATCGCATCCTTTGTGACAGTTCCCGGATTGCATTCCATGGAGATTTCTGCATCTGGAAGAACCCAAAACTGTGCAAAAATGTGTTCCATGATTTCTAGCATTAACCTGTGATCCAGCCAGGTAGGTGTTCCACCACCGATATAGATTGCAGACACCTGACGCTCGCCCATCAATGCTCCATAATAATCAATCTCACGAATTAAGGCTTTTGCGTATTCAAGCTGAGTGGACTCATCTGCGGAAAATGACAGGAAGTCACAGTAGTTGCATTTTCTCACGCAAAATGGAATGTGTATATAAAGTTCCAGATTCTTGTCCATGCTTAATCCTCGTCCAGCTTTAAGACGCTCATGAACGCTTCCTGTGGAATCTCTACATTACCAACCTGACGCATACGTTTCTTACCTTCCTTCTGTTTCTCAAGAAGCTTTCTCTTACGGGAAATATCACCACCGTAACATTTTGCAAGTACGTCTTTTCTCATGGCTTTTACTGTCTCACGGGCAATGACCTTGCCTCCAACAGCTGCCTGAATTGGGATCTCGAACAGATGTCTTGGAATCTCTTCCTTCAAACGCTCGCACATCCTTCTTCCACGTTCATATGCACTCTCTTTGAATACGATAAACGACAACGCATCCACAGTCTCTTTATTAATCATAATATCCAGCTTCACAAGCTCAGAACGCTCGTAATCCTTCAGCTCATAATCGAAGGAAGCGTAGCCTCTTGATCGGGATTTCAAGGCGTCAAAGAAATCATAAATAATCTCATTCAATGGCATATCATATTTAATCAAAGCACGAGTTGCTTCAATGTATTCCATACTCTTATAGATACCACGGCGTTCCTGGCACAGTGTCATGATTGCTCCAACATAATCGCTTGTGACCATAATCTCAGCAGCCACAAATGGTTCTTCCATATAATCAATCTCCGAAGGATCTGGCAGATTGGATGGATTGGTCAACTCAATCATTTCTCCATTGGTCTTATATACCTTATAGATAACACCCGGTGCTGTTGTCACAAGGTCCAAATTGAATTCCCGCTCCAGACGTTCCTGAATAATCTCAAGATGAAGGAGTCCTAAGAAGCCGCAGCGGAATCCAAATCCCAATGCAAGTGAGGTCTCCGGCTCATACTGAAGGGCAGCATCGTTAATCTGCAGCTTTTCTAATGCGTCTCGTAAATCCGGGTACTTTGCACTGTCTGCAGGATACAGACCACAATATACCATAGGATTCACTTTCTTATATCCTGGAAGTGCTTCTGCACAAGGGCGTGCCACTTCGGTAACCGTATCACCCACACGGGTATCTCGTACATTCTTGATGCTTGCGGCAATATAGCCTACCATTCCCGCGCTAAGCTCATCGCATGGGATGAACTGGCCTGCACCGAAGTATCCAACCTCCACAACATCATCCTCTGCACCAGTTGCCATCATCTTAATGTTTGTTCCTACCTTAACGGTACCTTCCATAATACGGCAGAAAATGATAACTCCTTTGTAAGAGTCATAGATTGCATCAAAGATAAGCGCTTTAAGTGGTGCATTTGCATCACCCGTTGGAGCAGGAATTTTGGTTACAATCTGTTCTAACACTTCTTCAATATTAAGACCTGTCTTGGCAGAAATACGAGGTGCATCATGGGCTTCGATTCCAATCACATCCTCAATCTCCTGTACAATCTCATCTGGTCTTGCACTTGGAAGATCAATCTTATTGATTACTGGCATAACATCCAGGTCATGATCCATTGCAAGGTACACATTGGCCAAGGTCTGAGCCTCGACTCCCTGTGCCGCATCTACCACAAGAATTGCCCCATCACAGGCAGCAAGACTTCTAGATACCTCATAATTGAAATCCACATGTCCAGGCGTGTCAATTAAGTTAAAGATATACTCTTCCCCATCATTTGCTTTATATACGATTCGAACTGCCTGGGATTTGATGGTAATTCCACGCTCTCGCTCTAAATCCATATTATCTAAAACCTGCGCCTGCATCTCGCGGCTGGTTAACGTTCCGGTCTTTTCAATAATCCGGTCTGCTAAAGTAGACTTCCCATGATCAATATGGGCTATAATACAAAAATTACGGATTTTACTCTGATCGACTGACATATATTTCCTCACATTCTTTATCCTAATTAGATGATTGCGAAACACCTTAATTCCACACTGACTATGAACTACGAATACAAGCAAACATAGGCACGCTTTCGCAATTAACTATTTATCCTAATCACCCTCAAATGGGTTTCAGCACTTATTATAAGTTAGAATGCAGGTTTTTTCAATTGTTTTATGGCTTACAATTAGGATTATTGCGCGGTGTTCGTCAAGACTTTATTTAACACATCTGCAAGAGGGTCCATGGCGTTCATGGCTTCCTGGAGGGTGTTGGTCTGTGCGCCTACTTCGATCAGCATAGATTTCGGGCAAAAATGCTGATTATAGCGATACGCCTTCAGGTAGATTCTTCTTGTGAAATCCGGATAATATTCATTGGCTGCTAATTGCATTTGAAAAGACAAAGCGAGATTCTGATCCAGATATGGATTCGGATAGCTGGTCAGAGGTCCCACAGAGGTGGAATAGCAAAGTCCATTGAAGAACATGACCTTCGCCATCGGCACTCCATTCTGCTCGGTCAGAAGATGCGTTGTCTCCGCAACACCATCTCTATGAAGGTCAATTACCACCTGTATGGATGGATGATCTGCCAGAATCTGTGATATCGCAGGTGCTGCACAGGAGTATGCATAATCACGGTTTGTATCATAGGTTTCCGTGTGATGGAGCACTGACCACCCAAATTTATCGGTAAGAATCTGCGTCAGATGCTCTCCAACTCCCACAACCGTCTGCATCTGATCTCCTGGTGCGGAATCTGCATAGGTCTCCAGTGAATGTGTATGATAGATTAATATTTGTGGTCCTTGGGCGTTTTTATCGACCGTCACATCATCTGCCAAAAGCTTATCCACGTTCAGCTGGTCACTTCCTATGGTCGTACTGGAGTCCACCTGATAGAAGGTCTGTCTTAGATAATCAAAGTCACGCATCTGCTCAATGGAGAAATTCACCTTCTTATCTGTTGTAGCAAACGTCTCCGTATTCTTTGTCTCTGAGTTTTCTACCGTCTCAGAGGGTTCTGTGTTGGCCGCCACTGGTTCGGAGGTCTCTTCTGCCACTGCTGCCTCACTATTCTCCTCCAGCAGATATCTCATATTCTCATTCTCTTCCTCCGCAAGAGTCTCATACTCCGGTTGATCCTCCTTCTGAGACTCATAGCCTATTATCTCTTCCGAATAAGAAAACACAGGAAGAAAAAGCGCCAGTATATCTTCATAGTAAGCCGGTGCCTTTTCCTGATCTCCCATTGCCATCTGGGGAGCATAGATATGTAATATGCGATTGTAAAACTTTACAGCAAGACTTGTTTTCGCTGTCTGCACCAATTCATTGCCCCAATAATATCCTAGAATTCCAAATATCAGAACCTGTGCTATTAGAAAAGGAAGGAGCCTTTTTGTGCCCCTTCCCTGTTTGCGAATCTTCAAATGAGCATCACCTCTTGAAAAATTATATGTTCCAGTTATTCTCCTTATTCCCAAGAAACGCAATATTAAGTGCCTCTGATATGGTAAAGCTCAGCTGCTTCACAGATTCATCAATATTCTTCGGTGTTACAAACATGCCGTGGAGCTGTGGTGATAATACTTCTCTTGCCAGCTCCTGCTTTTCCCTGTCATCAAGCTCTTCCAGGCTGTCGCCCAGGTGCTTTAAGCTCTCTGACTCTCCCATTGCCCGAATAAAAGCTGTCATTCCATCCGCTACAATGGTTGCTGCATCAACAACAGTCGGAACTCCAAGGGATATCACTGGCACTCCAATACTCTTCTCATTGATTGCATTTCTATGATTCCCGATGCCACTTCCCGGATTAATCCCGGTATCGGATAGCTGAATGGTTCTGCCAAGCCTTCTGGTATTTCGGGCAGCCAGCGCATCAATTACCAGAATAAAGTCCGGCTTTGTTTCCCTTACTACTCCGCGAATAATCTCAACCGTTTCCATTCCCGTCTGCGCCATTACACCAGGTACAATTCCGCTGACACTCCCAGTTTTCTCATCTCCAAAGGCGTATTTCCCGAATTCCTTGATCACGTGGCGGGTAATGAACATATTGTCCACCACCCTTGGTCCTAGGGCATCCGGTGTTACACCTCTGTTTCCAAGCCCCACCAGAAGCACGGATACCTCCAGTCCTTCTTTTAGATTCGTTTGTTTCTCCCTCTTCATGAATTTGTTTGGAAGAATCCCTCGAATAATCTCTGCCAATTGAACGGATATCTCCCTGTGATAATCCTCATCATCCTCCGACAGATTCTCAGCTTCTAAAGTAATGTAGCAGCCTTTGGGTTTTCCCATGGATTTCGCTGCGTTCTCTGTTTCAATAATTACCGTGCTGACGGTTATCCCTTCTGGTTTCTTCTCTTCGAGAAACCGAACTCCGTGGACATCCACATGGTCTTCCTGCATTTTCTCCTGTGTTTCCAGTGCTAGATCTGTTCGAATCTCATACATTTCTCCCATAAGGCAATCCCTTTCCATTTTTTGATTATTTTTCCCAATTTTTTTCAAAATATGTATTGACAGAACGAAGACCTTGCCCTATTATAATCTAGTATGTTTACATTGAATCGTCCGTGTCCGGCTTTAATGTAACAATCATGAACAATAACAATACATTTACGTTGGAGGTGTACAGATTGGCTAACATTAAATCTGCTAAGAAAAGAATTTTAGTAACAGAGACTAAAGCTGCTAGAAATAAAGCTATCAGATCTGAGGTTAAAACAGTAATTAAGAAAGTAGAAGCTGCTTGCGTTGCAAACGACAAAGCTGCTGCAGAAGCTGCATTGAAAGATGCTACTTCCGTTATCGAAAGTGCTTGCTCTAAAGGTGTTTACCACAAGAACAATGCTGCTAGAAAAGTTTCCCGTTTAAACAAGCTTGTTAACGGTGTTGCTTAATTAACAGTAAATAGCAATTATTTTTATCAACTGAATTTTATAAAAAGACTAACAGCCCCCGTCATGCTGTTAGTCTTTTTTATTGTCCAACACAGACATCACACGTTTGCGTGTAATTGTCATAGGAAAAAAGAAAGCTACCTAATTGCTAGTTCTCTTCTACTCTTTCCCACTATATTTGATAATAAATAATTCCACCGCCATCTGATCATTCATTCGGCCAGTCTTTACCGATTCCTCAAAATCCACGCCGTCCCGAATCGCCTGCTTGAGCCTTTCTACTGAGAAGCCTCTGGCCTGTCCCTGATTCTTTCTCACCGCCCATTCCGGGCATCCTGCTTTCGATGCAATATCTTTATTGGAAAATCCCTGATTCGTCATCACCTTTATGGTCAAAAGAATATTGAACTGTCTTGTAATCAGATACAGAATTCGCATTGCCGGCTCCTTTAATGCCAATAAATCATAATAAAGGTCAAGAGCCTTTGTCTGATTATGATTCGCTATGGAATCCACCATTTCAAATACTTTATTGCTAATCTGTTCTGTGGTAACCGCTTCCACATCCTCTACGTTGATAACCTCTTTATCTAACGTATAGCATAGAAGCTTCTCTAACTCTTTGTCGATATTCTCCATATCCGTTCCTGTTTTCGCAACAAAGGCCTGAAATGCATCCTGTGTAATATTCTTGCCTTCCTTACGGATACGACCACCTATCCATTTTCCAAGAAGCTGATCATTCTGGGTTCCAAATTCTATGGTTTTTCCAAGCTCGTTCACCGCTTTATACATTTTATTACGCTTATCAATCTCGTCCTCTACGAACACAAAAAAAGTGGAAGGCGCGCACTCAGGCATATAGCCTGCCAGGTCATCTGCCGCATTCTTAAAGAAACCGCTGCCCTCAATAAGAATCACTCTTCGATCTGCAAAAAATGGAAGCGTCTCGGCCAAATCGATGATTTCCTTCTGGTTGATATCCTTCCCTTCAAACGCTGAGAAGTTCATAGAATCCCCATCTGCCACAAGCGCTTGAATAAGCTTGTCCTTATATTGTTTCTTCAAATAAGCTTCTTCCCCATAGAGAAGGTAAGCCTGTTTCAATTGTCCTGTTTTGATATCTTCGTCTATTGTTTTCATGTGTCATATTTTACCACAGTGTATGGTTTCTTTCCAATCCTTTTCACCAAATGGGAGATTCTTCCTAAAAGTAGCCCTTTTCTTCTCTATATTTCTATGTTATACTCTCCATAATGTATATTTATACACAAAGGAGTATTTTTATGAATCAAAAGAGATTTCTATGTCTGGCGCTTCTCATTGGCGTCCTTCTGCTATTTGGACTGAGTGGGTGCAGTGTTTCTAGTGCAAACACCACTTCCGATACGTCCACAGAAAATGCCGTATCTTCCGCTGATGACCTTCCTGGAAAGAGCATTGGTGTACAGCTTGGAACCACCGGCGACCTATATTGTTCCGATTATGAAAAGGATGGTTCCGGCTCAACTGTCGTTCGCTATAACAAAGGTGCAGATGCCATTCAGGCATTAAAGCAGCGCAAAATCGACTGCGTTGTCATCGATGAACAGCCTGCGCTTCGATTCGCCGAGCAAAATGATGGCATTCGTATCCTTGATGAAGAATTTGCTTTGGAAGATTATTCATTTGTAATCGGTAAGGAAAATACGAAGCTGCTGGATCAGGTGAATTCCATTCTGGTTGATTTAAAAGCAGATGGCACTCTCGAATCCATTCTTACCAACTGGATTGGCACCGATGACCAGCTTGGGAAAACGCCCTATGTCAAACAAGATGTAGCACGAACCAATGGCACACTTACCGTTGGAACCAATGCGGAATTTCCTCCCTATGAATTTTATCAGAATGGGCAGATTACCGGAATCGATATGGACATCATGCAGGCGGTCTGCGACAGGCTTCAAATGGAAATGAAGATTGAAGATATGGCTTTTGATTCGGTTATCACTGCTGTATCCACTGGAAAAATCGATATTGGTGCTTCCGGTTTCACCGTAACCGAGGAGCGTAAAAAGAATATCAACTTCACAGATTCCTACACTACTTCCAAACAGGTAATTCTTGTGCAGGATTCTTCTGTTACCCATGATACACCAACCTTTATCCAACAGCTTTATCAAAGCTTCGTAAGTGAGAATAACTATTTATACATAATAAAAGGCCTTGGAAATACACTGCTCATTACTTTGTTTGCTGTTATGATCGGAATACTCTTAGGATTTTTCATTGCAATCATACGAACTAATCACGATCGAAATGGCGGCCTTCCAATCCTAAATGGAATATGCAAGCTCTATCTGACAATTATTCGTGGTACCCCTGTTATGGTACAGCTTCTGATAATTTACTATGTAATTCTTGCAAACATTAATACCAGCAAGATTCTCGTTGCAGTTGTTGCATTCGGTCTGAATTCTGCTGCCTATGTTGCAGAAATTGTGCGTTCCGGCATCATGGCAGTTGACGTTGGACAATTTGAAGCAGGACGAAGTCTTGGACTTGGCTATAAACAGACCATGTTATCCATCATTCTTCCTCAGGCAGTAAAAAACATTCTTCCTGCACTGTGTAACGAATTCATCAGTCTACTAAAAGAGACTTCCATCAGCGGATATATTGGTTTACTGGATCTAACCAAAGGTGGTGATATTATACGAAGCACTACCTTCCAGGCGTTAATCCCTCTGATATCTGTTGCAATAATTTACTTAATCATGGTGGTCGGTCTTAGTAAAATTGTAGGCCTGTTAGAAAGGAAATTGAGAAACAATGAACGATAAGACAACATACGCTCCAAATCAATTGAACCATCCAGATATCATTCTTGAAGTGAAAAATCTTCATAAAACTTATGAAAAGCATGAAGTATTAAAGGGCATCTCCACTTCTGTTGCCCGTGGTGATGTGATTGCACTCATCGGTCCGTCTGGTTGTGGTAAGTCCACTTTCTTACGCTCTCTCAATCTTCTTGAGACTCCAACAAGTGGCCAGATTCTGTTCGAAGGAACAGATCTTACCGATAAGTCCGTAAACATTAATCATGTTCGCGAGAAAATAGGAATGGTATTTCAGCAATTCAATCTTTTCCCAAACATGACCATCAAAGAAAACATCATGTTAGCACCTGTAAAGCTCGGTAAGCTTGGAAAAGCTGAGGCTGAAGACAAAGCACTTGAGCTGCTTTCACGTATTGGTCTATTAGATAAAGCTGACGCTTATCCTTCTCAGTTATCTGGTGGTCAGAAGCAGCGAATCGCCATTGTGCGTTCTCTTGCCATGAGTCCAGACATTATGCTTTTTGATGAACCTACTTCTGCCCTTGATCCAGAGATGGTCGGTGAGGTACTCTCTGTCATGCAGGAGCTCGCAGAGGACGGTATGACCATGGTGGTTGTCACACATGAGATGGGCTTCGCACGAGAAGTTGCGAACCGTGTAATGTTCATCAATGAAGGAGTGATTCAGGAAGAGAACACTCCACAGGAAATTTTCTCTAATCCACAGACTCCTAGATTACAGGAATTCTTAAGTAAAGTACTATAGGTTTCCCAGAGAAAAATACCCTCATACAGAAGTTACAACATGATATTCATCCATTATTTTGAATCTATATCATTGTGAGCTTCTATATGGGGGTATTTGTAAGTATCGCCCTTGCATTTTCTATAAACACTCACTATTTATCGCTCTCTTTTCAAATATACCATATCCACCAACTGAATTCCGTCCTCAATCATAATGTGATCATAATTATCCGTAAAGAAATTCTTCTTTCTATGAGACACTTCAAATCCACAGCTTGTATAAAAATGAACCGTAGAAGGAACATCACCCGTTCCCACCAGCATTTTTTTGCAATCTGGATAATTGTGAAATGCGAATTCAATCAGTTGTTTTCCATACCCCTTGCGCTGTGATTTAGGATCTACTGCAATATTCTTCAGCTCGTATATTCCTTCGTCCTCTTTTGTTACTACACATTCTGCTTTGACCCCATTATCCTCTAAGACGAACATCTCCCCAAATTCCAGATATTTATCTATCATATCTTCCTGTTCATCCGCAAGCAGAAGTAATTCCAAATAGTCTTTCTTGTTTCCTGTTACCTTGGTTATCTTCATTCCATCTTCCTCCTAATTTATTCAATTCTGTGTGTTGGAATAGCTTGGCTGTGTATCGAAGTAGCTTATTTTTGTGTATTGAAGTAGCTTAGCTGTATGTTGGAATAGTATATCTATGTGCTCAAACGAATCGTCCCTGTCCCTAAACCAGGAATCCCCTGTCCCTAAACAAGAACTCACCTGTCCCCTCATCGTATGTTTTTTGCAACAGAGCGAAAAAATTGCTATATTGCAAAAAATCCTTAGTTTTAAGGCTCTATATAAAGAAATTTTTTGCAAATATTCCCCGTTTATGATATATTGCAAAAAATTCTCCATTTTTTTTGCATATATGACAGAATAGAGCTATGTTGCAAAATTTCACTTCAAAGCCGACTTTATAACCGCTGCTTTTTTGCAATTATCGGCTTTGTAGGAATATTTGCAAAATCTAAGTTCTATTAATGTCCCCCCTACAACGGACACGGAGAAATTGATTTTACACCAAATTTTATAAGATTATTTCTGATATACAATTCGCTTGATGCGTTCAATTGACAACGCATATTTATCTGCAAGCTCATCTACTTTCATTCCCGATTGAAAATCCATACGAATCTTTTCATTGCGCTCTTCATAAAAACGCCTCGCTCCAGAGCCCTCGCCCCATTTCTTCTTTTCTTGAAGTTTGGGGATATAGATGGCCTCGCCTGCTGCATACTTCTGTATTTCTTTTAACAATTCATCTGGTAACACATGTGTTGCGTTGCGATATTGCATATATACGAGGCCCCCTTTCTCTTATTTTTCATGCACACACCTATTTCGATTCTTCCAAGAATTCTTCTAAACAGTCATAAATTTTCAAAGCAGCATGATGTTTCTCTAACACTTCTATTATATATTCTTCCAGCTCCTTTGCTCTCATAGCAAACTGTTCTAAATTATTTGCATCAAATACGCCTAATAAATCCATGTCCTTTAATTCAAATTCTTTCTGAATTGCATCGAACTCAATCTGAATATAGCACCCTAATAAAAAACAATTTTCTACCGATTTCTTCTTTGCAAAATACTCAATTCTTCGGAATGTATATCGCGCTTCCTGATACCAATCTGCAAGGTTATCATAATCAATCTGTTCTTTCGATAACTCGTTCTTGTTGCTTTGAGGTTTCTTCGCAATGAAGTAATCACGTGTCATTTTAATCAAACTATGTGAAAATTCCTGTAATTCTTTAATTGTAGTTGCATGTATGATATCATCATAAGTCTCTGCAAATTTATCTGGTACAGAGTGCATTCTCTCAATTTCCAAAGTAAGGTTCCCATATCCATTCTTCAAATACTGTCCATTCACCATTGCAATTGCATTCATTAGAAAGCAGCTCACTCCACCTGCTGCTTTTCTAACTGCGCAAAGCGAGTCTTCAAACATCATTGTCTGATATATTTCCATCGCAGTATTGAGGGATTCCAAAGCCTTTGGAAATGTAATTTGAGGATCTTCTAGATTTTTCAGCAGTTCCTGCTTCATATCATAGTAATGCTTCTTCTCTTCTTCATCCTTTGCATAAATGACTTCACCTTTCATAAAAGCAAAAATCATACGTGGCTCTTTTAAATCTACAATCCCCTGTAACCGCTTCCATGAAATAGGATATAAATCATAACCCATATCCTCAATCACAAAAGTCTGCGACAACTGATTCCCCCTTTCTGTGGAAGGAATAAAGAAATCAAATGCCATTTTCTGTTCATCTTCTGGCGTTTTACAAGCACCATATTGCCCCACCAACAAAGCAATATCATCTGGGTACTTACTTTGTATGCGATCAATTGCCCACTCAATTAATTCCTGATCAATATTTTTCATTCTTCTCTTCTCCTATCTGATTCTATATTATACATTTCATCTGTGTTTAGAGCTAGCTCTCTCTTACAAAATCAGTGTAACAAATGTGTACACAAAAAAATATGTCACAAACAATTTTTAATGTTTGCGACATATTTTTATATTGTAAACTCCTTTATTGTCTCATCACTCCACACACATTACTCATTACACTTGTAAGTATTACACTCAACATATGCCATCATTATTTATATAATAGATCTCATTATCTGTCCAAACATCATCTTCTAGGATAAAGCCTTTCCGGATACCTTCAAATTGATATCCAGCCTTCAGTAACGCACGTTTTGAGGCAGGGTTATCAAGATTCACATGTGCTTCAAGTCTATGTAAACCAAGTTGCTGAAATCCGATTCGAGTTAAGGTCTGTATCGTTTCTGTGGCATATCCCTGTCCCCAAAAGTTATTATGAATTGCATATCCAATATGCGCATATTGGAAGTCCTCCACCTGGACTGGTCGAATTATAAGACGCTCCGATTCACAAAATATTTTTTCAAGCATAAGTTCTCCTCCTATTGTTTTTCATATTATAGTTTCTCCTTTTCCCTCAGCTAATTGCAATATTGTACAGAAAATGCGCAAGCATTAATGCATAGATCGAACAATATTTAGTTTTCATGTACAATGTTGAAAACACAAAACCTAGAACAATGGAAAAGACCATCTGAAACAAGTCATAATTAAATATCCAATGGAAAACGCCAAACAGAACGGCACTTCCTATAATAATCACCCAGCCATTCAGGTGACATTTTTTCCCTATCGCAGATAATAAGCCTCGGAATATCGTTTCCTCGGTAACTGCAATCAATGCCTGTAAAGCCACAAAACATAGTATGTCTGCCCAGCCTGCTTGTACAAATCCAAAGAGGCGAGGAATTGTCTGAAAGCCAATTACATTGATGCAAACTATACCAAGCAAAAAGCATGAAGCAATCAAAATACCAATAAACACTTGTTGTAATGCACTTCCTCTTTTTTCAAAAACATTGGCATTCAGTCCATTTTTATAGATAATCGTCAATGCTGCATACAGCATTATACCATTTATTAGAAAATACCTTGTGTACCCCATTTCTATCCTCTTTCACTTTTACTCTCATTTGGCTCCGCTTACGACAGCAGATAGGTTCCTCTTGCGTCATACATTTATTTTGTAATTAAACACTATTATAATTATATTCAATTTATTTTGTAATTGATATGAAAACTTTTTCGAAATCAATGCGCTTACTTCATATAGGGGATGACCTCGCCATCACTTCCGATGTGAATCTGTCCCTGAAACCTTGTTTCATAAATATCCGCTCCAGAACTCTTCATCCTTTCCACTGCTTTCTCTCCTGGATGTCCATAGCTGTTCTTAAGCCCGCAGGATATGGTTATGATATCCGGAGAAAACGTATCAAACAGCGTACTGGTATTCGATGAATTGGAACCATGATGGATAGCTTTCAAATAATTAATATCGCATTTCCCTTGATATTTATGGAACTTCTCCTGCCATTCACATAAATTTTTCTCGCCTTCGGCATCCAAATCCCCAGCAAATAATCCTGTAAATTCCTTGTCCTCATACCAAATCACCTGTGACAATACATTGCGGTCGTCTTCTGCTTGCTCACAGCTCTCTTTATTTGGATATATGCAGGTCAGCTTTGCCTCATCAGCCACAATAGAATCCCCTGGTTTCACGCAGATCACCTGTGTATTATTTCTCTCTGCCGCTTCAATAAGACTCGCATAAGCCTCATCCCGGGGCATATATTTCGACAAGACAAGGTTATGTACTGGATAGCCTTCCTCTAGTATTTCAAGAAGTCCCGCAATATGATCCAAATCTCCATGTGATACAAACCAATAAGAGATGTGTGATACTCCTTTGGCTTTTAGAAATGGAAGAATTCGATATTTACCCACTTCTTTCACATCACTGCTCCCCCCATCAAAGAAAACGGATATTCCGCTGCTGGTTCGAAGATAGATTCCATCCCCCTGTCCCACATCTAATACATTTAGTTCAAACTTGGCAGGTTTTTTCCATACTAGAAAACTAACTAAGCATATCATCCATACTACAGCAGCTTTCCTTCTTTTAGATAAAGCATTTGTACGCTTTCTCCTTTTTTTAGATAAAGTATTTACACGATTTCTTCTTTTTTTTAGATAAAGTATTTGTAAGATTTCTTCTCTTGCCAGAAACATGTCCCCTCATCTCACTTTCTGCAGCCTGTGCCATACTTTGATCACTTTGATATTTCTCTTGTAATTCTTCTTGTTTTGCCGCTTTTTTTGCGTTCCAGTACATCCAATATAGTCCCATCGCCAGGACCGAATAATAGACAATCAGCTTCCACTTTGCCGGCTGTCCAGTAAGATATTGCGAGCAGGGAAGCTTCTCACACATACTGCATATCCATGAATAGAAGGACAGTATAACCTTGCACGGCAGGAATAAAAGCACTGGAAAATGTATTGTCACAAGTCCTGCTAGACCTCCCAAGATTCCTGACACAACAACGATTGACAACAACGGTATCACAATCAAATTAATAAGAATTGCATAAATTGGGATCTCATAATAGTAAAATGCCACGAGCGGAAGTGTCGTAAGCTGGATTCCCATACTCATAATCATGGTATCTCTCAGCGCTTTTTTCCACTGCATGATTCTCTGATATATGCTATCTCCCGTTAATTTTGTCTCATTATTGTTCTCCCTAGTATTTCCCTGATTATTCTTGCTATCGTTCTCTCTATTGTTTTCTTTGTCATTCTTCCTATTGTTCTCGCTATTGTTCTCCTTGTCATTCTTCCAATCATTCTCCTGGTTATTCTGTTGATGCTTCTTATGCTCGTTCTTATAATTGTTCTGTTGATGATTCTTATACTCGTTCTCATAATTGTTCTGTTGATGCTTCTTATGCTCGTTCTCATAATTGTTCCATTGATCATTCCCACAATTATTCTTCTGATTGCTCTGCCTCATATTTGCACTGCCATGCTTCCAGAAATTGCATAGTATCTTCCCTGTCACGCCCACTCCTAAGATTGCCATGAAGGAAAACACAAAGCCTGAATAACTAATCAGAAATGGATTACACACCAACAGATACAGAGCCATAGCTCCAAGGCCATTCAACAAATCATAGCTTCTTTCCACCACTAATCCCAGCATGGTAAGAAGAAACATTCCAATTGCTCTCTGCGTCGATATCCCCATCCCTGTCATGACTCCATACGATATGAGGAGTCCTGAAGCTATCACTCCTGCCAGCTTATACCGACATCTACACTTTCTCAACAGATGATAAAATCCCAATCCTATCAACGACACATGAAGCCCTGATATCGCAAGAACATGGGAAATCCCTGCTTTTTGATACAATAAGCGTACTTCCTTGTCCAAAGATGACTTCTCTCCCAGCAGCATCACCGATAATACGCCTGCATCTTCTTCACTCAGATATGTCTCAAACACTTCCTGGAGACGTATCTTAAGCTGATACATTTTCTCAGAAAATCCATTCCTTTTTCCCGAGATCTGTTTTACCTTCCCAGAGGTAACTCCAAAATCGATCTTCTGACTCTGATAATAGGCCCTTATATCAAAATTGCCTTCATTTCTTGCTTCTGCAAATAGCTTTACTTTTCCTTTGATTACGAGTACTTGACCGATTGAATATTGGTCTTCTTTGAAATATGCAATCACAGAATTAGTCTGTATATTGCGTTTTGAATAGACTGCCACGCAGTCTTTTAGATAATATAGATACTGTTCGTTCTTGAATTCTTTCTTGTATATCTCTCCCTGGATTGTAATTGCATTACCATCCATCAACCTTCCCATGTATTCCTGTCGAAATGCAAGATTCTGGTTCATATGGAAATACCCCGCCATAAACAAAGAAAGGAGCAACAAGCTCCTTCCTATCAATCGCAGCCAGCATCTCTGCCTGCGCAAACGGTTAACACCGTATAGCAGAAATGCCAACATTCCAACTGGATATGCGATTGTTCCATTTACTTTCCATAGAATACCAAGAAGGAAGAAACACGCCATACATAATAATGGGCGCTTTCTCAATATAATTCTCCTATTGTACTTCTGTTGTTAATTATGTTACTATTCCAATTTCATTTCTGTTCTAATTACATTTCTGTTCTAGTTATATTTCTATTTCAATTTTGTTACTGTTCACTTACATTTTTGTTCATTTATATTTCTATTTCGATTTTGTTTTTGTTCGCTTATATTTCTTTTCAATTTTGTTTCTGTTTCAATTTTGTTTCTATTCACTTACATTTCTATTCTAATTATATTTCTGTTCCAATTACGTCTTATTATAATTACTTTTTTGTTTCAATTATACTTTGTTCCAAGTATATTTCCAACTTATCTACTGCGTCTCAGATGGGGTATCCACCTGCTCCGTTTCTTCCTCATCAACCTCCACATAAGTCTCATCAGGCTCATATAAGGTTGCCAAATCATAGGTATAGCGGACTTTGCCCTTTGTATCTCCATTGATAGAGATCTGTACCTTCTTCACATTTGGCAGTTCGGAAAGGGAATTCACAATAGAATACAGAACCACTGGCTCTGCGATTTCATCCTTCTGATTGCGGAATGTCTCATCCAGATTCACATAGCAGACGTTATCCGCAATGGATACGGTAATCAGCTTTGTTTCCGAAGGAATCGCAGACTGAAGTCCCTTTGTTTTTGGTCCCTCCAAGAGTTGTTCCATCACCAGCTTCTCCATAGAGATGTTGGAGCTGTAATGAACCTCTCTGGTCTCCTTCTTGAGCTTCGTTCCATCTGATGTTGCAAAATACAATGTGAGCGTTGTACTTAAGCTCTTATTAATCTGTGCTCCTGGATTCTCCTCAAAGCTCTCATTGTCCATGCTTCCAACCACTTTCTCTTCTGCATCCACAAGCGGCTTGGAATCCACAGTGAAATTCACATAAGAGATCTCTTCAATCTGAAGTAACGTGCGGACAACTGCCGCGCGGGTAAGGACCTCTTCTGTTGGTGTCATATTATAATATTCTTCACTGAAATCGATGGTGAGCAGATACCCATTAAAGCTGTAACCATTTACAGACACATCCTTGGGAATCACGCGGCGAACCTCATTCTTATCAGGTTCCTCCGATAATTTATCGAGAAAATCCGCAATCAAAGATGTGGTGGTAGTCACGGAAGGCTCATAGGCTTCTGGAATGATCTTTGTGGCATCCATATTCAAATAATAAATATCATATGCACTGTCTTTTTTCTGATTTGCACATCCCGCTAAGAAAAGGGATAGAAACAAAATAGAAATCAGCAGGCCAATTATGCTTTTTCTCATATTCATCACCTATAAAATATAGTTAAGAGGAATTCGAACATCAAATGTCGTTCCTTCATTTAACACGCTGTATACCTTGATTGCGCCACGATGCATCAGAATGGAATTACGGGTAATTGCAAGTCCAAGTCCTGTTCCACCGATTTCTCTGGAATGTGATTTATCTACACGATAGAATCTTTCATAAATATGCTCTAGGGATTCCTCTGGAATACCAATTCCTGAATCCTCGATCTTCAAATAGAAATACTGATGGTCCGCATTGAGTGATACATGCACCCAGCCTTCTCCATCATTGCGATTGTATTTAATCGCATTCTCAATCAGGTTCGTAAATGCTAATGTAATCTTCACTTCATCCACTTCAGCTGATACTGGGCGAAAGCTTTCTAGAACAAGCTCTACCTTCTGTTTATCCGCAATCGGCTGCAGTCTCTTTAATATCTGTTCCAACAGCTCATTGATATTAACGGTTGTAATATTCAAATCTGCTGCTGATTTATCCATTTTCACCAGAGATAACAGGTCATTGATAATCTTGGTTTCACGCTCAATTTCGTTGGTAATATCTTCCATGAATTCCTGATACAGCTCCACTGGTGCGTCTGGCATACTATTCAGCGAATCCGCAAGCACCTTCATAGAAGTCATTGGTGTCTTCAATTCGTGGGACACATTGGATACGAATTCCTGTCTGGAATCATCCATTACCTTCATTCGGTCCAGCATAGCATTGAATTTCTCACAAATCTGAATCGTTTCCGTATAGTCGTTGACCTGAAGGCTATCTTCTCCATAGCCTGTCTGAATTGTCTCAATATAATTCGACAATTTATGAAACGGCTTCGTAAGGCGAATGGCAATCAGAACTCCGAAAAACGCAATGGCTACCCCAAGAATCACTTCTATGATCATGGCGATGAGTCGTAAATATTCCAGATTCAGTTCAATATTGTCTGTAGAGACACTTACCACCATAGTTCCAAGTATTTTGCCAGACTTGTCCTCCGGGTCTGTAATTGGAATTGCCATTTCAATATAATGATTCTCTGAATCATAGTTGGTGATATCCTCACCATTTAAGGTTTTGATAACCTCTTCTGAAATGATGGTCTTACCGTCATCTAGATTGTACGTATCATGGATAATACGAAATGCATCATTTACCACAATTACTCTTCCATCGTAGATTGTGGTAAGCATATCAATCTGGGCTCGTATGGTTGCCGAGTCTCCACCCTTCATATATTCACTTGTTGCAATCTGATTCGTCAGAATCTTTGCCTGACTTAAGATTTCGCTTTCGCGAATAGACACTGCTCTCGATTCATAAGAATTCAAAATTCCCACTCTCAGAATAATCCCTGGAACAACAGCTAAGATTACAAAGATTAAGATCAAGCGGAATTTTAAGCTTTTGATAAATTCAATTAATTGTTTGCTTTTTAGCATGATTTGTTCCTCTTACTTTTGGTTATAGTAATAACCAACACCCCACTTGGTATGAACATACTTTGGTTCGCTTGGATTTGTTTCAATTTTCTCTCTCAGACGACGCACATGAACATCTACTGTTCTCACATCACCTGGATATTCCAATCCCCACACCATATTGAGCAAATTCTCTCTGCTATATACTTTGTTCTCATTCTTTACAAGCAGTTCTAATAGATCGAATTCTTTTGTTGTAAGATTCACTTCACGACCAAGGATATAGAGTCTTCTGCTTTCACAATCAAGCTTCAGATCACCCTTTTCAATCTCTGCGCTATTATTCTCATTCTGCTTTGAGCCTGACGTGCGGCGCATAATTGCCTTGATTCTGGCTTTCACCTCAAGGATATTGAATGGCTTGGTGATATAATCATCTGCACCATATTCCAATCCTAAGATTTTATCCATATCATCGCCTTTTGCAGTAAGCATCACAATTGGCATGTCTGAAAATTCACGAATTGCCTGACACACTTCAAATCCGTCCATTTTGGGAAGCATAATATCGAGAAGAATCATGTCATAAGCATTCTCTTTTGCCATATTTAAGGCTTCTTCCCCATCGTATGCACAATCCACTTCCATTCCGTCCTGCTCTAGACTGAATCGGATTCCCTTTACGATTAATTTTTCATCATCAACTACAAGAACTTTCTTTGCCATTTTATTGAACCTCATTCACTTCATTCATATATGATCAATTTCCTGTGGAAATATAATCTTTTATCTTTGAAAATAACCCTTCTTTAATTCCTGGGATATTCATAATATCCTCTGGTGAATCAAAGCTGCCATTCTCCTTGCGGTATGCAAGAATGCTATCCGCTTTGGATTCCCCAATTCCCGGAATTGTCATCAACTGTTCCTTCGAAGCAGTGTTGATATTAATTCCATCCTCTGCATTTTCCTGTGCAGCTGCTTCCTGCTCTGATGCTGCCGGCTGCCCAAGTTCTAGTGCTTCCGACTCGGTTGGAACATATATCTTCTCTCCATCCCATAGCAGCTCTGCAAGATTCCAATAACTGCTGCAAGCATCCGCAGTCATTCCCCCTGCTGCTTCCATTGCATCAAATATTCTGCTTCCTAGTGGCAGTTCATAGACTCCTGGTGCATTCACCTGTCCACAGACATAAACAAAGCAGCTGCCACTAACAGTTGCAACTGTCGTCTCCTGCTCTTGGGAATCCTCTGGCATCTGTGATATCTCCTCTGTCTCAAGAAGAACTGCTTCGCTCTCTCTCCCACATCCAGTGAGACTAGAGACGCCCCAGAGTAATTGTATTACTATGCCAAGAATAAGATTTTTCTTTTTTCTCATATAGACTCCTTTCATCGGAAAGGAATCTCAACGCCTGATATATATTTTAACGAAAAGTTACAACTATTACAAGTCTATTTCAAAATACTTTT
>CAZTGP010000039.1:0-25578 GCA_964613325.1 uncultured Roseburia sp. | reverse complement strand
CTATAATGTACCCCATACCGTGGACACGGAGAAAAAGATTTTATACCCAAATATTTGGAGAGACCTTTTTCATAGCCACACTTGTTGGTGTCTTATACCTAAAAATAATTCTCATTCTGGGTATAAATTTTCCCATAAACCGGATACAAAAGAATTCCCTTTTTATCTAAATTCTCCCAGGTGAACAATATCTTTATGAATTTCTAAGTTTGTGATGTATTTGATAAAATTGGTCTTTTACATCACATTTTCTTGAAATTCAACACTTTATTTTTCATTATGTCAACTAATCTGTGAGGTATATGAAAAAAAACCATAAACTCATCACAAAAATCGATGAATTCCGTGATGTGAAGAGCCGATTATTTAGTATACCTCACACCAAATGAAAAAAACACCCTTCCAAGATGAAATATAAGCCATATTTGTAACAGCGTGTGCTGTAATAGTATAGTTTTTTCAAATACCTCACAAAACACAAGAAGAAGGGACAGAGGATTTGTGCTTTGGGGACAGGGAGTGTATGTTTTGGGGACAGTGACCATCCAATAGCGAGCCAAATCAACAGCTTTCACTTTCCATCAGTAAATGGCATAGCTTCAATTAAGCCCATTAATTAACTACATCATCTTCCATTAATCTGTTAATTATTAATCCGATAATTGATCTGATAATTATTCCTATCCTAAGATATCAGCTTCATTAACCGAAAGAACCTGCCACTGGCAGCTTCTTCGGATGCTTGGCAGCACTGACATCACACGTTAACGTGTGATTGTCATAGTACTCAATAGAAAAAGCATACAATTTGTAGATTTGCGCTGACCCCCAGGAAAACAGGCAAGCAAATTACAAAGTGTATGCTACAGTGAACAAAAAGCTTGCCAACCAGGCAAGCTTTTCGTTCAAATATATTTCGTTAAACAATAGATTAGTGATGGAATAAACGAATTCCTGTGAAGCTCATCACCATTCCATATTTGTTGCAAGTATCGATAACATTGTCATCTCGGATAGATCCGCCTGGCTCAGCCACATAGGATACACCGCTTTTGTGAGCGCGTTCAATGTTATCGCCAAATGGGAAGAATGCATCGGAGCCAAGTGCAACCCCTGTATTCTTATCTAACCATGCACGTTTCTCTTCTGCTGTGAATACTGCTGGCTTCACTTTAAACCATTTCTGCCATTCACCCTCTGCAAGAACATCCATGTAATCCTCACCCATATAGTTATCGATTGCATTATCTCTGTTTGCACGGCCAATTCCATCGACAAACTGAAGCCCTAATACCTGTGGAGACTGACGTAACCACCAGTTATCTGCTTTCGATCCAGCAAGACGTGTACAATGAATACGTGACTGCTGTCCAGCACCAATACCGATTGCCTGTCCACCTTTTACGTAGCATACAGAGTTAGACTGTGTATATTTCAAAGTAATCATTGCAATAGTAAGATCAATTTTAGCCTGTTCAGTTAATTCTTTATTCTCAGTTACGATATTATCGAAAAATTTATCATCGATATTCAATTCGTTTCTTCCTTGCTCAAAGGAGATTCCAAATACCTGCTTTGTCTCGATTTGTGCTGGCTCATAAGCTGGATCAATCTCGATTACACAATAGTTTCCTTTTTTCTTCGCTTTTAATATCTCTAATGCTTCCTCTGTATATCCAGGAGCGATCACACCGTCAGATACTTCACGTTTGATAACCAGTGCTGTCTCTTTGTCACAAACATCAGACAGGGAAATGAAATCACCAAAGGAAGACATACGGTCTGCGCCTCTGGCACGAATATATGCATTCGCAAGTGGAGTAAACTCAACTTCCATATCGTCCACCCAGTAAATCTTCTTCTCTACTTCGCTAAGTGGAAGTCCCACTGCTGCCCCTGCTGGAGATACATGTTTGAAAGAAGTTGCTGCTGGAAGACCAGTGGCTTTCTTCAATTCGCGTACCAGCTGCCATCCGTTAAATGCATCAAGGAAGTTGATATATCCAGCTCTTCCGTTTAACACTTTGATTGGAAGCTCGCCATTTTCCATATAGATTCTAGAAGGTTTCTGATTTGGATTACATCCATATTTTAATTCATATTCCTGCATGATTGATACTCCTTTATACTATTTATGCTAATTGAAAAAACATATTACTTTGCATAGATTTACTTATTCTTATTGATCATTCATATCACTATATATAGATTTATTTGTTTTTATTTATGATGCGTGTCTCGTATGTTCCGTCAGCGATATCAATATATCTTACGAAAAGAGATACTTTATTATCTTCGTTTAAGTTCTCCCATACCATTTGAGTAAATGTATCAATGTCGCCGTCGATATCAACCCAGGTAGGTTCTCCTTCAAAGCTTGGTAATGGATTGCCATCACCCATATAAGTATGAATGAAACGTCCTTCACCTGCCTGTGGATTCTGGTAAGCAAATGTATAGCGGTTGCAGCTGTCTGGATTACCATTGTTGCTTTTTAAGATAGACATTGCATAATTGAATTCACCATTATCGATGTGCATAATACCTGAGATACGAGGTGTGTAGTTTGGTGCGTCTGGCTCAAACTCACGTGTTCTTAAAGACTGCTCAAAAGTCTGCTGCTTGTCCATAAGCTCATAAATGGTATCTGTCTGATCTCCATTTGTTACAATTGTTTTATTTCCAAGTACACGAACTGGTGCATAAATAATGAGGCTTGGATCACTTAATTTAGAAGGATCAAATGCCTGTGTACGAATGCCCTCTCCATCTTCTACAAAGACACGGTTACGGCTGTTTTCGCTTCTTCCCATGATAAAATATGCAGTCACTGCTTTCTTTCCATCTTTTGATTTTCCAATCACGATACCTCTTCCTGGATAGGAAGTTGCTGATAACTCATCTTTTAAAGACATTAATTTCATATTTATTTACCTCTCGCATATGTTATTAACTTGATTCGCATTCATTTTATCATTTCAAAATATGTTTTACAATGGGGTTCGTGCTATTAGCCCCATGAAATTATTTACTTACTTTTATAAGTACATCTTATATTAGTATGTTTCTACATTCTTTCTGACATTCTCTAGCAATTTTGTTTCCCTGTCTATGTGAAAAATGGACTGCCGCGCTAAGTAATATGCTACCCACATATAGGACAATGAAATAGAAAAGTCCTAGACGGGGGGATAGCATATCAACCGCTAGTACGGCAGCCCCTTTTTATAGGCTATGGCAAACGAATTGCGTGCCACTGACACTCTTTTTATACACTATGATAAATAAAAAACACATGCATCATATCGGATAAAAACAAACGATATTATACATGTGTCAGATTTCTTATTTCAAACTCTATATGGTTATTTCTGCTCCCGTTGCCAAATACGCAATGTGATCCTTCATATCTTTCTTTAATAATTCATATGCCTTTGTTCCTGTGCAATGGCAGGTATAATACATGCCTCCACGATCGCACAGATTCTCCGCAATCCCATGAATGGTCTCATCCGCCTCATAATGATTGCTGCCAGGGCTGTATAGATGAAATCCTCCAATTGCTGCATCCACTGGCTTCTGCAGAATGTCCTCTGCTTTATCTAGAATGTTCACAATTCCATTGTGTGCGCAACCGGCAAATAGCACATGCTTCCCATTCTCTGTAATCACAAGTGCTTGTTCGTGAGAAAATGTATCCGGTACATATCTCCCCTCACATTTCATCATCAGGTTTTGATTTGAGCTTGAGAAAAAGCGTCGTCCTTTAATCTCCGAGAATAATTGTAATTCATCATCGATTACATATTTTTCTCCAACATGAATCATCTGTGGGTGGTTCTCTAATGACTTACTAAGTCCAATTGGAACATGTATTCCAAGCTTCAAGGAATAAAATGCTTCAAATGCATGTTCCTGGATATAAATCTTTGCAGTATGGTTCTTTGCTAGAAATGCTTTCAGTCCACCACCATGATCGTAGTGACCATGAGATATTACAACGGTGTCCACCGCTGTAATATCAATTCCCAGCTTCCTGGCATTATCTAAAAAAAGTTCATCCTGACCAAGATCAAAAAGAATTCGATGTTCCTGCGTTTCAATGTAAAAGCTTAATCCATGTTGTCTTCCAAGTTCATCTCTCTCTTTTGTATTCTCAACCAAGGTTACGATTCTCATTCCGCATCTCCTACTTAATCTGCATCTCTCGCTTGATCTACATCTCCCGCTTGATCCACATCTCCCGCTTGATCTGCATCTCTTGCTTGATCCACATCTCCCGCTTGAACTTCCTATCGATTTCCAGGGCTTTTTGTAAAATCTGGCGTAATCAATCGCATTTTACAAATTATTAATAGAAAATGCCCTATTTACCTCATTCATAAAATGATTTTTTGTATATAGAGTGCTAATTTCTCCATTTTACAAAATTAGCAAATAATATTTTGTAAAAATCCAAATTTCAGTACCTCAAATACAAAAAAACAATGTAGCGTCCTTAAATCCTTCTCAAAATAAGACTCATTTTGTATTTTTTCTAAAATGTGAACTATTTTACAAAATTTCATATTTCATTAACCATAATCTGCTTGTATAACATTTCACATCTCATTAATCATGATCTGCTTGTATAACATTTCACATCCCATTAATCATGATCTGCTTGTATAACATTTCACATCCCATTAATCATGATCTGCTTATATATGATTTCACATCTCATTAAACATAATTTGCTTTTTACAAAATTTCATGTTTTATTTAAAAATACACAGGCTGCCTCTAGTTCTTGAAGCTGTGAATTGGTGCTGGAATTCTTCCACCACGATTTACGAACGCATCGCAGGAATACTGATTCACTGGCATGATTGGTGCATAGCCAAACAGTCCACCGAATTCTACCTTGTCTCCCACTTTCTTGCCGATTGCAGGAATCAATCTTGCTGCTGTTGTCTTCTGGTTCACCATTCCAATTGCCATCTCATCTGCAATCATTCCAGAGATTGTTGTAGCTTTGGTATCTCCTGGAATTGCGATCATATCAAGTCCAACCGAGCATACGCAGGTCATTGCTTCTAACTTCTCAAGTGTGATTGCACCAGCTTCTACTGCATTGATCATACCCTGATCTTCGCTGACTGGAATAAATGCACCGCTCAAGCCACCAACATAAGATGAAGCCATTACTCCACCCTTTTTCACCTGATCATTTAACATAGCAAGGGCTGCGGTTGTTCCTGGAGCTCCGGCATATTCCAAACCACATTCACAGAGAATATCTGCAACACTATCACCAATTGCTGGTGTAGGAGCTAAGGAAAGATCAATAATACCAAATGGAATATTCATCATCTTAGATGCCTCTTTGGCAACTAACTGACCTACACGTGTTACCTTGAATGCAGTCTTTTTGATTGTCTCACATAACACTTCGAAGTTCTCACCACGAACTGACTCCAATGCAGTCTTCACAACACCAGGTCCGCTTACACCTACGTTGATGATTGCATCTGCTTCTGTTACACCATGGAATGCTCCTGCCATAAATGGATTATCATCTGGTGCATTACAAAATACCACTAATTTCATACAGTCTTTGGAATCATTATCCTTAGAGACTTCAGCAGTCTCTAGTATAATCTCTCCCATCAATTTAACTGCATCCATATTGATACCAGTCTTGGTAGACGCAAGATTTACGGAACTGCATACACGTTCTGTGCGGTGAAGTGCCATAGGAATCGAACGAATTAATAATTCATCCGCTTTTGTCATGCCTTTGGATACAAGCGCGGAATAACCACCAATCAGATTCACACCTACTGCTTTTGCTGCACGGTCTAAGGTATCTGCAATTGTTGCAAAATCCTCAGAGGTCTTACATGCGGAACCACCAACAAGTGCAATTGGGGTTACTGAAATACGTTTATTTACGATTGGAATACAGTAGCTCTTCTCAATCTTCTCGCCTGTGGCTACCAGATCTTTGGCTACTGTTGTAATCTTGTTATAAATATTCTGATTGAGTTTATCCAAATCAGAATCAATACAATCGAGAAGGCTGATTCCCAATGTAATGGTTCTTACATCAAGATTCTCTTTCTCTATCATTTCATTGGTTTCTTTTACTTCCCAGCTGTTAATCATAGTTTTCCATTTCCTCCATCACGATTTCATTAGATACGATGCATTTTCTCAAAAATATCCTCGCGCTGGCACTTGATAGATACTCCGATTTCTTCTCCAAGCTTGTCCATCTCAGCTGACACATCTGAAAAATGCTTCTTAGCGCAAGACATATCAACGATCATCATCATGTTGAAATAACCAGATACAATTGTCTGAGAAATATCTAATACATTTACACCATTCTCTGCAAGATAAGTACATACTCTTGCGATAATTCCTACTGTATCCTTACCTACTACAGTAATAATTGCTTTGTCCATTGTCTTTTCCATTGTTTTTTCCATAATATTCTCCTTAAACTACTACTCTGCACGTATGATTGGAGAGACCGCGTCTCTTTTTGCAACATACATTGGAAAATCCTCCGCTTTATATGGATTATCTCCCATCGTCACTTCCAGTCTTACCGTCTCGTATGCCAGCTCTTCGTAATTATTCTCTTTACTCAGATGGCCTAACATAATCGTGCCAAATTTATCATGAAGAAGCTGCCCCAAAAGCTGGCCACTTCTTTCATTTGAAAGATGCCCCCTGTCTCCAAGGATTCGCTGTTTCAGCGGGTATGGATACGCTCCCACCTGCAGCATATGTATATCGTGATTTGCTTCTAAAAGTAAAGCATCCAGATTCTGTAGTTTATCAATAATCGTTTGATTATAATTTCCAAGGTCAGTCATAACTGCCATGGTTCTCTTTCCATTGGTAACCTTGTATGCCACTGGCTGTGCCGCATCATGTGAGATTGGAATTGATTCCAGCTCCAGGTCACCTATCTGGAATGTCTTTCCCGGGTCAATCTCGTGGAACAAACTTTCCTCTATCTTACCCACAGACTTCGTGTGCTTAATTGCCTCAATTGTTCCAGGTGTTGCGTACAGTGGAATTCCATATCTTCTTGCAAGAACTCCAAGACCTGCAATATGATCAATATGTTCATGAGTAATCATGATTCCCTGCATCTCTTCTGATTTCAAACCGATGGAATTCAATCCATTCTCTATTCTTTTTCCACTAATTCCAGCATCAATCAGAATATGTGTATCATCTGTTCCAAGACAAATACAATTTCCACTGCTCCCACTGGCAATACTGCATAACTCTAACATTCTAATTCTCTTTCCAATAAATATCTATTTTGTCGCCAGTATGAATCTCTTCTGCGAACTGTGCGTCTCGTCCATTGATTTGAGTTACAATGGCTCTTCCATGGCTTTCTGCCAGATTGAAATCTATTTTATCAAATATGTCTACAAAAATGTAGGATAATTTACCATTTAGGTATATTGTCTCATTATTTACAATGACAGATATTGTATTTGCTGCAGGTTCCGTAATATTGTCCCAAGTAGAGCCGGTTCCATTCTGTACCGGGTGCTCTGCATTCATGAAGTGCGATGCATTCATGGATTGTGACGCATTCATGGATTGTGATGCATTCATGGATTGTGACGTATACGAGGTATCCGAATCTGTCATATTATCCACAGAGTTTACCTGATTTTTGCTCTCTTGTCCACTTCTTTCATCCACATTTGCACTTACGTTATCCGCATTGTCCACAGATCCTGCATAGCCCATTGCGTTGCCTGATGCATCCCCATACCCATTGGCATTGCCTGATGTATTGCCTAATGCATGGTCTGATACCTCAGCCGCTGCATTTACATAATGCTCTTCCTTCTCTGGGGAACGGAAAGATAAAATAGTCCAGTCAATAGTAAAGTTCTCATACACCAGTGTATCAAAATCAGCGATGCGGTTATTGACCAAAATCTCACGATCCATATCTATTTCCACATCCATGAATTCCGCCACCTGTCCAACGGTGTAGAAATTGCGGGTCTCAATCATATCCCCTTCCTGAATCTCATAGGAGCCAGGCTCTAAGCTGCCATTTACCTCAACAAATTTCGGGCAGACCACATGCTTGCCATTAACAATAAAGGAAATCGTGGCTGAGGTATACTCATCCAGCTGGCTGATGGTATAAGTAGCCGCTTCTCCTGCTGTGGAAGGCTGAATTGTAATCTCACAGTTAGGTTCTAACGGTGTATTGATATTTGCTGGCTTGTCATTCATGGTGACAAGTGCAGGTTCTCCTACTTCCCCTCTGACAATACGTGTAGTACCATTGACCATAAAGTTGATTGGCATACCACGTTTCGGAAACAGCTGATCATTTGGGAATCCTGCCTGAAGTGCAGCATCCACAATGGTCAAACGGTTATTGTCGTACAGCTTCATACGTTCCCCATTAAAACGAATCATAATGAAGTTATTCTTCTGCTCGAAATAGTTCAAACAGATACCGATTGGTGTTACAAGAAGTGGATCTTTCACAATATCTTCCTGTTCAAACGTCACTTCCTTCAGCACCTCTTCACCTCGGAGGGCCACACGATCCTTTGCTATTTCTAAACGTTCCGCAAGCATGTCTGTAAATCCATGAATCTTACCGCCGCCACCAACCACAAAGGTTGCGCTGACCGATTTATCTCCGTTTAACTCTTTAATCTTAGCTGCTACCTCTGTGGTAATGGTATCTACAATTGGAGCTGTCAGTTCCCATATCTCACTTGCTGGAATGGTATGGGATATATTCATAATATCCTCATAGGTAATCTCATCTTCTGTTGTGGACTGCAGCTTCATAGCTTCCGCTGTTTTAAAATCCACCAGATAATGCTGAACAATCACTTCTGTCAGTTCGTCTCCCGCATGTGGAATCATTCCATAAGCGATAATGCTTCCATCTTTGGTCAAAGAAATATCGGAGGTTCCTGCTCCAACATCCACTAATGCAATGTTCAACATTCGATAGTTCTCTGGGATAGCCACATCAATGGCAGCGATAGGCTCCAGAGTCATATTTGCAACACTGAGCCCCGCCTGCGCCACTGCTGAATAGAGGCCATCTACTACATCCTCTGGAAGAAATGTAACAATAATGTCCTCGCCAATTTTCTCTGCTTTATGATCCTCAATGCTGATGAACAGCTCGTCATTCAGGTAATACTTCACAACCGAGTAGCCGACGCAGTAGAAACGATACTGGGTATCATTCTTTTCTTTTAAAATGCCCTGTGCCTTCTCTATTCCAAGAAGATCCAAGGTGTGTATATCCTCACCAGACACGACCGTTTCTTCTGGATATTCATATTCCACATGAGTTGTAACTGTCTTTAACACACGACCAGCGGCTGCAATACATACTTCCTGCAGCGACTGTCCAATCTGTTCCTCCAGCTGCTCCTTTACAATACGAATGGTCTTTCCAACTCGTCCAATGTCATGAATCTGACCATCCAGCATTGCCCTTGTCTCATGTTCCTTCACATATTGTGCAACTACTACAAATTCCTCATCCTCTGTCTGATATCCAACCGTTCCAACAACATTACGTGTTCCTATATCAAGTCCGAATACCATAGTCTCCTGATTTATCTCTGTGTTACCCATCCCTTTATCTCCTCAACGCATGCTCAATCTGTAAATATGCCTTTTGTAAATCACCATTATTATCGATTACCTGCTTGCAGACTTTCCGATAATCTGCTTCCTTTAGCTGACTGGCAAAAATTCCATCGATTTTCTCATCAGTATATCCTCTGGAGCTCTTTAATCTTTCTCTGCGGTTCTTTTCATTAGTATAAATATACCAAAGTTCATCACAAATTTCATCATAATGTTCTTCAATTAATAATGCGGCTTCTAAAATCAGAAAAGACAGCTGTCCTTTTTCCATCTCCATACGCTGTTGTTCCACTACATACTGCTTCACTGCTGGATGCACAATGCCATTCATAATTCTGCGATTCTCTTCGTCGGAGAAGATTACTGCTGCGAGCTTATTCCGGTCAAAATGTCCATCCTCTGCGAGAATATCCGCTTCTGGAAAATGGGAACATATCTCCCGATAGCAGTCGGTATTTGGTTCCATTAAGTCATGTGCAATCTCATCCGCGAGCATAACCCTGACGTTTTCCTTTTGACTCAGGTAGGAAAGGATCGCTGTTTTGCCAGCACCTACCCCTCCAGTAATTCCAATAAACTTCATATTAATGCGCCTCATACCAATCATATCCAGATTCTGTATCAATCTCAAGGGACACTGCAAGATTCGCTGCACCATGCATTTCCTCTAACAGAATCTTCTCAATCTGTTCTTTTTCTTCCTCTGCCGCCTCAATGAGAAGCTCATCGTGAACCTGAAGAATCAGACGGGATCTGCAGTTTTCTTTCAGCAAGCGATCATGGACGCGAATCATTGCAATCTTAATGATATCCGCTGCGGTTCCCTGAATAGGAGAATTCATTGCAATACGCTCTCCAAAAGACCTCTGCATGAAATTGCTGGAAGCCAGCTCTGGAATCGGTCTCTTTCTTCCAAACATGGTTGTAATATATCCAGTCGCTTTTGCATCCTCTACTGTTTTATCTAAGAATCCCTTAATCTTTGGATATGTTTCAAAATAGCGTTCAATATATTCCGCTGCCTCTTTGCGGCTGATGCTAAGATCCTGGCTCAATCCAAAGGAGCTGATTCCATACACAATGCCGAAGTTGACCGCCTTGGCATTTCTTCGCTGTAATGGCGTAACTTCGTCAAATGGAATGTGGAATACCTGAGAAGCAGTAATTCTGTGAATATCGTTGTCCTGACGGTAAGCATCAATCAGCTGCTCATCCTCTGACATGGATGCCAAAACACGGAGCTCAATCTGTGAATAATCCGAATCCACAAATACGAATCCCTTATCTGGATGAAATACCTTACGAATCATTTTCCCAAGCTCAATTCGAATTGGAATATTCTGAAGATTCGGCTCCGTACTGCTCAACCGTCCTGTGGCTGTGATGGTCTGATTAAAGGTGGTATGGATTTTCCCATCCTCCCCAATATAGTTGGCAAGACCATCTGCATAGGTGGATTTCAGCTTCGACAGCTGTCTGTACTCCAGGATATCAGCTACAATCGGATAATCTGCTGCAAGTTTCTCCAGCACATCCGCTGAGGTGGAATAACCTGTCTTCGTCTTCTTTGCATTTGGCAGCTGCAGCTTCTCAAAGAGAATGACTCCCAGCTGCTTTGGAGAATTAATATTGAATTCTTCTCCTGCCTCTGTATAAATACGCTGTTCCAGTTCCTTGATGGATACCGCAAGCTTATCTCCGTATTCTTTCAAAGCCGCTGCATCGATAGAGATTCCCTGTTTCTCCATGTCTGACAATACGAAGACAAGCGGCATCTCAATGGTCTTGAACAGCTCTGACATTCCCTGTTCCTTTAGTTCATCATCCAAAACACTCTTTGCCTTCCATGCCACATAGGCTTCATAGCAGGCATATTTCGCAACGACTTCCGGATTCTCCTGCATGCACTGATCCGGTGTCTTCTTCCCAAGGAAGTCCACCTTCGATGGCACCATCATTCCAAGATGATTCTTTGCGATATCATCATATGGATATTCACTATTCAGTGGGTTCAACAGATATGCAGCAAGACTGGTATCATAATACTTCTCTCGTGTAGTAAGATATGCTTCCCAATTGTCTGCAATATCTGCGCCATTCATCAGATCAATCAGCTTCAGCTCCGGCTTCAGATTCGGCGAAATCCAAAGAGCTGCCTCTGATTTCTGGAGTTGTCCAATCAGATATTCGCTGGTAAGAGCCTCTCCTGTCTGGAAGAAATAGATATCCTCCTCACCGAATGCAAGGGATACACCGGAAAATGCATTGGCATTCTCCACCTCAAATAAGTTCATCTGACCGCTTCCTTCCGTCTTAGTGGAAGTCCCAGATGCCTCATCCCCGTGAACAATGAAAAATGCAGCCTCTTTCCCCTTTACCTTGTTCCAGACACGCTCTGCCTCGTTCTGGGTGGTGATTGTCTTGAATTGCTCTTCCACATTCACTTTCGGTGCATCCACCTGAAAACGCCCCAGAAGATTCTTGAATTCCAATCGCTTGCACATCATATAGGCGTCTTCGGTATATAGATCCTGAATCTGTTCTAATCTGGCATCCTCAAAGGAGTATTCAATCTCTGCATCTGTGATAATGGTTGCAAGCGTTTTACTCATCACTGCCTGATCCCAGAATTCCACAATGTTGGTAGAAGCTCTCGGTGGCTTCACTTCATCTGCATGTTCATGAACCGCCTCAATGGAGCCGTATTTTGCGATCAATGCTGTAGCAGTCTTCTCTCCGATTCCAGGAACACCTGGAATATTATCCGCGGTATCTCCCATCAAGGCTTTCACATCGATAAATTCCAAAGGAGTAACCTGATAGCGTTCTTTCACATCTGCTGCATGATAGTCCTCAATTTCTGTTCCTGTCCGTTTGGTCTTTGGAATACGAATCAGTACATGGTCCGTGGCAAGCTGTAAGAGATCTCGATCTCCTGATACCACGGACACTTCCATGCCTGCTTCCTCGCCTCTGTGTGCCATAGTTCCAAGCAGATCGTCTGCCTCATATCCCGCTTTTTCTATAATGGTAACACCCATGGCTTGTAACATTTCCTTAATCAGTGGAACCTGCTGACGTAATTCGTCTGCCATTGGTTTTCTTGTGCCCTTGTAGGCATCAAACATCTTATGGCGAAAAGTTGGTTCATGCACATCAAAAGCAACAGTCAGATAATCTGGCTGTTCCTCCTCTAAAATCTTAAACATAATATTTAAGAAGCCATATACCGCATTGGTATGAAGTCCTTCCGAGTTGGTCAAATCCGGCAGTCCAAAAAATGCCCGGTTCAAAATACTATGTCCATCTATTAAAACTAACTTTTTGCTCATATCATTCTATGCCTTTCTATATAGCTCTTGTATACTGCTTCAGCCATTCTCTTTCTTCGTCGTTTAAATAAGGCGATACCACACGGTATACGTTCCCATGATAATCATTCAGACGTTTCTTGTCCACGGATGTCATAAGATCTGGATCAATTGCATCTAAGTCAATTGGTACATAAGTGATATTCTCAAAGTACATAAACTGTCCATATTCATTCTTTTCACCCATCTGGCAGACAAGCTCATTCTCGGTACGAATACCGTATTTGCCCTCGATATAGATACCAGGTTCATCTGTTGTAATCATTCCTGCTTCTAATACTGCACCATCATTTCGCTCCGATACCGTCTTCCAACGGAAACCATTTGGTCCTTCATGTACATTCAGTACGTATCCCACCCCATGTCCTGTTCCATGCTTGAAGTCCAGTCCAAGATTCCACAATGGTCCACGGGCAAGGATATCCAGGTTCTGTCCGGTACATCCATACAGGAATCTGGCATTGGCAAGATTCATATTGGATATGCAGATCAAGGTGAAGTCTCGTCTCATCTCCTCTGTAATCGGTCCCAGTGCAAAGGTTCTTGTAATATCTGTAGTTCCCTCATAATAATGTCCACCAGAATCCACCAGTAAAAAGCCCTCTGGCTTAAGCTTGCTATCGGTCTCTGGTACAGCTGAATAATGACAGATTGCACCATGTTCTCCGTATGCTGCAATTGTTCCAAAGCTCAAGTCTAAAAAGCCATCCTGCTCTTCTCTTAAACCCTGTAGATAATCAGCTACCGAGATCTCTGACATAGGGATCTTACCAATATTGGTCTTCAGCCAATACATGAACTTACACATCGCTACTGCATCTTTCACATGTGCATTTCTTGTATTGTCTACCTCTGTCTGATTCTTGACCGACTTCATAAATACAGTAGGCTCCATCTCTTCGATTCGTCTGCAATTTGTCTGGAGGCTGCTGCAGGCACGGTAATTCACCGTGGCTGGATTCAGTAATACTGCTTTTTCTTCTGTAATCTCTGCCACATACCCATAGAATGCCTCATAAGGGCGCACCTCAATCTGATTCTGTTTCAGATAATCCGCTGCTTTCTCATCAATTGCTTCTTTTTGAACAAACCAGATACACTTCTCTTTGGTAAGTGCCAAATAGGATAACACAACTGGCACATAACTAATATCTCCACCTCGCACGTTTAATAACCATGCAATATCATAAAGTGAGGTAAGAAGATGTATATCTGCGCCTTTTTGCTCCATGACTGCACGCACATCTGCGATTTTGTCCGCTGTGGATTTTCCAGCATATTGCACGTCCAATATACGAATCGGCTCTCTCGATAAAGCAGGTCTGTCCTCCCAGATTCGGTCAATCAAATCCTCCTTCACATACAGACTGCCATGCTTTCCTTCTGCGATTGTCTGAAGCTGCTTCCCCCAGGCACCATTCACAACACGGCCATCAAAGCCGATACATTCTCCGCCCTGTAACGTCTGTGCAATGTACTCATTCACGGTTGGAACACCTTCTTCACCCATTTTGTAGAGGGTAACGGTGGTGCCAGCCAGCTGCTCGGCTGCCTGCACAAAATATCTTCCGTCTGTCCAAAGTCCTGCTTCTGTCATGGTAATAACTGCAGTTCCTGCGGACCCACTGAAACCAGTAATATATTTTCTTGCTTTAAAATGTTCTCCAACATATTCTGATTCGTGATAATCAGCTGTTGGTACCACATAGATGGCAATGTTACGCTGTGCCATCTCCTGTCTTAACGCTTGTAATCTCTCAGGTATCATGTCTAGTCTTCTTTCATCTCAAAAAATTTGGTGTCAAGCTCTGGATAGCTTCTCTTTAGGGAGATTGGTTTCCCAGAACGGTTCAAAAAGCAATGGGAGCTCTTGGCTGTGGTACGTAATTCACCAGTCTCCTTATCCGTCATTCGATAGGATACTTCCATCTTGATTCCGTTATACTTCGTAAGCTTTGTCTCAATTACTACAACATCTTCAAAATGAACCATACTGTGATATTCCACCTCAATGGATAGAACTGGGCTGATAATCTCCATTTCCTCCATCTGTTTATAGTTCATTCCTATCTGATCCATGAGATTCATTCTTGCCTCTTCCATCCACTTCACGTAGTTGGAATGATGGATAATTCCCATTTGATCCGTCTCATAATATTGAGCGCGATGCTCATAAGGGCGGATTTCTAAATCTTCTGGCGCACAGTTTACTTGTAATTCATGTTTCGACATCAAAATCCCTCCATTCTTGTCTACTTTACACTGCTTACTATTATGACACAACAAGGTCTGAAATTCAACGCAAATGAGTACCGCCGACACCGATTTCTCTGCTAGATTCACTGAAACATTTCCATATAATCCTGCTCGTCTGCAAACAGAATATAACCTCCATCGATAAATCCCATATAGCCGCTCTCTACAACATATCCTTTCATAATAAAACACTCCTTTCATCAATTACTGGTTTCTTTGATAAAAGGAGTGTAACTTATTTAGTGTCCAATATTTAGGACTTATTTATTTATGAGCTTAATAAAATCACTTTCTGGAATTGGTTTGGAATAGAAAAAGCCCTGAACGGTGTCACAGCCCATTCGCTTGAGAAGTTCAACCTGCTCCTTTGTCTCTACTCCCTCTGCTGTGGTGCTGAGGTTCAATGACTTCGCAAGTCCGATTACAAACTTCATCACCTTCTCAAGATCCTGATTATTTGCCTGCATGAACTTCATATCCAGCTTAAGCACGTTAATCGGTAGTTCGTATATCATATTGAGAGAAGAATATCCACTTCCGAAATCATCCATCTCAATCAGGAATCCCATCTTACGCAGCTTATTTAACGTATGAATAATCTGCTTGGAATTCTCTGTATAGGCTGATTCTGTAACCTCTAAGTGCAAATCAAATGGATTCAGCTTGTACTTCATCACAAGCGCCTTCATATGCTCTGCCAAATCCAGCTTATAGAAATCTTTTCTAGATATATTCACAGATACCGGTACAATTCGATATCCTTTGTCTTTCCATTCCCGAATCATCTGGCAGGTCTTCTCCCATACGAACATATCCATATGAGTCACAAAGCCATTATCCTCAAACAACGGTACAAAATCAGCAGGGGAGAGCATACCGCGTGTTGGATGCTGCCAGCGGACCAAGGCTTCTGCACCATGAACAGTCTCATTCTTTAACTCTACCTGTGGTTGAAGATAAACCACGAATTCTTCACCTTCTAAAGCCTTCTCCATGTCATCGATAATGCTCTGCTGTTCTAACATTCCGTCGTGGAAGGATTCATCATAATAGCTGTATTTCCTATCATAATCACCCTTTACCTTATTCACTGCCATCCTTGCACGATCGCACATGTTAAGTAAAGCGGTCTCACGATTCTCAATCTGATAAATACCGTATTTCACATTCAGCCGCATATTCAAAGGATATTTTGCAACATCCTCATCCACATATTCTATAATTGTATTCAAATAATCGTCTGTTCGTGGAGCGAAAATATAGAACATATCCGCGCTGGCATGAGCACAGAAACCGCCGATTCGCTGAGCAACATCATCCAGCACTTCTGCCATATGCCGAATCAGGTGGTCGCCTTCCTCCACTCCGTAGTTCTCATTTACAAGCTTGAACTTCTCGATATCGATAATCACAATATCAAATTCCTCAGTGACCTTCTCCTTCAATTCCTTGCTGACTTTATGGAAAAATGCCTCCTTATTCAAAAGTCCTGTAAGGGAATCTCTCTCGATAATCTTGACCGTGCTCTTGGCTTCCTTCATCTGAATCAGATTGCGGAGTCTCTGGCAGATTACCTGTGGACGATAGGGCTTCGTCACGAAGTCTCTGGCGCCCATGGTCAAAGCTTTCACCTCAATATCCGTGGCATCCATCTGCGTTGCAACGATTACAGGGATCTTAGATATCTCAGGATGCCGCTTCATCTCACTTAAGACTGCATAGCCATCCATCTCCGGCATTACAAGATCCAATAATACGGCCGATATCTCTGTCTCTCCAAGCAGAATCTCTATTGCAGTACGTCCATTTTCTGCACATACCACATCATATTCTTCCTCCAGCATATTCGTTAAGATATCTCTGTTTATTTTCTGGTCATCGACCACTAATACCTTTTTCTTCTGTGCCATACGTCGCCCTCCAAATGTATGCTTCTAGGACTATTATACCATTTCTGAATATTGTTTCAATAAATATTATTAATTATTTCGTTCTATTTTCTCACAATTTGTCTCTTTTACAATATAATGCGGACGATGTTTCACTTCCATATAAGTTTTAGAAATATATTGACCCATAATTCCCATGCAGAAAAGCTGTATTCCTCCGATAAACGTAATGATACATACCAATGACGGCCAGCCGCTTACCGGATCACCAAATGTAAAATAGCGAACAAATTCAAAGATAATAGCTGCAAAAGAGATCACCGTAAGAATCAGTCCCAGATAGGACGAAAATTGCAGCGGTGCATTGGAGAAATTGGTAATTCCATCCAGCGAATACTTCACCAGCTTCCAGAAGCTCCACTTGGTCTCTCCCGCAGAACGCTCTACATTTTCAAACTCAATCCATTTGGTCTCGTATCCCACCCAGGCGAAAATGCCCTTGGAAAATCGATTGTACTCACATAACGACAGGATACTATCCACCATCTTCCGATTCATCAGTCGATAATCTCTTGCACCATCTGCCACATCAATGTCTGACATATGGCGAAGAATCCGATAAAAGCATCTGGCTCCAAAGGAACGAATTGGCGGCTCCCCATGGCGGTTTACACGTCTGGTTGCAACATTATCGCATTCTCCTGCCGCCACAGGTTCAATCATCTGTGGCAGTAACGATGGCGGGTCCTGCATATCTGCATCCATGGTAACCACATATTCTCCACGTGCATTGGAAAGCCCCGCAAGAAGCGCAGATTCTTTTCCAAAATTTCTGGAAAACGAAATGTAGCGCACCCGTTTATCTTTTCCTGCAAGTTCCTGCATAATCGATAAGGTGCGATCCTTAGAGCCATCATTGATCAGGAGATATTCATACTCATACTTTGGCATTCCTGCCACCACTTCATTTAACTTTTCATATAACACCCCAAGTGTCTCCTGCTCGTTAAAGCATGGAACCACAATACTTACAAGCTGTTTTGCCATTCTTCCTTCTCCCTTTTTTGCTTTCTTCTCCGCAGCAGCATAAGCGCTAGAACCACTACCACACTTGCGCCGCTGATTATGCCACCATAGATGAGCCCCGGTGTCATATATTTCAGTTCCACCCTATGTGTTCCCTGATCTAAATGTACACTCACAAAAGTCTCTTCATAGTCTTCGATATCCGTCCTCTTCCCATCCACATATAGGCTCCACCCGGCCTCATTTGGAATTGAGAAAATCAAGCGTCCCTCTTCCTGTACGTCGATCTCACCTAAGATATAAGTATCCGTCTGTTCCTTAAGCTCCATTGTCTGCTGATTCAGCGTATCATATGCCTTTTCCACTGCACTAATGTCCAGTCTGTATATCTGAAAGCCAATGGACTCCGAATTGGAATTGCTGATGGTCACAGACTCTCCTGCATCCACCTTTCCAAGCTCCAGCAGATATTTATGGGAGGCCTTGGAAAATGTACGGCTTCTTCCATCACTTGTCTTTGCGGTTAACGTATCTGAGCTGCATCCGCCATAGACAGCATAGTAATATCCAGCTTCATGAACTTCGATTGTGGCAGCACCCTTTTCTTCTGACACGTTGCAGTTGGCAAGCTGAAGCATCTGCGTATCCGCTCCCAGAGAGAGTGCAAGATTATTTATATTATTCACTTTGTAGGAGGAGGAATGATCCCATGCATCAATGGTGTCCTCCGACAGCATAAAGCCCAAGGGCAGACAATAATTGCTGCGATACAAATAATACTTGCCAGATCTTCCTACGAGAGTCCGAAGCTCCCCTGCTTCCATGTCATTATCCATCAGCTGGTATTTTACAGACAGCATGGCTGAGACAATGGGATTCGCTCCATTATAGCAATAGAAATTCTTGCCGCCCTCCATCAGCACCGACTGATAGAAATGGCTCACATTAATATTCATCAAGGAAGAGAACTGTGTTCCCGACGGATATCCATAGAGCATATCATCATTTTTGGTCATACGCTCCGGGTCCTCCACACGGTAAAAGCCTTCCTGATTATCTGCCTCCGCTAGTTCAAGGAGGGCATCATAATCATCCATTTTTGCTGTATACGCGGTTCTGCTTGTAGTGGAAAAGCTTGTCACTGCCATGCTGGCAGTCAGTTCACAAAGAACCAGTACAAAGGCAAAGCTGCGCAGAAATCTTTGCATAGACCGATTGGAAAGCTTATGAAGAATCATCAGTATTCCATAGCACGCAAGGAAAATCCCAGTCACCGCAAAGGACAAGGGATCAATCAGTTCCGTATCTGACTGGATGAAACCCCATAGGATAAGCACAGCGCCACACACAAGGGCAGTGGCAATATGCCACAGCTTTGTTCCCTTCCATTTCCGCAAGGTGTCAAAGGAAATGGATAACAGCAGAAAGGAATATAAAAAGCTCTGTCTTCCCGGTAAAGAATCTGGAAAATGGAATCCATGCCAGATAAAATCCAGATAATTATTGGCAAAGCTCAATAGGAAAAAGCCAAGCATAAACACTCTTGGAAGCTTCTTTTTCCAGGTAATTCTTGTATTCAAAACGTACAGTACAAAAAGAAGCGTTGTAAATGCACCTGTGTAAATATTTGGCCAGTGTTCCCTTCCGGTATAGGAATAGGTGGCAACGCAGGTTCTGGATAATTCTTCAATCAGGTTGAAATACCATTCCACGGTCTTCGGAAAATCGATTCCCTGAGATCCGCTATAGCCAAGAATCAGATATTCCGGGATCAGAAGAACTGCCCCGGTTCCACCTGCCAAAAGAGAATATACGCTAAAACGCAGAAAGCTCCTCCACCTTCCTTGCTTCTGTTCCACAAAGAGCACCACAAAATAGAACACCAAAAACATGCAAATCATAATGGAGATATAATAGTTTGCGAGAATGGATATGGCAAGTGTGCAGTAATACAGTGCCACCTTGTTCTCTTTCACAAGCTTCTCCAGACCAAGAATAATCAGTGGAGTTAATGCAATGCAATCCATCCACATGATATCCCAATTATAGGCAGCCACAAATCCAGACAATGCATAGGCGGTGGAGCACACCAATGCCGGAACCACCGTATTGCTGTGAAGCTTTCCATCTTTTCCAGATAAGGAATAGTGACCCTTGAGGAAAATAAAAAATGTCAAGCCACAAAATGCTATTTTAAGAAGAATCAAAAGCGTCATGAACTCGATCACATATGCTTTCGGGCATAGTATAATCAACCAGTTCAATGGGCTTGCCAGATAATAGGCATACAGCGACACGAAATCGGAGCCAAGTCCAAGGTTCCAAGTGTACAGAAGGCTTCCGCCGTTCTGAAGCTTATCTAGAAATTCTGTAAAAAACGGACAATACTGATGATACATGTCCACATGAAGCATGCAGCTATTTCCCAGAGGAAATATTCCATTTCCAATACAGATTCCGATACAGATTAAAAATGGAATTAAAAAAGCCATCGCATGAGCAAAATATTTCCGTTTTCTCAATTGTTCATACCATTGTTTCATTTCTCTTCCTCTTTCCAGTCAAATAATTGATAGTATTGCAGCTGTTTGTACTGCAAAAGTCCCTCTGCTGCTTCCTCTACGTTGGTTTCTGTGGTATCGCCCTTTGAACCGTTCTCCTTCTGAACTCTTACTGCTGAGATAATTGGATATTCCTTTTGCAGCTCTAACAGGTAGTTCTGATAAGACGTGGTCGGAATTCCTGCCGCTTCACACACCTTTGCCCCAAGATAATTGGCACTGATATCCTGATTGGTACCTTCTTCGATATCGTAATTTGCCCATATCACATATGGCACCTGATAGCGGAGTGCCTGCTGTTCGCTGGTAAGATTATTGCTATTCATTCCATTTTGATTCAGGATCGGTTCCACCACACTGTTGCTCGGCTGATGATCTCCAAAGAACACAAGCACGGTCTTCTCCTTCTGCTTAGAGAAATAGCTTACCAGATCAGAAAATGCCTCATCAGTCTTCTTCACAAGGGAAAGATACTGTTCCAGTGCAAGATTCTCCATTCCCTCCACCTTGATATCCGGGACAAAATTCTGATAAGTATCCGTATAGCCGCCATGGTTTTGCATGGTCACATTAAAGGTAAACATTGGCTGATTCTCTTTCGCCCCATAAAGGCGAATGATATTATTGAAATCACTGCTGTCACTTACGTATTTTCTCACGTAATCCGTCTGTGTAAAATCTCCAAGAAACAGCGTCTGGTCAAATCCCAGAAGTGGATAAACCTTATCTCTGCTCCAGCCATTGGCATTGTAGGGATGCATGCCATATGTCTCATAGCCAAGATTGGCAAGATAGCTGGCAAGACTAGGGGTTTCGTCCTTAATATACTGCTGATAGGGAATACTGCCTGCGGGCAAAAATGCCATGGTGTTGCCTGTCAGAAACTCAAACTCTGTATTTGCAGTATTTCCGCCACACACGGATACATTCAAATATCCTGTAATCGTATTGTCTGCCCCCTGCTCCAGGCTGTGAACAAACGGCATATAATCCTCATTGGTGGTGAAATCTCCAAGCACAGCCAAGTCAGAAAATGCCTCATCCATCACTATAATAACATTAGGCAGCTCATCCACATCCTTGTTTCCTGTATCACTCTCCTTGTCTGCCCCTGCTCCTTCTGTACCCTTTGCATCTGTGCTCTGGTAGCTTTCTAATACTTCCTGTGCGTCTGCGGCGCTGTAACCTGCCGGTTTGTCAACCGCAATATACTCCAGATTCATGGCAAAGGTAACCAGCATTCCGTTGACCTGGGTCATATACACCGGGGTAAAAAGAAATGGGTATAGATAATGGCGGTTCTTAAAATCATCATTTTGCAATGCATTCACGAAAAGGCATAATACAAGAAGAACAATCACCCCCGGAATCAATCGCAAATAGCTCTTCCACTTACACTCCATATGTAAAAAGCGCACACCCACAATGAGAAGCAAAAACAGCACAGATACCACTATGACCCGAACACTCGGGGTATAGTCATAATTCTTTGCCACGCTTGCCGCTGTATTCACAGACAGAATATCCCATGGTACAAAGGGTGTGGAACGAAACTGCATCACATAATGGTTCACAAGTCCAAACACCATCACTGCAATACTCTCAATCCGAAGTGCTATTTTGGCTTTTCCAAGGAAAAAGAACAGTGCCCATGCAAGCAATTCCAAAAGAAGAATATTAAAGAGCTGTGCCTCGGCTCGCACCTCCTTCCATGGATTATGTTCATACCATTCCACCAGATAAAAATTCAATATTGGTATCAAAGAGAATATCATTCCTTTCCCCAACATCGGAATCCATTCTCTCTGTAACTTACTTATTTGCTGTTCACGTTCTACTGTCACGTCTCTTTCACTACTTTCTTCCCGCAAAAATTTAATAATTGCTTACAGCTAAGCGTTCCTTGCACATACGGTCCAATCGATCAATGGTTCTTCTTGCCTGGCTATAGCGATGTGGATTAATCTTGATTACCGTTACTTCCTCTGCTCCATTATACTTCTCTCTTAAGAAGAACGGAACCCTTGCGCTGTTCTTCGTAAATGGAATACTTGCTTCCACCAGAGCCTTCACAGCCTGATTCCCAACCCTTGTGCTTGTTGTTCTACATAACTCCACATCATTTCCTCTAAAATTACCCAGCTTCTTCACTGTTGCCATCTCTTCGTTCCTCCCATTTTGATTTATCTGACGCAAACCGTAATCTCTTTCCCAAGTCCGTCTGCCACCTTCACTAGAAAATCCAAACTTGGATTATACCTTCCGCTTTCCAGCCGGGAGATATTCGACTTCTTCGTGCCAACCAATTCTGCCAGATGCTCCTGTGTCATACCTTCTGACCTTCTAGCCTCCCTCAGCTGTCTTACAATCTCTTCTCTTGGAGTAATCTTCTTATTCATCTTGTACCTCGCACTAGCTTTACGTTAATTACGATCCTATTTCCATAGCATGTGAAACACATATTTCATCTACTACTATGTTATCATATATGATAACTTTTGTCAAAAGAAAATGAGCAGAATCCTTTATTTCTAAGACTTTGCTCTTTCTTAAGTTCACTTAATTTGATTACTTTATCTTTTTACTTAATCTTTTTACTTTATCTTTTCGCTTTACCTATTCAATTCATCTATTCGCGATGCGTGGAAAGTGGCTCGTCCGTTCTCTGCATTTTCTTACTTTTCTTAATTGCATACATCTGTTCATCTGCCTGATTAATGTAATCATTCAAGGTCTGTTCCTCATCCCTGGCAATCACATACCCAATACTTGCGGAGATTCGAAATCCGATATCCAACGCTTCAGAAGTTCGCTCAATGACATCTGTGATACGCTCCACCAGATCATCTGCCGCTTCTTCCTGATAGCCGTCTGCCAAAATCACGAATTCATCTCCACCATACCGCATACAGATTGCCTCTGCCGGGCAGCATTGCTTGATTGCCGTTGCAAGGGTCTTGATTGCAAGGTTTCCCATATCATGTCCGAAATTGTCATTGATGTATTTTAAGCGGTCCACATCCACGAACATAATCATCACCGGCTTCTGCTCCTGCATACAGCGTTCGAACATGGGCATAGCAAGTCTGTTGTACGCCATTCGGTTATATAGTCCAGTGAGCGAATCCATAATATACAGCATAGACAACTCTTTATTCATTCGATGCAGCACCACACGGTTATAGAGATTTTCAAGAGATTCCTGGAAGGTGTTCAATATCTCAAAAAGGAACTGATTATTTACCACATAATCGCAGTCCTGAAATACCGTATATCCAATCTCTCTGTCCCTGAAATGGATTGGGCAAAACAGATAGAGATTCATACCTTTCCCCCGCTTCTCCTCCAAAGGCAGCAGTTCTCCTGGCTTTAGCTTTACATCTTTTCGAAATTCATTCTCTCTGTACGACACAACAACATCCATTTTCTTGGGATATCCCCTTGTTATGCGTTCCTCTTTCACAATGGCATCCGCTGTGGTATACTCCTGAGCCTGAATAATATCATGATTCAGCACAATATCCACTCCACTGCACTTCATAATTGCCATGTATTGTGCATAGCATTCTGTGATCTCTTCGTAGGTCTCGCACTCGATGAGATGGCGCTTAAATTCCAGCAGGCTATTGGTGAGCTTCTCGTCTCTTGCTTCCCCAAAAATCCGGTCAATCACATACTGACCACGGCTGGGCGGATTCTTGGGCGTACATCCACAGCTCTCCTGAAATACACACTCTGCGCTAACATAGCGTACCTTCTCGGCAGGCTTTCCCTGCCATATCTTGTCCAAAAGCCCCATAGCTTTGTAGGCAATGGTATCCTTGGTAAAACCAACTGTCGTAATTCTAGGACTGTAATAGGAGGCTTTATCGAAATTGTCAAACCCTGACAACAGGAAATCCCTTGGAACCTCGTAACCTTCCTCATGTGCCTGATGGCATATTCCCACCGCAATATTATCGTTGGCACAGACAAATGCCTCCGGTATCAAATCCTGTTCCTTAAAGTAATCGAACGCCCGCTCCCCTGTCTCAATCTCATAATCTCTACAGAAAATGCGTTTTTCTTCTACAGGAATACCGTGGCGTCGTAATACATCACAATATGCCTGCTTCCGCTGTTGATTCTCCGCATTGTCAACAGGGCCTCCTGCATAATTCAACACCCTGCATCCATGTACCGTAACCAGATGCTCCACAATCATCTCCATGGCAGCATAATTATGAATCCCAGTGTAATACATCCCTGGCAATTCCTCCACCAAAGACACCGCTGGCACCCCAGATTCCAGCACCCTATGTACAATCTGTTCTTTTGCTTGGATTTGAAAAACATTCGTCAATTCCAGAATGATTCCATCGAACTGTGAGAAGTCTGGAAGATTCGTGATATTATATTCCCCAATATTGTATTTCTGATCACGGCTGAAATTTCCAAAACTATTAAAGACATATAGATCCACATCCAGATTGTGCTCCATAATATAACTACGGCATCCCCCAATCCATGCGTAGTTCATATATCTGCGCCATCCGTCTGCAACGATAGCAATTTTCTTCATTATTAGTCCCCCAATACAAGATAATCCACCCTTTACTTATCTCCATTATAACGAATGCGAATACAACCTACAACATATTTTTCATTTTTTTATTGCAATCGTATTATTCTTATGATAATATATCTAATGTTCGAGCCACACAGTTAGAAAATGTGCAGTTCGCAATGCCGGCATGTCGGAATGGCAGACGAGGCAGACTCAAAATCTGTTGTGGGCAACCACGTGTGGGTTCAAGTCCCACTGCCGGCATT
>CAZTGP010000038.1:8288-27073 GCA_964613325.1 uncultured Roseburia sp. | reverse complement strand
ATTATTCGATAACTGTAGCAACACGTCCTGAACCTACAGTACGTCCACCTTCACGGATAGCGAAAGTAAGACCCTGCTCCATAGCTACTGGGTGGATCAGTTCGATAGTCATTTCTACGTTATCACCAGGCATACACATTTCAACGCCTGCTGGTAAATCACAAACACCTGTTACGTCTGTTGTTCTGAAGTAGAACTGTGGACGGTAGTTGTTGAAGAATGGAGTATGACGTCCACCTTCGTCTTTTGTTAATACGTAAACCTGAGCTGTGAATTTTCTGTGGCAAGTAACTGTTCCTGGTTTAGCAAGAACCTGTCCACGAACGATCTGCTCACGGTTAACACCACGAAGTAATGCACCAATGTTATCACCAGCCTGAGCCTCGTCTAACTGTTTACGGAACATTTCGATACCAGTTACAACTGTTTTCTGAACTTCTTCCTTAACACCAAGGATTTCAAGTTCGTCATTCAGGTGTAATGTACCTCTTTCTACTCTACCTGTAGCAACTGTACCACGACCTGTGATTGTGAATACATCTTCTACTGGCATTAAGAAAGGTTTGTCTGTATCACGCTGTGGATCTGGGATATAGCTATCAACTGTATCCATAAGTTCCATAACTTTGTCGCCCCACTCGCCATTTGGATCTTCAAGAGCTTTTAAAGCAGAACCTTTGATGATTGGGCAATCATTGAAGCCATACTCTTCAAGCTGCTCTGTAACTTCCATCTCTACTAACTCGATAAGTTCTTCATCATCAACCATATCACATTTGTTTAAAAATACAACGATGTAAGGTACACCAACCTGACGTGATAATAAGATGTGCTCTTTAGTCTGAGCCATAACACCATCAGTAGCAGCTACAACAAGGATAGCTCCATCCATCTGTGCAGCACCAGTAATCATGTTCTTTACGTAGTCAGCATGTCCAGGACAGTCAACGTGTGCGTAATGTCTCTTCTCTGTCTCGTACTCGATATGAGCTGTAGAGATAGTGATACCTCTTTCTCTTTCTTCTGGAGCTTTATCGATATTCTCGAAATCTGTAGCTTCATTACCAGCAACTCTTGTAGATACTACTTTAGAGATAGCTGCTGTTAATGTAGTTTTACCATGATCTACATGACCAATAGTACCAATATTACAATGTGGTTTTGTTCTTTCAAACTTAGCTTTTGCCATTTTGAACGTCCTCCTTAATAATATGCCCTTTGGGCTGAGTTTTAATTTTGGTTAAATAACCCGATTTGATTTGATTATACGAAATAATCATTGCTTTTTCAAGCTATTTTTATAAGGCAATTCCCCATAAAATGAGGAATTGCATTATTTCTAATTATTCTCCCTTGTTGGAGAGAACTTTTTCCTGTACATTCTTTGGTACTGGCTCATATTTCTCGAAGAACATAGAGTAGTTACCACGGCCCTGAGTCTTAGAACGTAAGTCAGTAGAGTATCCAAACATTTCTGCAAGAGGTACATATCCACGAACGATTTTTCCACCGCCGAGATCATCCATACCTTCAATACGTCCACGACGAGAGTTAATATCACCGATAACATCTCCCATGTACTCTTCTGGCATTGTTACTTCAACTTTCATGATAGGCTCAAGTAATACAGGAGCTGCCTTTGCCATAGCTTCTTTGAAACACATAGAACCTGCAATGTGGAATGCCATTTCTGAAGAATCGACTTCATGGTAAGATCCATCATATACAGTAGCGTGGATACCTACTACAGGGAATCCGCCAAGGCTACCAGCTTTTGTTGCTTCTTCGATACCTTCTCCAACTGGAGTGATATATTCCTTAGGAATAGCACCACCGACAACAGTAGAGTCGAATTTGAATAATTCTTCTCCATTGGCATCCATAGGCTCGAACTTAACTTTACAGTGTCCGTACTGTCCACGTCCACCTGACTGTTTTGCATATTTGTATTCCTGATCAACCGCTTTGGTAAATGTTTCTTTGTAAGCAACCTGTGGAGCACCTACGTTAGCTTCTACTTTGAATTCACGAAGTAGACGGTCAACGATGATTTCCAAATGTAACTCACCCATACCAGCGATGATTGTCTGACCAGTTTCCTGATCTGTATGAGCACGGAATGTTGGATCTTCTTCTGCAAGTTTTGCAAGAGCTTCACCAAGTTTACCCTGTCCAGCTTTTGTTTTAGGCTCGATAGCAAGCTCAATAACTGGTTCTGGGAATTCCATAGACTCAAGGATTACTGGATGCTGTTCATCACAGATTGTATCACCTGTTGTTGTAAATTTGAAACCTACAGCAGCTGCGATATCTCCAGAGTAAACAATCTCAAGTTCCTGTCTCTTGTTAGCGTGCATCTGAAGGATACGGCCAACACGTTCTTTTTTATCCTTTGTTGCATTTAATACATAAGATCCTGCTTTCATTGTTCCTGAATATACACGGAAGAATGCAAGCTTACCTACGAATGGGTCAGCCATGATCTTAAATGCTAATGCTGAGAAAGGTTCCTCATCGGAAGAATGTCTTTCGATTTCGTTTCCTTCCATATCTGTTCCTTTGATTGAAGGAATATCTGTAGGAGCTGGCATATATTCGATAACAGCGTCAATTAATTTCTGAACACCTTTATTTCTATATGCAGAACCACAACATACAGGAACTGCAGTACACTCACATGTACCTTTTCTTAATGCTGCTTTCATCTGCTCTACAGTAGGTTCTTCACCTTCCAGATACATCATTGTTAAATCATCATCTAATTCGCAAACTTTTTCTACTAACTCTGCATGATAAAGTTCAGCGTCTTCTTTCATATCACCTAAATCATCTGTTACAGTGATATCGTCGCCCTTTTCATCATTGAAAATGTATGCTTTCATTTCAAATAAGTCGATGATTCCTTTGAAATCATCTTCTTTACCGATTGGTAATTGAAGAATGATTGCATTTTTGCCTAATCTTGTACGGATCTGTTCTACTGCTCCGTAGAAGTTTGCACCTAAGATATCCATCTTATTGATGAATGCCATTCTAGGTACGTTGTAGGTATCAGCCTGTCTCCAAACGTTTTCAGACTGAGGCTCTACACCACCCTTTGCACAGAAGACACCAACGGCGCCATCTAATACACGGAGTGAACGCTCTACTTCAACAGTGAAGTCTACGTGTCCTGGGGTATCAATGATATTGATACGATGCTCTAAAGCACCTTTCTTTGGCTTAGCAAACTCTTCCAAAGTCCAATGACATGTAGTAGCGGCTGAAGTAATAGTGATTCCTCTTTCCTGTTCCTGTTCCATCCAGTCCATGGCAGCAGTACCTTCATGAGTATCACCAATTTTATAGTTTACACCAGTATAATAAAGAATACGCTCTGTTAATGTTGTTTTACCAGCATCGATATGAGCCATAATTCCAATATTTCTGGTTCTCTCAAGTGGATATTCTCTTCCAGCCAAGGTTTTTTCCTCCTATATTTAGTGTGAAGAATGCGACAATTAGAAACGGTAGTGAGCAAATGCTTTGTTTGCCTCTGCCATTTTGTGCATATCTTCTTTTCTCTTTACAGATGCACCAGTATTGTTAGCTGCATCCATAATCTCGTTAGCCAGTCTATCTTCCTGGGTTTTTTCTCCTCTAGCACGGGAGAAAGATGTTAACCAGCGAAGAGCTAAAGCCTGACGACGATCAGGACGAACCTCGATTGGTACCTGATATGTTGCTCCACCAATACGTCTTGCTTTTACTTCGAGAAGTGGCATTACATTGTTCATTGCTTCTTCGAATACTTCAAGAGCTGGTTTCTCTGTTTTCTCTTCTACTTTAGCGAAAGCTCCGTAAACAATTTTCTGAGCTACACCTTTCTTACCATCTAACATAATGTTATTGACAAGTTTAGTAACTACTTTACTGTTGTACATTGGATCTGCTAAAACGTCTCTTTTTTGAGTATGTCCTTTACGTGGCACGGTACTTCCCTCCTTAATCATGATTTTTTAGTTTCGATTAATTCAACGGTACTCACATGTGTCTCTCTAATGTGTTCGTGCGGAATTTATATTCCATAAGTGAAATCCCAATAACATGGGTTAATCCCAACACTAACCTATTTAGTTCTGTTTGTGATACTATTGTCTGCTAAACAAATTATTTAGCGGCCTTTGGCTTCTTAGCACCATATTTAGAACGAGCCTGTTTTCTGTTTGCAACACCTGCGGTATCAAGTGTTCCACGGATGATATGGTATCTAGTACCTGGTAAATCTTTTACTCTACCACCACGAATCAGAACAACGCTATGCTCCTGTAAGTTATGGCCTTCACCTGGAATATAAGATGTTACTTCGATTCCGTTGGAAAGACGAACTCTGGCGATCTTTCTAAGAGCTGAGTTAGGTTTCTTAGGAGTTGCTGTTTTAACAGCTGTACATACACCTCTCTTCTGTGGAGAAGATGCTTCTACTGGTCTCTTCTGTAAAGAGTTGTAGCTTCTCTGAAGTGCAGGTGCTGTAGACTTCTTTACAGATGTCTGACGTCCTTTTCTTACTAACTGGTTGAATGTTGGCATTATTTTCACCTCCTGTAGTTTATCTAAATGCGCGCATTTATATGCACACTAACTGATTATATAAAGTTCTTTTTCTATTGTCAAGAAAATTCACATTATATTTTTCACTTTTGTTGTTATCCACAATATCATGTGCCATACAGGAGAAATTTCCACAATTATGCCTTAGACATAATTGCAATATACTCGTATGCCACAGTCTAAAAAAGCCACGCACTACAAGTCTCCTCCCAGTGCATGGCTCTTATCATTTGTAAAAATATTCTATTCTTCAGAATCTGTCTCTTCTACTGTTTCAACTTCTTCTGCCATCATGTTATCAGAATCGAAATCTCCAAAGTCATCAAAATCATCAAATGATAATTCATCATCTTCATTGATATCGCTGTCTAACTTGATGTTGCGGTATCTCTTCATACCAGTTCCAGCTGGGATAAGTTTACCAATGATTACGTTTTCTTTCATACCAATCAATGGATCAACTTTTCCTTTGATAGCAGCCTCGGTAAGAACCTTGGTTGTCTCCTGGAAGGATGCAGCTGATAAGAATGAGTTGGTTGCAAGAGATGCTTTTGTGATACCCAGTAATACCTGAGATCCAACTGCCTGCTCTTTGCTCTCTTCTTCAAGCTTCTCGTTCAATTCGAGGAAGTCAAGAGAATCTACCATGCTTCCTGGAAGCAGATCGGAATCGCCGTTTTCTTCTACACGAATCTTCTGTAACATCTGACGAACGATAACCTCGATATGTTTATCATTGATTTCTACACCCTGTAGACGATATACTCGCTGAACTTCGCGGAGCATATAATCCTGAACGGCACGAACACCCTTAATCTTTAAGATATCATGTGGATTTACAGAACCTTCTGTAAGTTCATCACCTGCTTCAAGTACTGCTCCATCCATAATCTTAATTCTTGATCCATAAGGAATCAGGTAGTTCTTAGATTCGCCTGTTTCGTTATTTGTTACGATAACTTCACGTTTCTTCTTTGTATCCTTAATGGTTGCTACGCCACCGAATTCAGTGATAATTGCAAGTCCCTTAGGTTTACGAGCTTCGAAAATTTCTTCTACTCGAGGAAGACCCTGTGTGATATCGTTACCAGCTACACCACCGGTATGGAATGTTCTCATGGTAAGCTGTGTACCAGGCTCACCGATAGACTGTGCTGCAATAATACCAATTGCTTCGCCGACCTGAACTGCCTGACCGGTTGCCATGTTGGCACCATAACATTTTGCACAAACGCCCATATGAGATCTACAGGTTAAGATTGTACGAATCTTAACTTCTGTAATTGGATTTCCTTTCTCATCAACGCCTCTGCTCATTACTTCTGCTGCACGCTTAGGTGTGATCATGTGGTTTGCTTTCACGATAATATTGCCATCTTTATCACAGATTGTATTGCAAGAGAAACGACCTGTAATACGTTCTTGTAAGCTTTCAATTTCTTCCTTGCCTTCCATGAATGCTTTTACTACCATTCCTGGAATCTCACGACCTGTTCCTTCGCAGCAATCTGCTTCACGAACGATCATGTGCTGTGATACATCTACCAGACGTCTGGTTAAGTATCCAGAATCGGCTGTACGAAGAGCTGTATCAGAAAGTCCTTTACGAGCACCATGTGCTGACATGAAGTACTCCAATACGTCAAGGCCTTCACGGAAGTTAGATTTGATAGGCAGCTCAATGGTTCTACCTGTTGTATCAGCCATCAATCCACGCATACCTGCTAACTGTTTAATCTGTTTATCAGAACCACGGGCTCCGGAATCAGCCATCATGAAGATATTGTTATATTTATCAAGACCTGTTAACAGTGCTTTTGTAAGCTCATCATTGGTCTCTTTCCATGTCTCAACGACTTCTTTGTAACGCTCTTCTTCCGTGATCAGACCACGTTTATACTGTTTGGTAATCTTATCAACAGTATCCTGTGCTTCTTCGATCATCTGAGGCTTCTGAGGTGGTACTGTCATATCAGAAATAGATACGGTCATCGCAGCTCTTGTAGAATACTTATAACCCATAGCCTTAACATCATCTAATACTTCAGCAGTTGTTGTTGCTCCATGAATGTTGATTACTTTTTCAAGAATCTGTTTAATCTGCTTCTTTCCAACATGGAAATCAACTTCAAATTTCAATGCGTTTTCTGGGTTTGAACGATCAACAAATCCAAGATCCTGTGGAATAATCTCGTTGAAGATTACAAGACCAAGTGTTGTCTCTACAAAACCAGATATTTCTTCTCCAGTTGTTGTCTTAACTGTACGGTAAACATAGATTTTCTGGTGAAGTAAAATCTCGCCATTCTCATATGCAAGAAGAGCCTGATTCATACTTCCATAATGATATCCGAACAGATCCATTGGTGTACAAAGGACATGACGGTTACCATCTGTTACATCTTCAAACCAAATCATATCGTACATTCCAAGGGCAGCTTTGCCATCTTTACCTGGAGTTGTAAGCTTCATTAATTCATCAATATCATTGTATACAGTATCTGATACTGGTTTTGCTTCTTTATCATTAGTGTGATCTGCAAGTTTTCTCATGGTCAGGTAATAAATACCAAGGACCATATCCTGTGAAGGAACAGCTACAGGACCACCATCAGATGGTTTCAGTAAGTTGTTTGGAGATAACAGCATAAATCGACATTCTGCCTGTGCTTCAACAGAAAGAGGAAGATGGACAGCCATCTGATCTCCATCGAAATCGGCATTAAATGCGGTACATACCAATGGATGTAATTTAATTGCTTTACCTTCGACTAAGATTGGCTCAAATGCCTGAATTCCTAATCTATGAAGTGTAGGAGCACGGTTCAACATAACTGGATGTTCTTTAATAACTTCTTCTAAAACATCCCATACTTCTGTCTGAAGACGTTCAACCATCTTCTTCGCGCTCTTAATATTGTGTGCAGTTCCATTAGCAACGAGCTCTTTCATAACGAATGGTTTGAATAATTCGATTGCCATCTCTTTTGGAAGACCACACTGGAAAATCTTAAGCTTTGGCTCTACACAGATAACGGAACGTCCTGAGTAGTCAACTCGTTTTCCAAGTAAGTTCTGACGGAAACGTCCCCCCTTACCTTTTAGCATATCAGATAAGGATTTCAATGCTCTGTTACCAGGTCCGGTAACTGGACGTCCACGACGGCCGTTATCGATCAAGGCATCAACAGCTTCCTGTAACATACGTTTTTCATTACGAACGATGATATCAGGTGCTCCTAAATCCAGCAATCTTCTTAAACGGTTATTACGGTTAATGATTCTTCTATATAAATCATTTAAATCAGATGTTGCAAAACGTCCACCATCCAGCTGAACCATTGGACGTAAATCTGGTGGGATTACAGGAATAACATTCATGATCATCCACTCAGGTTTATTTCCTGACTCACGGAAAGCTTCTACAACCTCAAGTCTCTTGATAATACGAGCTCTCTTCTGACCAGTTGCTGTTTCCAGTTCAGCTTTTAATTCAGCAGAATCTTTCTCAAGATCAATTGCTGCTAAGAGTTCATGTACAGCTTCTGCTCCCATGCCTACACGGAAAGTATTGCCATACTGTTCTCTAGCTTCCTGGTATTCAGCTTCAGAAAGAACCTGTTTGTATCCAAGGCTTGTATCTTCAGCATCTAATACAATGTAAGATGCAAAGTATAATACACGCTCTAATACACGAGGCGATAAGTCAAGGATGAGTCCCATACGAGATGGGATTCCCTTGAAATACCAGATATGAGAAACAGGAGCAGCCAGCTCGATGTGTCCCATACGCTCTCTACGTACGCTTGATTTGGTTATTTCAACACCACAACGGTCGCAGACAACACCTTTATAACGGATTTTTTTATATTTACCACAATGACATTCCCAGTCTTTTGTAGGCCCGAAAATCTTCTCACAGAACAAACCGTCTTTTTCTGGTTTTAAAGTTCTGTAGTTGATTGTTTCAGGCTTTTTAACCTCTCCATGAGACCATTCTCTGATCTTCTCTGGAGATGCTAAACCAATCTGAATTGCGTCGAACTGTACAGCCTGGTTGATATCTTTTACATTAGTTTCTGGCATTTACGACACTCCCTTCCTTCTATTCTTCGTCAAGAACTTCTGAATCATCGTAGATTTCGGAATCGTCAACTTCTGGCTCTTCCTCTTCTTCTACATTAACCAGTTCCTCATTCTCAGCGTCAAATTCCTGTTTGGTAAAACCATGCTGTGCGAAGGACTCATTGTCTTCAAATGCAAAGTCTTTATCATTACCGATAATCGCATTGATATCAGTATTACCATATTCGCTGGTCTCGATGAGCTCTACTTCATTTCTGTCTTCGTCTAATACTTTTACGTCAAGACCTAATGACTGAAGTTCTTTTAAGAGTACCTTAAAGGATTCAGGAATTCCTGGTTCAGGAATATTGTCACCTTTAATAATAGCCTCATATGTTTTCACACGACCAACAACGTCGTCTGATTTGACAGTTAAGATTTCCTGTAAGGTATAAGCAGCACCATAAGCTTCCAGTGCCCAAACCTCCATCTCTCCGAAACGCTGTCCACCGAACTGAGCTTTACCACCCAGAGGCTGCTGTGTTACTAAAGAGTAAGGACCTGTTGAACGTGCATGAATCTTATCGTCTACCATGTGATGCAGTTTCAGGTAATGCATGTGTCCGATAGTTACTTTACCATCAAAGAACTCACCTGTTCTACCATCACGAAGCTGTACTTTACCATCACGGGAAAGTGGAACACCTTCCCAAAGTTTTCTATGTTCTCTGTTATCATACAGATACTGCATTACGTCTTCACGAAATACATCTTTATATTTTCCTTCGAAGGTCTCTTCTTCAGAAACGCACTCTGTACCATTTTTCTCTGCAAGTGCTTTTGCTTCTTCCATGTTGAATGGGAAGTTCACGTAATCATTTGCAAGTTCCAGAGTATCCTGGATATCAACCTCTCGTGCTCCATCGAATACTGGTGTGGAAATGTTAAATCCTAATGCTTTTGCAGCAAGACTTAAGTGAATTTCCAGGACCTGACCGATGTTCATACGGGAAGGTACACCCAATGGGTTCAATACGATGTCCAGAGGACGACCGTTTGGAAGGAATGGCATATCTTCTACAGGTAATACACGGGAAACTACACCCTTGTTACCATGACGTCCAGCCATCTTATCACCGACAGAGATCTTTCTCTTCTGTGCAATGTAGATACGAACTGCCTGGTTTACACCTGGAGATAACTCATCACCATTTTCTCTTGTAAATACTTTTGCATCTACAACGATACCATACTCACCGTGTGGTACCTTTAAGGAAGTATCACGTACTTCTCTTGCCTTTTCACCGAAGATTGCACGAAGTAATCTCTCTTCAGCCGTCAGCTCTGTCTCTCCCTTAGGAGTTACTTTACCAACAAGGATATCACCAGCACGAACCTCAGCACCAATACGGATGATTCCTCTTTCATCAAGGTCTTTTAATGCATCGTCACCGACACCAGGAACGTCACGGGTAATCTCTTCTGGTCCTAATTTGGTATCACGTGATTCTGCTTCGTATTCTTCAATATGAATAGATGTATAAACATCATTCTGTACTAATCTTTCACTTAAAAGAACAGCATCCTCGTAGTTGTAACCTTCCCATGTCATGAAACCGATGAGTGGGTTCTTACCAAGAGCTAATTCTCCATTATCTGTAGATGGTCCATCAGCGATTACTTCGCCTACTTCAACATGCTGACCTTTGAATACAATTGGTCTCTGATTGTAACAGTTAGACTGGTTACTACGAGAGAATTTTGTAAGAATGTATTCTCTTTTATTTCCGTCATCTTCTTTGATTACGATGCGGTTAGATTCAGCACTTTCGATTGTTCCAGCTGCTCTTGCCACTACACAAACACCAGAGTCAACTGCTGCTTTGCCTTCCATACCAGTACCAACTACAGGAGCTTCTGTAGTAAGAAGAGGTACAGCCTGACGCTGCATGTTAGATCCCATCAATGCACGGTTCGCATCATCATTCTGTAAGAATGGAATTAATGCTGTAGCAACCGAGAATACCATCTTAGGAGATACGTCCATGTAATCAAATGCTGTCTTGTCGTATTCCTGTGTCTCGTCTAAGTATCGACCTGATACGGAGTTACGTACGAAGTAACCATTCTCATCCAGCTTCTCATTAGCTTGTGCTACATGATAGTTATCTTCTTCGTCTGCTGTCATGTATACAACTTCGTCTGTTACACGAGGATTCTGTGGGTCTGCTTTATCAATTTTACGATATGGAGCCTCTACGAAACCATATTCGTTGATTCTTGCATAGCATGCAAGAGAGTTGATCAGACCAATGTTAGGTCCTTCAGGTGTCTCAATAGGACACATACGACCATAATGAGAATAATGTACGTCTCGAACCTCGAATCCGGCACGGTCTCTTGAAAGACCACCAGGTCCTAATGCAGATAAACGTCTCTTATGAGTCAGCTCACCTAATGGGTTGTTCTGATCCATGAACTGTGACAGCTGAGAAGAACCGAAGAATTCTTTCACTGCTGCTGTTACAGGTTTAATATTGATTAAGGATTGAGGTGAAATTCCCTCTAAATCCTGTGTTGTCATTCTTTCACGGACAACTCTTTCCAATCTGGAAAGTCCGATACGGTACTGGTTCTGTAATAATTCACCTACCGCACGAATACGTCTGTTTCCTAAGTGGTCGATATCATCATCATGTCCGATAGCCCACTCTAAGTGCATATTGTAGTTGATAGATGCGAAGATATCTTCTTTTGTAATATGCTTAGGAATTAAGTCAGCGATATTTCTCTTGATTGCTTCCATACGCTCTTCAAGAGTCTCGTTCTCTTCCATAATCTGAGCAAGTACTGGATAGTAAACAAGCTCATGAATTCCAAGACTTTCTGGATCTTCAATCTCTGGAATCCAGGTTGTAATATCAACCATCATAGAAGAAAGTACTTTTACATTTCTGGTCTCAGTCTGAATCCAAACGAATGGAACTGCCGCATTCTGAATCTGGTCAGCAAGTTCTCTGGATACAGTTGTACCAGCAGCCGCAAGTACTTCACCTGTAGAAGGATCTAATACATCCTCTGCGAGAATATGTCCGTTGATACGGTTCTTCAATGCCAATTTTTTGTTGAATTTGTAACGTCCAACTTTAGCAAGGTCGTATCTTCTAGGGTCGAAGAACATTGCAGTAATCAGACTCTCTGCACTTTCTACAGAAAGTGGTTCGCCTGGACGAATTTTCTTGTAAAGTTCTAACAGACCAGCTTCAAAGCTACCCTGTGGCTCTCTCTCGGTGATTGTAGGATCCTTTGCAAAAGACGCAAGAATCTTAGGCTCTTCACCAAACATATCAAGAATTGCCTGATTTGTGCCTACACCAAGTGCACGTAACAATACCGTAATAGGTACTTTACGTGTTCTATCTACTCTTACACTGAAAACGTCATTGGAGTCTGTTTCGTACTCTAACCAAGCGCCTCGGTTAGGGATTACAGTACAAGAATACAGAGTTTTTCCCACTTTATCGTGAGCAATTCCGTAATAGATACCAGGGGAACGTACTAACTGGCTTACGATTACTCGCTCAGCACCATTAATTACGAATGTACCGGTCTCTGTCATAAGAGGAAGATCACCCATGAAAATTTCATGTTCGTTGATTTCATCTGTCTCTTTGTTATGAAGTCTTACCTTAACCTTTAAAGGTGCTGCATAAGTTGCATCTCTTTCTTTGCACTCTGGGATTGTGTATTTCACATCATCTTCGCATAATGTAAAATCTACGAATTCCAGGCTCAAATGACCGCTGTAATCAGCAATCGGAGAGATATCTGCAAATGCCTCTTTCAGACCTTCGTCTAAAAACCACTGATAAGAATCCTTCTGGACCTCGATCAGGTTTGGCATTTCCAAAACCTCTTTTTGTCTTGAGTAACTCATACGCATGCCTTTTCCAGCCTGGACTGGACGTATTCTGTTTTTCTCCATTGACGTTTCACCTCTCGTTTTTATTTTCAATCTACTGGTATTAGCTAGATAATGGCTTTTCCTTTAAAAATGGACATAGTTAAGCCTATTGCACCACAATAGTGCAACGTATAGTATACAACAAGAAGTTTTCGAATGCAAGGACTTTTTTCAATCTTTTTAAAAATGCATAAGTTCTAGCAAAAAGAGCCATGCGAGGCCATAGTATGTAACTACAGCGACAAGATCATTTATGGTTGTAATCAGTGGTCCAGAAGCTACGGCCGGATCCACATTAATTTTCTTAAAGAACATCGGAATCAAGGTTCCAACAAGGCTGGATATCACCATTGCAAGCAACAGCGACGCTCCAATACAGAGGGATACCGCAAATGCAAAGCTCCAAGTATACCCTTTAAAGATATGAATATAAAGGCCAATAAACAGAACTGACAGAGTTCCAAGAATGAGACCGTTAGAAAATCCCACGCGTCCCTCTTTAAACACAAGTCCTATTTTCTGTTTCGGTGTCAGGTTTTCATCCATCAATACTCGAATGGTAACAGCCAGCGACTGTGTTCCAACATTTCCAGCCATATCTAATATGAGGGACTGAAAGCAAATAACAATCGTAAGCTCAGCAACTACATTTTCGAACAAACCAACCACAGAAGACACCACAAGCCCAAGTCCAAGCAGAATTACCAGCCAAGGAAGACGCTTTTTCACGCTGTCTACCAACGATTCTTCCAAATCCTCTTCCGCAGTCAAACCAGCTAACATGGCATAATCTTCACCCATCTCATCATCAACTACTTTGATGATATCCTGAGCAGTGATAACTCCAAGAAGCTTATTATCTTCATCAAGTGCAGGAATGGAATCTTCAGAATAATCCTTAATCCATTCGATACAATCGTCAATCTCTTCTTTCGCATACACGAACGGATAAGAGGTAACAATCAAATCATCGAGGCTCGTATCCTGCCTCGCTATAATCAAATCATTCAAACTAAGTGCGCCGCAAAATACATTTTCTTCATCCACAATATACAGTGTAGCAATATTGTCATTGTCTGCAGCCTGTCGAATCAATTCCTTCATCGCCTGTTTTACATTCAAGTTCGATGTGATGGATATATAATTGGTGGTCATGCGGCTACCAATCTGATCTTCATCGAAGGAAGCAATCAATGTAACATCCTTCTTTGTCTCATTGTCCATCAGTTCAATGAGCATCTCACGTTCTCTTTTATTTAATTGACGAAGAAGATGAACCGCTTTATCTGCATCCATTTCAGAAACAATGGCCGCTTTTTTCTTGATATCCATCTCTTCCAAATAGCCAGCCACATCATCTTCATCTACATATTCAAATATTGTCGACAGATCTTCGATATCAAGAATGCGATACAATCGCTGGCGTTCGGATACGCTCATTTTCTCTAAGGCGGCCGCAATATCATTCTCATGGTAGTCCATGATACGATCCTTCATTACCTTTGGAGATGCATTGCTACGAATTATGTCCGCAATCTCTTTCTCGTAGTCCGGTTTTAAAACAGCCATTTCTTCTGCTGTCATTTCATCAAAATTCTTTTCTTCCATCTAATTATCCTCCTGTTTCGCATGCACAGGTAGACCCTTTATGGCCAGCCAGAAAATATACAAATTCCTGATCATCCATAAAACGTCTACCGAAACTTCAATTTTGGTTTGGAAAATAATTGCCTGCGAAAGCAGAAGGAAAATTTATAGAAAAAGAGACCCGAATGATTACAGTTGCATCAGGCGATTACTTTTACTATTCTGTTTTCTGCAAACAATTATGTAACTTCGCCCGTAACTGTCATCAGTCATGGTCTCACCTCGTTTCGTTATTGGATTGTGTGGGGTTCCCACAGGAATTAATTATAGCACATATGATGGGGATTACAAGAAAAAATGGATGTGAATATGCGGGCAGAGTGCGAACTCGGAAGGCTTTGCCTTCCTCGTGCGCGGGCTGTCGCAATTACAATTATATAAAACGAGCAGAGTTGCGAACTCGGAAGGCTTTGCCTTCCTCGTGCGCGGGCTGTCGCAATTACAATTATATAAAAACGAGCAGAGTGCGAACTCGGAAGGCTTTTCCTTCCTCGTGCGCGGGCTGTCGCCCAATAAAATCAAAAAGAGCGGTTGGAATGGAAATAAATTTCCATCCAATCGCTCTTTCCGCTTTTACTCTGCTCGTAGCTTTCGCGACTATTTTAAAGTAACTTTAGCGCCTTCTGCTTCAAGTTTAGCTTTAGCATCATCTGCTGAAGCTTTGTCTGCTGCTTCTTTGATTACTTTAGGAGCTCCGTCTACTGCGTCTTTAGCTTCTTTTAATCCAAGACCAGTGATCTCACGAACCACTTTGATAACCTTAACTTTGTTTGGTCCAACTTCTGTTAACTCAACGTCGAACTCTGTTTTCTCTTCAGCTGCTGCTGCGTCTCCGCCTGCTGCTGCTACTACAACGCCTGCTGCTGCAGATACGCCGAACTCTTCTTCACAAGCTTTTACTAAATCGTTTAATTCTAATACGCTTAACTCTTTGATAGCATCAATAAATTCTGCTGTTGTCATTTTTGCCATTATTATTTTCCTCCATTATTAAAAATTAATACGTCTACGGCTTTGCCGCAGTACATTCATGTTTGGATCCAGGGAATATAAATTATTCTGCTGGAGTTTCAGCTGGAGCTTCTTCTGCTGCTGGAGCTTCTGCTGGTGTTTCTTCAGCTGGTGCTGCTTCTACTGCTGCATCTGCTGCGCCACCGTTCTCTGCGATCTGATTAAGAACGCGAGCAAGATTGGTAATTGGTGACTGTAAGCTTCCAAGTAATTTGGAAAGAAGTACTTCTCTTGATGGTACGGAAGCGATAGCTTTCATTCCGTTCTCATCATAGAATGTTCCGTCAACGACACCTGCTTTGATCTCTAAAGCTGGAGCTGTTTTAGCGAAGTTAGCTAATACTCGAGCTGGAGCTGTTGCATCCTCTGTAGAGATTGCGAAAGCGTTAGGTCCTTCAAGAACATCTTTCAAGCTTTCGAATTCAGTTCCGTCTACAGCACGGCTTACTAATGTATTTTTGTATACTTTGTAAGTTACGCCTGCTTCTCTTAACTGTTTACGTAAAGCTGTATCTTCTGCAACTGTAAGTCCACGGTAGTCAACAACTACGAGGGAAGCTGCATCTTTGATACTTTCTGAAATTTCCTGTACGATAGGCTGTTTAAGTTCTACTTTTGCCACGAATCGTGCACCTCCTTATTTTATTTTGCATAAAGACGAGAGGTATATACAAAGAAACCTCTCTGCCAGACGACAGAGAGGTAAAAGTCATTTTCAAGATGTATAAACATCTAAAAATTTCCTCGGTAGGTCACTCGGTTACGCCTTTCGGCACCTACTGTCTTCGGCAATATGCTTTGCTATTATATTACGTTATATCACGGATGTCAATAACTTTCCGCAAAATCTTTGCTTGCTTTTCATAGGTCTTACTTGATCGAAATACATCGATCGGATCTGTTTTTAAAATTACTGGCTAATTTTAACTACGTTTAACTTAACGCCAGGTCCCATTGTAGAGGTTAATACAGCACTCTTAATGTACTGACCTTTTAAGCTAGCAGGTTTTGCTTTGTTAATTGCACCCATAAGAGACTGGAAGTTGTCGCTTAATTGTTCTTCTGTGAAAGAAGCTTTTCCAACTGGCACATGGATAATATTTGTTTTATCTAATCTGTACTCAATCTTACCAGCTTTGATGTCATTAACAGCTTTGGTAACGTCCATAGTAACTGTTCCAGCTTTTGGGTTTGGCATTAATCCTTTAGGTCCAAGTACACGTCCTAAACGACCAACAACACCCATCATGTCAGGTGTAGCAACAACAACGTCGAAGTCTAACCATCCTTCGTTCTGGATCTTAGGAATTAATTCCTCGCCACCAACGTAGTCAGCTCCTGCTGCCTGTGCTTCATCAACTTTAGTTCCTTTAGCGAAAACTAAAACTTTAACAGTTTTACCTGTTCCGTGTGGTAATACAACCGCACCACGGATCTGCTGTTCTGCATGACGACCATCACAACCGGTTCTAAGATGAAGTTCGATTGTTTCGTCAAATTTAGCTGTTGCATTTTTCTTTACAAGGCCGATTGCTTCAGCAACGTCGTACTGATTAGCTTTGTCAAATGCTTTAACAGCGTCTTGATATTTTTTTCCTCTTTTCATGAAAAATAACCTCCTGGTGGTTTTATCGGGAGAGGGCCCTCCCACTTAATAGTTACGTTCTATTCTACTACTTCAACGCCCATAGATCTTGCAGTACCTTCGATCATGCTCATAGCTGATTCGATTGTTGCTGCATTTAAATCAGGCATTTTAAGCTCTGCGATTTCTTTCACCTGAGCTTTTGTGATTTTTGCAACTTTATTCTTGTTTGGTTCACCAGAACCAGATTTAATGTTGCAAGCTTTTTTGATTAATACTGGAGCAGGTGGTGTCTTAGTTACGAAACTAAAACTTCTATCTGCATATACAGTAATAACTACAGGGATGATTAAGTCGCCCTGATCGGCTGTTTTTGCATTAAACTGCTTTGTGAATTCCACGATGTTTACACCATGCTGTCCAAGTGCTGGTCCAACTGGTGGTGCTGGAGTTGCCTTGCCAGCAGGAATCTGCAATTTAATATATCCTTCAACTTTCTTTGCCATTTGGAATTGCCTCCTTAATTCATTTTCTTAACGTCTGCGAAACTTACTTCTACCGGTGTTTCGCGACCGAACAGCTCAACATTGATTGTAACTGTCTGCTTGTGATGATTCATAGATGTAATCACGCCGCAGGTATCTTTCCAGACACCTCCGATAACAACGATCATGTCACCTTCTTCGAAATCAACCAAAACATTTTCTGATTTGATTCCTAATGGTCTCATTTCAGCATCAGTAAGTGGTACTGGCTTGCTTCCTGGTCCAACGAATCCGGTAACGCCTCTGGTGTTTCTCACAACGTACCAGGTATCATCATTCATAACCATATGGATCAATACATAGCCAGGAAACATCTTCTTGGAAACCTGTTTCTTAACTCCGTTCTTAACTTCGGTTACATCTTCCAACGGAACACGAACCTCTAAGATCTGATCTTCAAGATGTCTGTTTTCAATTGTTTTATCAATGTTTGCTTTGACTTTGTTCTCATAACCTGAATAGGTATGAACTACATACCAGTTTGCCTCTGCCATAAATCACTTTGCCTCCGTTAAAATGTAAAACCTATAAGGAAATTAACGCCATACTGAATAATAGTATCCATTAAAGCGATAAGAAGTCCAGCTACAACTGAAACAGCTATAACTGCAACTGTCTGTCTAACAAGTGATTTCTGATCAGGCCAGATGATCTTATTGAACTCAGCCTTGAGACCGGTAAACCAGCTCTGTTTTGGAGCTTTTTCGACTTTCTCGGTTTCTCCCATGTTCTCACTCCTTCACTCAATCCTCAGACTATTTTGTTTCCTTGTGCATTGTATGAGTCTTGCAGAATCTACAATACTTTTTGGTTTCCATTCTGTCCGGATGAGCTTTCTTGTCCTTTGTCATGTTGTAATTACGACGCTGACACTCTGTGCATGCTAATGTAATTTTTGTGCGCACAACTTCCACCTCCGTTTAATTTCTTTGTGTTGTTTGTTTCTTTTGTGCCTAAAAAAAGGCATAAAAAAAAGACCTACTTCCAAGCCTGTTAACTATAGCACAAACATTTTGGTGCGTCAACACCTTTTTCTTCATTTGTACTGAGTTGGTATTTTACCACTAAATGTGGTGTTTGGCAACCCCTTTCCCACATTTTGTTATTGCATCCTTGATTTTCCTGGGTTATAATGAATATGTATAAATAGGTTTCTTATATCCTGTTCCATGGACGGAACAGAAAATATAACTTTCTTCATATAATATGTATTTTTTTGCTATATTTTTTCTAAAGCTTATGAGGAAATAACCGATATCATATTTAAGAATGTTCCCGCTGCACGATGGATGTGCACATTTCACGGAAGAAAGGAGGGGAATCTTATGTCTAAGATAGACAGCGCATATGATTACTATATGATGACATATGGTAAGAA
>CAZTGP010000038.1:0-8188 GCA_964613325.1 uncultured Roseburia sp. | reverse complement strand
AAAATATATAGAGAGTAACGCTTTATCTTTGGTACCTGGCGGTTATTCCTTTGACCTAAATACCAATTCTGGTTCTTATGAATTCCAATATAATGTGAATGTTGGAGATACGAATAAAGATGTGCAGCAGAAGTTGTCCCGTTTGATCAACACCTCTGGGCTCGGATTAAACGCTGAGATCCTAGATCGCAAAGATGGACATTCTGCTTTGCAGATTGCTTCCCGTCAGACCGGTCTGGCAGAAGGCGAAGATTATCTATTCCAGATTAACCCTGGCACCACCCAGGAATCCATTCAGGCAATGGATCTCCTCGGTATCAACCATGTAACATCCGAGGCGCGTAACTCATCTTTCTTGCTAAATGATGTGGAACGCAATTCATTTTCCAATACATTTTCCATCAATCAGGTATTCGAGCTCACTTTGAAGAATACAAGTAGCGAGCATGAACCTGCAGTGGTAGGCTTCAAGGCCAACGTGGATGCTGTGGCAGACAATATCGGCACACTGGTGACCGCATATAACGATATTATAAAGCTGTCGCGGGAATATTCCGAGGCTGGCACCTTCCAAGGTACCCGACTATACAACGACATGAGTGGAATCTCCAAGAACCACAAGAGCGATTTAGAGTCTATCGGACTCATGGTCGACAGTGAGGGCTCGATTTACATTGATAAAGAGCTGCTTGCAGATGCAATTACTCCGGAGCGGAGTGAAGAGACATTTGGCATTCTGTCTGACTTTAAGGATTCTATTGGAACCAAAGCGGAAAACGCCTCTATCAATCCAATGAATTACGTAGATAAGGTCGTTGTGGCTTACAAGAATCCAGGACATAATTTTGCAACTCCATACATTACTTCTATTTATTCCGGAATGATGTTGGACAATTACATCTGATTACTACCATGTTTTATATATAGAGAGGCGCATATCACATCATGGATATGCGCCTTTCTTATCACTTACTGTTTTCGCACATGACGAATCATTCGTTCTACACCTGCATTCATATTTTGCTTTCTTATAAGAACTTCTCTAATTTCTTCATCATATCCGTCTCAATACTGCGAAGCTTCTCCGCAATGGCAACTGACTGTTGATCTGCTCCTACATATTTATTGATGTATTCGCTGATGGATTTAATCCCCATGTTACAGCCATCCGTTAGAATACTTGCCGCCTGATGTGAATCACCGTTCACGCTCATCTTCATTCCCGTTCCTGCTTTTGCCCAGAAAGTAGCTACTGGGTTCGGATCTTCGTCCTGCTCTCCCGCTTCGTTCAGAATATGATGGGCTTCCTCGCCCAGCTTGATATGTTCTGCATTCTTCTGCTCAATCAACTCCTTCAAATGGGGATTCTCCACATGCTGGATAATCTGTTCCATGCTGCTGGTGGCCATCTTCACTCCTGCTTCGCATTCCTTCAGAAGTTCGATGGTGTCGGTGTTTACGGCTTGTTTTGTTCTATGGCACATATGATGTCCTCCTGGCTCTATACGCTATGCATTTTCTAACAAATGCATGCGCTTTTGGAGGTAGTATGCGTCCTTGATTCTAAAACTATTCACTGATGATATCCATCATTTCCATAATGCGATCCACATAGCTATGACCATTCTTCACCTTATCATAGCCATTCTGAGCAATCGCACGGCGTTCGTCCTCGTGCGTCAGATAGTAGTCTGCCTTCTTTTTCAAATCTTCAATGCCATCGAAGCACACAAGATCTTCGCCATCCTTGAAATAGTACGATATCTCCGCCTGGTAATTCGTCAGGAGGAATCCGCCGCACCCAAGCACATCCCACATACGAAGTGGAATTCCACTCTTGATGTTCGGAATCGTGTAATTCAGATTAATCTTGGATTCATGGAATACCTTGGGCATTACCTTCCAATAATCTGCACTTCCACAATTATGAACACGTATCAAGTCAGAAGTGTCACTTAAAGTATAGACATTTACCTGATGGCTTTTCGAGAGTTGAATGAGGCTTCTGCGCCGCTGCATCTGAGCAATCTTGAATCCCAGTACGGTAGTTTGAAAGATCAGACTCAAGTTAGAAAATGCATCGTCCGCCTTTTCCAATTCGAAATACTGTTGAATCTCTTCCATAATCGGTGTTGTTAACATGTCCTCAATGATGTTTCCACCGCTGATATTCATCTGCGCTTCCATGGTGGCATCCAGATATCCTCGAAGATATTCTGGGAGCTTGTCACTCATCTTGTCATAGGTATTACGTTCATACAGAGAGCCTACAAAAGCAATCTCCGCTGCATACGAATCAATACTCGCGTCTGGTTCTGCAATCACCTTATCTAGTCTATCAGTGTTTACCGCTAGTGGCAGATGCCAAATATGCTGCACTCCAATCTGCTGAAACTCCAGCATATTCGTCTTATCAAAAGCAAATATATAGTTGCAGGAATTAAACACAGACTGGTCATACATGGAAATCAACGGATTATCGCAGGTCCAGCACACATAACGAATTCCCTGACCCTGACAATAATTCGAAAGACTGATAAAATAGTTCACAGAAAATACGAAATCATAATCTCGAATGTCGTATTGCTCGATCTCGTCAATCTCTGTAAAGGTGTCAGTCCGATATCCAAGTGTTGCAAAAGCTGTTAGGATATCTAAATTATTAAAAACATTCCATTGGTAATATAGTATGCGCATGATTTATTTATACCTTAACAAAGCCGCCTGGGCCTGTTCTTCTGTTAATTCAAATCTCTTTTGAAGTTTCTGAATGATGCGCTCTTCCGGAATATTCTCTTCCAGGTTGTCAAGAATTAATGCTTTTATCCCTTTCTCTATTCCTTTCTCCATTCCTTTCTCTATTCCTTTTTCTATGCCTTCCGTATATGCTTCCTGTTTAAATTGCGCAATAGTCTCTTCTTCGTTATATTCAGTAATACACACATCAATCACCTCCGCTTTATGCCTAATCAAGAACTCTCGCAGGACATTTTCTCTTATACACTCATCCACCGCCAATTGCACGGCATCTTCCAAAGGCATTCCATTTACATACTGTTTCACTTTATCTACAAATATTGTATAGTCCTGTAACTTTTTACAGTGTCTCACAATATCTACATTTCTACCATAATTAATATTGAGCATAGTGGCAGTCCATTCAAATTCTTTCTCTATGTCTAAATCTACTGCTTTATTTGGAAATGCCGATGACAGTTTCAGTTTCTCACTATCTGGTCGGTCTACCTTTCCATTGTAAAATACAATATACTGTGGTTTTGGTAAAGGAATCAGTTTACTCCCGTAGATGTTATAACCATTCTGCTTAATATATTTATCATATAACTTTCCAAAATACATAAAACCACGAATTGGCATATTAGGATTAAAACTGCTTTGATGTTCATATAGTGCAAGTTGATTATCAATCATTACAGCTATGTCATTCTTCATTCCCATGTAGATTACATTTGATATGGTCATAATCTCCAAATCATTTGCATCTTGATAATTTGATCCTGTCACAGCATTATATAGTTCCAACAAATCTCGCTTTCCATCCTCACCACCAAATAAAAGCCGAAATAAATTGTCCTTATATTTCCGGTTGATTGTCATCTGCTGATTATCAATATTCGTATTTCGTTCATCGCTCATCGAGATATCCTCCCTAGTATTATTACACGCTAAGTATAGAAATCTCTCCCAATTTCAATATATCAACCCACTTCACGTAAGTCAATAGCAACACCAAAAGGGGACAGGGACTTTATCAAATTTTCATAAAGTCCCTGTCCCGAAACTGAAAATACCCCGTCCCAGATCAAATTAGTGCACGTCCCCGATGAGCGCCATGACTTTGACGTAGTCTTCGCTTTTGTCTCGCATGATTTCCATTCCTTGATGAAGTTGTTCAAGCGGATAGCGATGTGTAATGAATTGTTCCGGATGAATTCTTTGTTCTTCTAGACACTTTAATACATAATGCCAGTCGTCATCTTCTTCGTGTAGGAAAGAGGAATTCCAGGTTCCTAGTATCGTCAATTGTTTACGAAGGATTTTCCAATATATGCTCTTTTCCAGATGCATATCCGACGCTGGATTACCGACCAATTGAATCTTTCCTCCTGCAATTGTACAATTAAGAGCCTGAGCCAACGTATCATTTTTGCCAACGCAGTCAAAGAACACCTCTACCCCATTCCCATTTGTCATATCCGCAATCCATTGTTCTGCATCACAATTTTTCGTATCACAATAGTTCTCTTCTGGAATACCCAAATCAATTATACATTTCTTCTGGAATTCTTTATTCCCGATTACCAAAACATTCTTACATCCTTGCTCTAAGAGGAACATCACTACAAAAAGTCCAATGGTTCCAAGTCCGCATACCGCAATTGTGTCTTCCTTCCGAACCCCAGCTCTACGGATAGAATGCACTGCAACAGACATTGGTTCCATCATCGCAGCTTGTTCCGCAGAAACTATATCAGGTAATTCAATTAAATTCCAAACCGGGACTTGTACATATTCTGCGAATCCACCATCTGTTCTTGATCCGAGATAGCTGTAATGCTGGCACATCTCATATTGCATTTTCTTGCACGGTGGGCACTTCTTACAAGGTATTAATGGGAAAATGCCTACTCGCTTTCCAGCCCATGCCGCATCTACTCCCTCGCCTGTCTCTACTACAACGCCTGAAAATTCATGGCCTGGAATCAATGGGTACGAATAAGTTCCCGCCGTATAGATACGTGGAATATCCGACCCACATACACCTGCTGCCTTCACTTCTACAAGTACCATATTCTCTTTTGCAATTGGTTTTTCAATCTCTTCATATCTAAAATCGTTGATAACATGTAATACGTATGCTTTCATTGTATCTCCAATCCATTCCTCTTAGGTTATGCATTCCTATAACAAACAAAAAGTAGACCCTTTTGAGTCTACCCTTATTCTATCATTTGTTGAAAACGTTTTAAATCCGTCTTTGTTGTTATTTTAAAATTATCTTCATCCCCTGGAATGTATCCCACATCCAACCCAGCAAGGATTGCAGGTTCCGTAGATCCATTGATAGAACGAATCTTATCTGGAAGCAACGCAATGTTTGCCTGATAATAACTTCCAAGGCGGAATGCTTCTGGTGCCTGTCCCGCAATAATTTTACTACGCTCAAGCAATGATTCAATCTTTCCATCGATTCCAACATATACCGTATCCTTCATTGGAATTGCTGGCATCACGCCATCATGTTCTTTTAGTCCTTCGAAGCAAGAACGAATAGTCTCACTTGAAGTCAATGGGCGAACTCCATCCTGAATCAAAACACAATCTTTGTCATTTGCATATTTCCTAATATCTTTCAAAGCACTCAGAATGGACAGCTGCCGGTTGTCTCCCGGATTAGAAAAACCTGCAAACTTATCCCCTGTCCATTTCTGGATCTCCTCTTGCCATTCTTTATTTGCAACAATCTGAATCTGATCAATATCAGAATGATTCTGAAGTGTCTCCAATGTATAAGACAAGATCGGACGATTATTTACTTCTATGTACTGTTTCGGTTTGGCAAGTCCCATACGAGTACCAATTCCACCGGATAAAACAATTGCTATGTTCATATTAGAATTTCAACTCCCGAATATCTTTCAATATCTCACCATATGACTTATCTTTTCCAAATAAGAGTGTTGTTCCAAGTACAAATCCATCTACTCCCTTAGGGGCAAATTCTAGAATTTTATCTGCGCCACAAGCTCCATCCCAGTATAATTTGAACCCCATTTCTTCTTTCAAATTAATAAGCTTTGAAATCTTCTTGCCCACATATGGAAGAAACATTTGTCCAGCATTTCCTGGGTTCACTGACATAACGAGTACCTTATCTACGATACGCAGCATCTCCATGACCGTTTCCACACTTGTTCCTGGATTAATGGCAATACCAGGAATCATTCCTGCATCAATAATCTTCTGTAAGGTAGTGGATGGATGATACTCGGCTTCTGGATGAATATATACGGTATCCCCTTTACGAAGCTTATCTAAGAAAAGATTAATATGTGTATTTGGATGTTCTACCATGAGATGAACATCTAATGGCACCGCTGTCGCACTTGCTATATATGCAAGATCATTCAATGACATCGCATAATTAGGCACAAATCTGCCATCCATGATATCAATATGAAAAGAATCGATTCCACCTTCTTCTAATTGTTTTACTTCATCCTGCAAATTTCCATAATTTGCACACATCATTGATGCTGTTAGTTCAAACTTCATAGATTATTCCTCTTCCTCGTACTTTGCTCTTTGATATATTCTTTCATAATTAAGAGATGTTATCTGATTCGCTTTCTTTTGTTTTTCATCCAGCCATCCACCACTAAAATGATGAATCCCATATGTATTTGTTGTCTTTGTTATTTGTCCAGTCATATAATCATAAGGATGAAACAACTCATATGGATATATCGTCATACCCTTTATGTTCTGCATTCTACCATTAACTTTATAGCCATATGCTTGCAAGATTCTTGTATCATAAAAACCACAGGTATTCCTGTTCTGTTTTCCATTTTCATATAAATACTCTATGCTTTCCCGCTGTTTTACCATTTCTCCAACAATCTTACAACCTTTTTTCGCACCAGATCCGCCTCCAAAATTAATAATTTGCCATTTTTCTACACTGCAAAATGCTTCTTGAAATAACAAATCATCCAAACTCTTTGTCAGCTCTACATCTGTATCTAAATATATTCCGCCAAAATTATAAAGAATATCTAATCTGGCATAATCAGGAACAAAACCATATGCGCCCTTTTCATAAGCCTGTTTCATATATGGTATTTTATCAATATCATAATTGTCTTCATTCCAACACTTTATCTCATAATCAGCGCAGTATCTTTTCCAACTGTCTATACAATATTGTAATGTTTTCGGTATCTGCTTTCTACCAAGCCACATATAATTTATTACTTTAGGAATCATTTGTTTTTTTGTTTGTTTTATAACAAGATTCTGCTCCCCATTTCTGAAATTTTCTATACAGAGCATGGGAACAATATAGCAATCTGTTTCTTTCAAATTATCATAATTATCTAATTCTTCCAATAATTCTGAGAATCTGCTTATTGCCAGTAAAATGCAATAATCACTCCCTTTTATTTCTCTTAACTTTTCCATTGAAAAAATCGTAATTTTTCTATTCAGCACAAGAATTTGCTTATTCCATTTATCTGCATCATTATCCACATAAAAATCAATTAAATCGCTAATTTCATTTTCTTTAAGAATCGCAGGTGTCGTTATTGTTCCAATAACTCCAGCACCAAAAATAATTAGTCTTGTCCCATTCTTCCGAACTCTGGCTTTCATTTTTTTAAAAGATTCTACTCTAATCTTCATAAGTCCCCACTTAATTTCTTTTCCAATATATTGGCTATCCTTTCAGATGCATGACCATCTCCATATGGATTTGATGCCTTGCTCATTTCATCGTACTTGTCTTTATTTGACAAAAGAATATTACAATTCTGATATATTACTGATTCGTCCGTTCCAACTATTTTTAATGTTCCTGCTTTTACACCCTCTGGTCTTTCAGTTGTGTCACGCATAACAAGAACTGGCTTTCCAAGACTTGGCGCTTCCTCTTGAATTCCTCCCGAATCTGTCAAAACAAGAAAGCACCTTGATAAAAAATTATGAAAGTCTAATACATCTAAAGGTTCTATTATTCTTATTTTGTAACAACCTTCAAACTCTTCCTCTGCTATTTTTCTAACTATTGGGTTCATATGTATTGGATATATTGCTTTAACGTCTGTATTTTCCTCCAATACTTTTTTAATTGCGCGAAACATATGTCTCATTGGTTCTCCAAGATTTTCTCTTCGATGCGCAGTTATCAAAATTAATCTACTTCCATTCGCCCACTGTAAATGTTTATTTATGTAATCCTCTCGAACCGTTGTCTTTAATGCATCAATAGCTGTATTTCCAGTTATGTATATACTTTCCGGATTTTTTCCTTCTTTAATCAAGTTTTCAGCCGCTAATTTAGTTGGTGCAAAATTATACTTAGCAATAATAGAAACTGCTTGTCTGTTAAATTCTTCCGGATATGGCGAGAAAATATCGTATGTGCGTAATCCAGCTTCTACAT
>CAZTGP010000037.1:0-27403 GCA_964613325.1 uncultured Roseburia sp. | reverse complement strand
TTTATTTTTCACTATTATTTCATCACTATACAAATCAATTAATGGTTTTTTCTTAACATTCTCGTAAGTTACCCAAAGATCCCTAACAGCAGCCAATCTTCTTTGCCTGTCTTCTCCATCTTCAAGTTTATAAACTATTCCTGGTACCCCCGGATTTCTATCTTGTAAAAAGCGGATCTTTTTCATCTGTATCCAGCTTTTTATCAGCGAATAATTATCTAAAAACACTTGCCTCCATACTTCATTCATTCGAATTTTTCGTGAAGCGCCTCGTCCATCAATTATTGTGTAAGGCAAATATTGAGTTTCGTTGAGTAATTCAATATAAGCAATTAGCCTCTTTTTTTGATCCCAAATTCGATCATCTCCACTTATTTCATTTATAAAAGACAAAAGACGATATGGAACATTTTTTATCAATCCATCTACATCTGTTTTTATAGCTGACTTGTTCTTTTGTAAAAGTAGAAGAAATTGTTCTCGAGACATAGGCTGAATGACATCAGGATCCTGCTCTATTACATGCAAAGCATGCTCAATATAGTTCTCTGATTTCCCTTGTATTGTCGGCCCTAGATGTAGATGATACTGAGTCACTGTATACCAGGCTTCCCAAAACATCTCATAAATTATCTCTTCGAAGCTTATTTCATCGTTATTTGGTAAAAGAGTTAATATTGCTTCTAGCCAATAAAACTTATAGCATTGGGTCGGAGATTCCAGCATACGTGCGAAACTCTTCATATCTAGTTTGTTTTCATAGATTTTGTCTATCCGTAACTGTTCTATCTCCATTACTTCACCACTTATTTAAAAAGCTAAACTCTTCGCAACATTTAACATTTTCTCAAAACCACTAATTACTTCTTCATTAACGCCCGGTCCCCAGCTGATTCTAACTGAATTTTCAATCTTTTCAGTAGGAATCCCCATTGCTACAAGAACATAACTGGGATCATAACTTTTGGATGTACATGCTGATCCATTTGATAATGCACAGAAGCCCTTAGTAGAGAGCATTAAAGCTTCTGAGGCAACACCGTTAAAACAAATATTTAGCGTACTATCCACACAATAGTTTTGATCCCCATTGATTTCATAATTAACTCCGGATTCCTTCAACAATTCAAGCAATTTTGCTTTTATTTTCTTGTTCGTATTCTCTATTGCCTCATTTTCTAACATTGCTATTTCACATGCTTTTCCCATCCCAGCAACAAGCGCTACAGGAGTAGTTCCAGGACGAATACCTTTCTCTTGTTGTCCTCCGAAGAAAATATTTGTCACTGGTGGCAGTTGATAATTTTTCCTTTTTAGTACCAGCACGCCTATTCCCTGCGGTCCTCTAAATTTATGAGCACTAAATGATAGCATATCGTACTTTAATTCACGTATCTCATCTACCAGCTTTCCACAACTTTGTGTTGCGTCTACATGGAATAAAATATCCTTACTTTCAAGCGCATCGCCTATCTCTTTAACAGGCTGAATGATTCCAGTTTCGTTATTAACATGCATAACAGAAACCAGCAAAGTATCATCACGTACAAGACTAAGTACACTATCTGCAGATACTCTTCCTGTACGATCAGGTTTTACAAAATCTACATCAAATCCCTTATTATCTGCTAGATATTTTGCTGTATTTAATACCGCTTTGTGCTCTATAGCTGTAGTAATAATATGTTTTTTCCCGGTTTTCTCTGCATAATCCACCAGCCCTTGTAATGCGATATTATTGCTTTCTGTCGCACCGCTTGTAAAAAATATTTCATCAGAAGAAACACCAATCAAATTTGCAACTTGTTTTCTTCCATCTTCAACTCTTTTTCGCGCCAAATCACCATAATCATGTGTTCTACTATCAGCATTTCCAGGTACGTTCTGGTAAGTATCTATCATTGTGTCCAATACGCGCGGATCAATTGGAGTTGTAGCATTGTAATCAAGATATACGCTCATATTTATGCCTCCGCTAATTTAAGTAAATCTTCAATATTCTTGATAAATCCTGTACCGCACAAATGAGCTATTCCCCTTTCGAGGTTGAGCATAAAATATTTTTCTATTGTATGATCATCTGTAGGCAGCTCCATTTCGATACACCATGCCTTCATTAATGCCTCATATACTTCACCATACTCTCCTCCGAACGTATACCAAGACATTTCAAGATTACTATCACTCGCTATAGGTAAATCTGTAGGTATTGTCTTTTCACTTAAAGAGTAACAAAGTGCCCATCTACATAATACATTCCAATTTTTAATTCCCGTCTTGCCCTTCAGACGTGATAACTTCTCTTTTGATTGCTGAGACAATCTAATTTGTTTTATGATCATGCTAGTCTTGCCTCCTTAAAATATCCTCGTTCAATAGATGTACTCTTTGTACTCTCGTTATAATTCAAATAGAATTCGTCACCCACATCTTCCTTCATCAGCTTATAATAACGATCATCAATCTCGGTATCAGTAGATAAAATAATTGTCTGATCACTAGCATTTGGAAAGTAAGTAGTGATAAGTGAAGTTCTATGAGCGGAGTCTAATCTCGACAAAGGTGTATCAATTATTACTGGTAACTTCTTTTTAGAGCATTTTGCTAACGCCCAAAGAATTGAGATTACCATAAGCTGTTTCTCTCCTGCTGAAAGCTTTTCCTTAGGAACATTTTCACCATTCTTATCTATATACATAAGTGAAAGATCAGCAGATCCCATAGTAATATGATCGATCAATGTCTTTTTATTTGCTAAAGGCTTGTAGCATTCAGTAATAGTTTCAGCGAGCTGATTAACTTTTTTAGACTGTAACTTTGTAGAATACTTATCGAGCAGATTTTGTGCCAGATGTGCATATTTAATTTCTCTTTCAGCATCATCTGATGCCTCAAGTGAGCTCAGCATTTTTTCAACTGCTTTCTTGAACTCTGCACCTGCACGAATAGCCTCACCGTTGGCCGGTTTTCTACGCTCTTCTAGTGAATTTATCTTTACTTCGCAATCTATTTTCTTTTGCTCTAACTGCTTAATTTTCTTATATGCTTGTTGGATTGTCTTTTCGTTTATATCTACTGATAAGTAGCTCTCTAGCTGGTCCGACTCTTTTTGGATTCTAGATTGCTCCTCAAGTAGTTTTCCAAGTCTATCTTTCGCTTCAGAAAACCTGAGTGACACTAAATCCTCAATCTGATACATTGTGCTATCTGATAAGTTGTAAATTATTTCTGTATCATCAGTTTGAAGAGTGCTTTCCATAAATTCCAAAAAACTATCTATGGACTTAGAATGTTTTTTCTGATCATAGTTCTGATATATCCTTTGCACTGTTTTTGCTGCTTCAATAGAGTTTCTTTTTTCTGCTTCATCAAATGATTGTTCATTAATATTTCGAATCAATCCATCCACAAGTGTTAATGGAAGCTCAGATGCAGCTAGATTCATCATTTGTTCATGACCCTTTTCTAGTTGAGTCATAATTGTAGCTTTTTTCTTAAGCATCTCCTGACGCTGTTCTATTGCACCTCCACCCATTGCTGTATAATCTACACGTGCTTTTTCTAAATCTGAAACGATTCCATGAATACTATCAGTTACCTTTTCAATTTCCGCATCGATATCCGCTAGTTTTTGTTCAGCAACTTCTTTTTCATTTCTTAACAGATCTACCTGCTTAACATCAGCATTATTTTGAGTCTTTTTAGATAGTTTATTAATGATTCTTTTTAGGTCATTATTCAACACATCAAGAGTGTTTAATCCAAGCATTGCACGAATAGAGTTTTTCATCTGTTCATCAGTATCATCAACTGCAAGCTCCGCAATCTTCTCTCCATCGAAGAAAAAAAAGTTTGAAAGAGCACTTGGCAATAGATTTTCAATGAACATTGGCCAGTTATTTGTTAAAAATTCACTGTATTCTCCATCCTTTTTTACAGCTATAGTTTCCTTTGTTCTCTGTCCAAGTGCATCCCATTCTCTATGTACCAAATAAATTTCTGAATTATCACTTGTCATTTGAAATTCAATTTCCACATAGCACTGCTGTGAAAAATCATTTCTATTAACAAATGATCTCAGATACTGCCCATATGATTTGTATGAACTTTCTTTATATGCAAACGAATTAGACCCGTACAGAGATAATAAAACCGCTTCAAGAAAAGTCGTTTTACCTCTACCATTTAGTCCTCCGATTAAAACAATTGGTTTTTGGCTTTCAAAATTAAATTCATTTGTCCCTGCATATACACCAAAATTATGCATTGTCAGTCGCTTTATTATCATTTATTAAATCCTTCTCATCTTCATCGACATAATATTCTGCAAGTTCCTCATGTAGTTCAAAAAGAAACTTTTCATCATATTTTCCGCCCATGTCTTTCTTTCTATTTATTTTTTCAGAGTAGAATGCTGTTGCATCCTCTTCATTTTGATAATAGTTTGATCTTATTGAATCCTCTAGCAAATCGAGAATCCCTTTTCTTTCATTCATGCTACTTGCATGATTCTCAATATCGATCAATGAATACATCAATTCAAAGGCCAGCTCCTTGCTTGGCGCTTCTTCCATACATACTTCTTTTAATACATCCCATTCCTGCTGTCCAAACGACTCAGAACTCATCCATTCAGGATCTTCAAATGTCTTTCCAGTTACCTTTTTGTAAATTCTGGGTACCGCATCATCAAATTCATGTTTGTCAAAGACCCATATTCTTCTAATGTTCCTCATCTCAGGCATTGTAATAATTTCATATTCTCTAAACTCCTCCGGGCCATTCGTTTGAATATTCTGCTGTATTTCCAGCAATCTTTCCAACCAATGCTCACGCACGTCTTTTTTGTACGGACCATGATATAGCTGGTGATAGCTTCCTTGTATCTTACCGTTCATCCTTCGAAAACTTCGTCGTTCACGATCTCCATCCTCGTTACCAAACTCATTTCGAAAATCCAAAAGTTGTGTCATCCAAGCCTTTTCATCATCATTGGCAATCATAGCCTCCATAGACTTATCTTTTTCAACCATCGTACAAACCCAACATCCAAATCGGCTTTTTCCACATGATGGTAAATTTTTCTCAACCATTAATGGGCACTCATTATCTGCAGTCGCACCTCTGTATAATGTCAAAAGATCCATGTTAGACAATCCCCATGGATTTTTATACTGCATCAAGAAAACCCACACATCATCATCTGTCCAATCCTCAAGTGGTGAAAAAACAAGTTCATTTGCCAAGGTTGGATTAGGGCTTAATAGTTCTCTTACTCTCTTTTTTTCATAATGAGCCATTGTTCTTGCTCTACGAGAACTTTCCGCTTTCCTTGTTCCAATAACTAATATTATTTCGCCGTGTTCAGCGATTTTATTTTTAATAAAATTATTTACTGGTTGTATTTTTAATCGATCAGTACACCACCTATATTTTAATCTCGGAAATGGATAGCCCTTACCAATAAGATTGACCCAGAATGTGTTATCGTATTCCGGAGTTAATCGATGCATAACAAAAGGTAGCTTCTTGTCTTTACATGTTTCGTTCATAACCTTGAAAGAACTCTGCACCCATTGCGAAATCACTGGTGATTCAACCATCGTGTCTGTATTAATAACATGCACCGTCTTCTTTCTAAGATTTTCCGGTAACCCTTCAAGAGCAAGCCATACCAGCTGTAATGTCGCAGTACTATCCTTTCCTCCTGAATAACCAATTACCCAAGGAATATCATCTGCAAGATAAAGATTTCTCACAGTTTCCATCATTCCCTCAATCAATTCTTTTGAAATACTCATTTAATTTATCCTTCTAATTCTTTTTTTAGTTTTCGTTCTGCTGCTTCCTCATCTTCTGATAGAGGAATTCCGATTTGCTGCTTAATCACATTTGCAATCAACATAGCAGCCTTCTTGTTCGTGATTATACGTCCATTTTTTCCAACGGCTCTTAATGTCCATTGCTTTGAGTTTCTATTCCAGTTAATGTCTCGTAGTTTCTTTAAATCTTCTGCCATATGTGAATCATCAACCGAATAATAATAATTCCCAATCCTACCTAGAGCCTGAATTACAATACTCTGGGTTGCAATATATCCCTCTCTAAGATCTACCTTCGTAATCTCATGATTTTGTAATTCTTCCCACTGTCTCATATTGCTAACAACGTTCTGCCAAAATTCGTTTAGAAATTTTTCTGCATTGACAACTGAACTTCTTCCAATAATGGTTTTATTCGTTACATAAAATGTATTTAGTGTGAATAAAGACGAGGAAAACTTTCCTAAAATATCTTTTTCTTTGTCTGTATAGGTATCCAAAAATTCTATGTTTCTTACGACTTTCCGGGTCACAACAGCCATTTCATCACGTGAATCATATAATTCCGCAATTGAATTTGACGTTTTCACAGCGTTTTTGTTTAAGTCAGTAAATATCTGCTGACTTCTTGCAAGCCCTTTATCTGCATAGAAAACAATTGAAATCGTCTCATCTCCTAATGACTCATCTTCCTTTAATGCCTCCAAAATAGCAGACTTGCGATGCTGACCATCATTAATTAAAAACTTTGCATCCATCTCTACTTCTAATATACCTAGTTCAGAAGAAGTCTCATACGGGATAAACGCATACTGGCCATCGATTGATGCTGCCAATGCAGAAAATACATAGCTATCTCGATTATCCAATATATATTTGCTTATTACTGGTATTCTCGTTTCACTAATCTTCCTCTGTGCTCTATATTCCGGTGGAATATATTCTTCTTCAGATACAGGGAAAAGTTTGGGTAACATTTTTAACGGAACCATCGCAATATAATATTCTTTATCTGCCTGAATGCCCTTTACCACAGGGAATTTATATACGTAATTCATTATTTCCTCCACGCAAAAAGGATATACTTAAGTACCTACTTAAGTATATCCTTGTCATGATTTTCTGTCAATTAACTTTAATTACTTAAATCTTATTGCAAACTTTTCTTCTAGCTTTTCTTTCCTTATCCAAGCCAATATTTCTTCATTAAGATCTATAATTTTTGCTTTACCACGTGTTACGAGTGAAATAAATTGCTTAATATCGTCCGTTAAATTTAAATCTTCTTCTATTCTATTTACTTCATCAATATTGGCCTTAAGACGAGTTATTCGTGTCGTGTTAGCGCTAACCGTTTCAGCCAATGTATTCCAATCATCACTATCGAAAATATTTTCTCGAATCTTTTCAATATGGTTTTTATCTGGAGCTAAACTGCCTATTGTAACGAGCTTACTAATAACACCATTTGTCTTTTTACTATGGTATTCCCTCCATTCTTTTGTCAGCGCAGGATTAACTTTTCTACTAATTTGCTGTTTTACGGTAGACAGCTCATCTTCATCTACAACACCTGCTTCGATTGTTTCTTTTAATTTGTGAAGACTATCATCTAGCAATTGTAATGTTTCATTCGTTACGCTATACCCCAACTCATCATGAGCACTTTTGATTTTCTTAATTGATGAAGCAAACTCAGATGTTAATTTCTCGAAATCTCCATCATTTTTCGCTTTCCTCTCAGCATCCTGAATAGCAATTTCCTTTTTATCAAGCATAGTGAGTCTCTTGCCCGCATTACTTAATTCTTCTAGTAGCATACTTAGTTCCTCACCTCCTCTAATATCGTTTCACATTCTAACAACATTTGTTTCTCTGCTTCATACTCATCAGAAGCATCTGCTTCGCTTGTATTCACAGAATTTTGTAATCTAGTGTCAATTTCTTGATTTGACTTATCTAAATCTCTCTTCACTTTTGTTAGTACTTCTGCTAAAGGTGTGAGACCACTAAGTGGATCTTTGCTCATTCGAATAAGAGCTTCTACGTCAGACACGCTTTCTACAGCCAGTCTTCCATTCTTTATTGATGCATAAATACCACTTGCATTTTTAGTGCATGACAACAACAAGCCATTATCCATATTTATCGCAGCGCCAATATGACTTGCTTGAGCCCGATTATAGAAAGTTCTTACAGATTTAACGATATCTTTTATATCTTCTTCATCTTCAATATCATCTAAATCTATCAGTTCTTCTATTACCCTAAATTTTTCTTGAATAGCTTCTTTTTCGTCTGCTACAACTTGAGGAACACGCTCAATTATTTTTTTCAGGAATTCACTGAATAATCTTCTTTTTCGAACAGGATCATCCAACTGAAGTGTTTCATCTGAATATTCAAGCCCTGTATTAATTACTTTTCTAACAGCCTTTACAAACGCTGTATAATCCATTTCAAAATTAGTTGAGTTGATGGATGTTCCCTGTGGTAAATTGTAATATTGCAGAACACAGTTTCGGATATCCTCCGCATCTTTACTGTATAAACGCTTTAGCAGGTCGTTCCATGTTCTAGTATGAGCATTATCATAATCTGCAGGTTCTTTCTTTTTTAGCAACATATCCGGACTAAAATTAGTAGGACTTTGGAAATTCTTACAACTTCCACTAAGAATTAGTCGATAGAATTCAGTTGCTACTGCATATGAAAAATAATTTGTTGTCTTATCTTCATAATGCAGAATAGATTTTACAATAGTAGTCTTAATACTTTCCGTCCATTTCTGTACTCTATACAGGTAATCTGTTCCATTTGGAAAAGCCCAGGAATTTTTCCCTTCTTCACTCCATCTAACAAAAGCCTCTATAATTTTTCTTGACTCAATTGACGCTGGCAATAACACTACAGCATCACTAGTTTGTGATTGACGTTCAAATGCTACTAGATACTTATTACCGGTATCTCTAATCTTCACCATCGCATCAATAGAAACACCTTCTGCGTTCCAGTCAATAACATTAAATAAAAACGTATTTATATTCTTTCTTGCATCATTTAAAGCTCTAACATTTTTAGTTGTAGCACCTATGCTTAGTGTATAGTCTTTATGCTCAATCCAATAATCTACTTCTTTTAACGCTATTAAGACCTGTTCATTATCCTGAGCAATAGGTTGAGGTGTTGTATTAACCGGTACACTTACTGACTCTATTACAACTTTTTCTTCCTTCGGCTTTTCGCCAACTTCTCCATCAATTATAGAGAGACCTAGATCCTTATATACTGTTTCAGGAAGCCCAGCTACATACTTAATTCCACTATCCTCATATATATTTGCTGTGCCATCACCCCAGATATACATAAACTGCGATAATCTAATCTTCTCATCATCACTAATATCGCTGCGATTATAAATAAGGTTCTGTAATTTAGGATCAATACCTACAAGAGTATTTCTCTTTGTTGGATAATGACTTAAGTCATTTATTGCATCTGTAACGTAAGTTTCAATGAGCAATCTCATCAAAGCTCTTGGATTTCTCTGATTTTCATCAAGAGTTCGATACAAATATAAAATCGCATGTTTTGTAAATGGGAAAAGACTTATTTTTTTGTTGCCTAAATTATATACATCCCAGTCTTTACCGATTGTGACCTCATGAATAGGGTACTCTTCTATCGGAGCTTTATTTGCGATCCACGTATTTATAGTTGATACGTCTAATGATACTGTATTTAAATATCTCGCAAAAAACTCTATTAATCCATCTTCATCTCCGTTGAACATTTCATCAGGTACGATGACAAAATTTTTAATTCTACCTTTTGTATTTGAACGGAAATTCTCATCATAATAACCTTCTGCAACACCGACTAAAGAATTGATTCTACATAATTTCTTATCAGTATAGCCTCTTCTATTTGTTAATAACGCATCGAGAAGAGAGTCATCAACACCAGATGCTGCTGTAATATCTTCAATGAGTATAGTCAACTGTTTTCCAGCTTTATATAACTCTTGACGTATTTCTTCTATAACCGTTCTCAGATCCCCTGGTTCTAGTCCTGTGCATCGCTGCACTACTCTTTCTCTAAATTTATTGGTATAGCTAACTAATTTTCCAACAAACTCAGCATTATCCAGCATTTTGTCCGCTATTTTTCTAGCCTTTTCATCAGCTCCAGCAGTGATTAATTCAGTTCGGAATTCTGAATCAATCTCAAAATCTTCAGATTCAAACTCCGCAGCTCTATCATTTTTTTCAAATGTTTTATTTTCTGCAATTTTGTTATATATCCTATCAATCGGACCATTAATATCCATTAAACGATCCTTAAACAGAGAGTTCTGTAGTAATGCAATCAGATGTTTTCGGTCTACATTACTAATAATTCTTTCTTCATCTTCTCCGCCTCTTCCATCATCACTTTCAATCAAATTTATAAATGCATAGTATATCGTATTCTTGAGTTCTAATTCAGGAACAGTTGTGGATGCAGATGTTAATTTTTTATACAGTTCTGTATTAGGTAATTTTTTTATTTCATCTAATTCTACTAACTGTCGTATAGTACCTTTTAATGTATTGTCAGCTCTTTTTATATAAAGAATTATTTCGTTATCCGCTTTTCGTATTTCAAGCATAGATTCTAGCCAGCGAATCAAGTGTGATTTTCCGGCACCACTAGCTCCCTTTACAAGAACGAATTGATCATCATCATTATCAGAAAAAACTCGGTCATATACTTCTTCTTCTGTTAGCAGATTTTTCTTATCCTGTTCAGTTAATTCCGAATGATCTGTATAAAATAAATTCTTCATCGGAACATGCTTCGATAAAAAATCGCCTTGTGAATTATCTATTACATCAGGTAAAAATACATCCTTATATCGTTGTCTAGCAATCTCTATATTCATTTTTTCACCCCTTTGTACACAATAGACGCTATTTGATCATTAAACTGTTCCATTGATGGGTATAATATCCATCGTGATTCTGCATCACTTCGATATTTTAGTTCAATTTCCTTGTTGTCATGAAGTTGCCTTAACGCGCTTGAAAGTGCAATGTTCATATTCCTTTCTGGCTGCAGATTGCCTGATAAGATTTCCCCATATTGCTCAAACAAGTGCATAAACTCGTCAATTTGATAATCTTTGTTCTTTTCGAGATTTAATAACTCAAGAACATCTTTCACAAATACATACGCATTAGGAAGAAACGAAGTATTATTCATATACCCAAAACCAAGAAACTGAGCCCAAAAACGCCATCCCAATGCCATCTGGTTTGATATTTGAGTTCCTAGCCTATCTGTTAGCAGCTTAAGCATATAAGCATCGGATACAGCATACTTATAGATTTCCTCATTCATATTAACAATTACATTAGTTGCCTTGAAAAACTGCTCGTCTACAAACAAATTCAGTTTTGAATTCGTATATTTTCTAAAATCAGTTATATCTTTCAGTTGTTCTTTCGGAACCAAAGGAATCAAAACATTATCTTGAACATCTAACAATTTTAATTCTGTAGCCGCTTTTAATACTTTTGAAAAATATGAAGATGATCCTCCATATATTTCTGGAGGCTCCATCATTGTCTGTGCTTCTGTTCTCGTAACATCCTTTTTACTTGTTGCTATTCTATAAAGCGAGTACACTCTTGTAGGTATCGCCTCGGTCACCATATTTCCTGTAAACATTGCTTGACGCCTCCTATTTCTGTACTGTTCCACTAATCACTTCTGAAATTTTTTTTCCGCTTGTCATGGAAATACAAAAGTCGTGATTCGTGACATGAATGATATGCTTATATCGATTTAACGCTCTATATATGATCTGATACTGGCTTCTAGCCTTAACATCATCTTCGCTATATATAGTCATAATTAGTCCTGAAATATAGAAGCCATTGTCTCGTGATTGTAAGTCTTTAAATTCTGCATAATTCATCAGATTAACAGACGGATTATTTGTTATATCCAATATATCTTCCGAATCGGAGACAACCACATCTGGATTAAATCTTTGTATTTCACTTGAATAATCATCATTTGTAATTATTAGTGCTTCATTTGTTTCAGAGAAGAAGTCTGCAATTTCTGGAGAAATACCCTTTTCTGGTCCTGTAATACTCATTAGTAATGGAAATCTTGCAAGCTCATCAGCCTCTATTTTTTCATGAGCATTACATCCCGAGCATCTTTCTGAAACCAGCGGATAAGTTTCGTAAAACATGCCAGACCAGCATAGTCTGTCATTCTTTTCAATTGCATCTGTCATTAGTTGCAACGCATTCATTGCTTTACCTGATTCCATCGCACGGATATCATCAAATAATTTATATGACTTATCGTTTTCCAGTAGAATCAACTCATTCTTGACACTAATTGTAAATATATATCTATTTGATTGATCCAAATCTAATCCAATAATATCGATCAATTCATATCTATTTAATAACAACAACACATTGATATTCCATTTCTCATCTGTATCATTGCCTTCTTCAAAATAGTTAATCTTGTTGTAGTTCGGTTTTGTTGAAGCCATTACTGCGATAAGTCCACCTTGCCACTGATTTATAGGGTTTTGCAGCATACTCCACCATCTTCCCCATAATTTCGGTGTCGTAAGAACTTTACTTACATTGTCTTTAGCCGAATCTATATCAGCATCTGAGATGCACATTACACTTAAACAGCTCAATCCATCTCTACCACCACGCCCAAGTTCTTGGTAATATGAATCGGGACTCTCCGGTACATATAAATGAATTACTGTTCTTACATCCGGTTTATCTACTCCAACTCCAAATGCAGATGTAGCTATCATGAGGTCATATTTATTTTCGGACCACTGTTCGATTAGATCATTACGCTCTGCTGACTTAGTCTCACCAGTAAAGGTTCTAATATTTTTATAACCTTCACCCTCTAAATATTCTTTCCATCGCTTAGCTTCATATGGAGCATTTACATAAAGAATCATTGGTCTAGGAAGTAAATCAACAAGCTTAAGTACTTTCTTCCTTTTTTCTGTATAATTTCTTACTTGTTCTAATATGTAGCGTGGTTCTTTTCTCAATGAATCGCAACGAATCTCTAACCACTTTCCATCATCAGCAAACATCCTTTTTAGACTTTTGACAGTATCATCTTGGAATGTTGCAGATAAAAGATACGTGCGGATTTCTGGCGTTATTTTCAGTAATTCTTTTCTCCATGGACTAAGGCATTGGTAATCTACTCTGAAAAAATCGCCCCATGCAACAACTATGTGAGCCTCATCTACTACAATGTTCTTAATGTATTTTCTTTCATTCGCCTCACCAATTAACTTTTGAAATTGCTCATTTTTTATCAACGCTTCTGGCGATATGAAAAGTAGTTTTGCAGTTTTATTACGAATTGAATCTGCTATTTCAAAGAAATTCTTAATTCCACTATAATAGCAATAAATTTCACCATCCTTAGATGACTTAATATTCTTTTTTGCAACTCTCTCCTGATCTATTGCTAATGAAACTGTTGGTACAACAACTACTGTCAGTCCTTCTTTTTCATATGCAAGAGCTTGAGTAACTAAGCTTTTTCCGCCTCCCGTTGGCATTGAAATTAAAGTGGTGTATCCAGCCGGCGTATTCAGTCCTCCATATACGCATAATTTCTGTTCTAGAGATTTAAAATATTTGAAACCAGTAATGCTCTCAATGTAAGAATTAGTCTTTAAGGAGTATTTCGATTTATTAAATGGAACTTCTGTACCCTGATTAATAAAAGCTTCTCTTACAAATGATGGATGTTTTATAAAGTCAGGGATATCATGTGAAGCATAATATTTGCCTGTTGTAAAATCTTTATAAATGCCAAAACGATCACTTCCAGATAAATCAATGGAAGTTATCTCAATGCTTTCTTGAAATACAAGCAAAAAGTTTCGCAAGGATACCATAAAATCAGCATAGCCACACATCTTTTTGCTAAATGAGCTATATATATTTAGTAATCTAAGCGTGGTATTATATAAAAAACTATCTACTGCTGAATCCGATGCATCAATAATTGGTAAGTTCTCATTTGAGTCACCGTTTATTATTTTTTCAACATATGTTAATATTTCTCTCTTATCCATCATTTTACCAGCCACATAAAGCATGCTGCCTCTAGTCGAATTATGGGTTTTTCAAGGCTTTCATATATTAATTCATACTGATGACGCAATCCTTCGATTGACTCATCAGAAGATGATCCAAAATAGCGTTCTCTGGATTCTCTTGTAGACATAATCTGATCGATCATTTCTCGCGCACCTGCTAAATCAGAATCCTTTGAAAATCTTGTTCTCGCCTTTTTTGAAGCTATTTCTCTACTTTTTTCTACTAATCTTTTCCAATGTTCTTCATCATACTGAGCCTTAAACCATTCCAAATTACTTGCACTATATCTTCTAGAGATATGTAATAGTCCATCTGACAGACCTCTTCTTCCAAGATGATCTATATCATCAGACTTATTAAAGTAACCTAATCTACATATTCTCTTGTGTTCTGCAAGAACAATCTTTTCAGGCACTTCTGAATATGCCGAAAAAGCAACCGGAATTACTTGCAAAGCACTAGACAGATACTGTCTAAATTGTGCAACAGCCAGTAACGAGACACCCTTTTCGATGAGTTCTCTCTCGTTTGGCTTTATTGAATACGTATAAATAAACCCTTTCCAATCTACAGTCGATTGTGCTGCAAATGCTGTACACATACCTCTATATGAATGCATAGCATTATCTACAATACAGTCAAATATTTCATCCCCCGGCGCATAAAAATGAATATAATCACTACTAATCGCTGTATTTCTGTCAAAAGATCCTTTAATCATCCGATCTGAATGAGTGATATTTTTTTGGCTCTGCTCTTCGAGTCCACGCTGTACTCGAATTGCAACCTCATTCTCCTTTTTGGACATATATCTATCCCAATTTGGTGGGATTAAAAATGAATTCTGGGCAGATCTAATTGAAAAATTGTGTTCGTCAAATGAAACCAAATTACTGTCTCCACCATGATTTAATGCTCCAAAACCTGCTAAAGAAGCCCAACTCATCATGGTATCCGCAAATAATTGATTTTCATTAAATTGATAATTTGAAAGTAACTTTTTTAGCTGGATATATAATGGCTTAAATCGAAGCGCTGCAGTATCAAAAATCTGTTCTCTGTGAACACTTTCTCGCATTGAGTTTGACTCAGTTATAAGCTCTGGAACAAGTCTATACAGCCCAAATTCGAAATCATTTTTTATCGAATCCGCTATTTTCTTATTAATATCATTCATTATGATTTCTAGACCGCTTAATGATTGACAAAAAACATTAAGTCCCTCGTTCCATAATTTGAATAATTGATCTTCATAACTTTCAACTGAATGAATAACAACAGACGTAACTGGTTTTTCAATATTTCTGCCCATACGATCCAAACGCCCAATTCTTTGCTCGATAGAATTGATATTCCATGGCAAATCAATATGCACAACATAATCAGCTATCTGAAGATTTCTTCCCTCACCTCCGGATTTGTCGCAAACAAGAATCTTACAGTCTGAATCTGACTGAAAGCGATATATATTTATTTCATTGATATCTTTATCTATACTTGCGCCAAAACAAGTCACTTCATCGCCAAAAGCTTCCTGTAATGTTCTTACAGAGACATCAAATGTTTCAGGCTGTTCTGTGAATATTACTGTTTTTTTGCCAAATAATTCCGTATCAATGTATCCGATAAGTCTTAATAATCGTGATGGATGAGCATCTATATCATCCAAATTATTTGCCAAATCAGCTAGCACTTCATCTTCATCTTCTAACCATCGTTTTGCACTATCGAGGACATTTTCAGGAATTTGGCTCCCATTCTTTTTAATAGTGGTTAACCTGGCGGTATATGCCCATGGAGAGCTAAAAAATGCTTCTAACAAAGGTTTTATTTCATTTTTTACACGATCATCAGTTAATGTACCTTGTTGACTAACTACCCAATCCTTAAGTGTACGATATGCCTCATTTTCATAATATGTATTCTCTTCATCAATTGTGTAAGTTACTTCTTCAAGCTTTCTCTCGGAAAATTCACCATCTGGATCATTAGGATATACGCCTAACACCGCCCTTCTTCCTCTTATAATGTTGCGTTCAATCTGATAGTTGTCACAGATATATGAAATTATGACCTGAATTGCATATATTCCGTAATCATCCGTCGATGTGTCCACTGTATTTATCATTTCTGTCAATTTGGGATCGCTAATTATTTCAGAAATACTTTCTAAATTATCAACTATTTCTTCTAGGCCATCCTGCACATCTTCATCATCATGCGGATCTTCACATTCAACTTCAGGAAGTATTTCATTTCTAAAACTATCTACCTCGTCAAGTAATTCATGTGTTAATCTGGATATTTTATTTTGCTTTTCTACTAAGTCTGAAAATTCTTCCAACGTTACGTCATCATACTTTTCCGGTAGTATTAGCCTTAATAATGAGAGATATTCGTTTTGACGCTGCTGAATAGGTGTTGCACTCAGCAAGATAATGTTCTCAGCATTTTGGCTAAGCTTATGTATTTTTTCATACTCTGCCTCATGGCTTAGATAGTTATGTACCTCATCTACAACAACAAAATCCCATTGTTGCCGATCCATATCTCTAGTAATGTCTTCAACCGCTACCAATGTAATCGAATTATTATTTTCGTTTTCTCCTTCGGTAATACCAAATTTAAACAAGAGCTCAGTTTTCCATTGCGCAACTAATGCTCGTGGAACCGTAATAAGAACATTTTTCTCTGCGTTATTACTAAAATAAATTTTTAAGACGGAACATGCCTCAATAGTTTTTCCAAGGCCAACTTCATCCGCAAGCATGTATCTACAATGTTCACTCTGTAAGCATTGCATTATGGTGTTCAATTGAAATGCCTTTAGATAAATCTTGCACCCTGCCAATTCCTTAAAACCGAACATAGAATTATCTAGTACATTCATCGTTTCTTTAACTATTTGTCTTCCTAGATACCAGCATGGATTCTGAAATTCATATCTCTCAAGTTGATGCTCAGGATTAGCACTCCCAGAAAAGAAAGAAGCCGATAACTGTGTTTCATCCACATGTAAATATTCTTTAGTATCATTTGTCTGAAGATAATATTCTACAAAATTACCTTTTGATACCTTATATTCAATAATGGTGGCATCTCTACGACCTGTTTTTACAACTGCTCCTTTGAATAAATGACAATGATCAAGCATCTGAAGTGGAGCTGCTTCAACCTCGTCTGGAATATCTTCAAAGTATTTTTTAAAACCATAAGGATCGTAGAATTTTACATGTGCACACTCATTAAATTCGTCTATACTGATAATTTTTCCGGTTGCAAATATTCTTGGACTTTCTGGGTATTCCCTATCAATAGGGCATCTTACATACATTCCCTCTTTGAGCATATTCCGTCACTCCTTTTACTTTTTCTTCATCCCATATACTTCCACACAGATTTCTTTATCAGCACATTTATCACATAAACTATTAATTGATTTATGAAACTTTTCCTTTTCAAAATTTTCAATTGCAAGCATGTGATTAACTTCGTCTTGCGTAGAACTCTTAAAAATTTCTTGTATTTCCGGATCTGATTTTTTTCCCACTGGTACGCTAAGAAATTCTTCGCGTTTAATCATAAATTCTGTATCCGTTGGCTTAATTGCAGTAAACTTCCCATATTTAGCTGAATACTTTTCTAAATAATCAGCTGCTTCATTAATCACATCTAGAACATCTAAATGAGTTATAAACGGAAAATCTCCTGCCAATTCATCCATTTGCTCTATGAGATATGCATTCACTACGTTTTTTACATACGGTTTCCCCGAAAAATGTCGTTTAGCTCGATCCTCCAGAAGAATTGTAAGATATAATCTCATAAGAAATTCGTCTTTATAGATTGATTTATTTTCAATTACTGAATCAAACAAAAATCTATACTTACACAACCTAAATTTCATCAAATCATATTGTGTATAAGTTTTGTTTGAAAGACTCTCAATCTCAATATAGGATGCATCTTTCCTAAAATTGTTAACCTCTGAAGGCACATATTGTTCTATTTTGGCGTTTAATATTCTAAGCAAGTAATATAGTTCATTTTCTGTACCTTCTGCATTTCTTATGTAACTTAATTTGATCTTGCATTTACTAAATGCTAGACCATAAACTAAAGCATATCTTCTAAAGTTCTTGTACTCTAATCTCGATGTGACATAAACTTGGTACTTCCAATCTACTGGGGCCTGAGCCACCTCAAAAAATGCTATATCTAACGGCCACGGGAACTCATCCCTGTGTGTAATACTCATATCTTGATCAGATAAACAAGCAAAATGATATGTTTTCTCGTTATCTTTTACATTCTTTCTTAATACATCGCCGTCTATCTGTTCAAAGTTCCTTACAATCCAATTCGCCCCTTTACCTTCAGCCGGTAATTGTTGTAAGTACAATTGCATGGTCTCTCTCAAACAGTCAAAAGATGCACTAGCATTTATATCATCGACTTCCTTTAATCGAGCCAAAACACGAATGACAATATCTTTGAAGTCTTCGTCTAGGTCTTCTTTCTCTAGGACCTTATTTACAAGTACATCTTCGATTTTCTTATAAAACCTGTTGAAATCATTAGCTTGCTCATTAAAATCAGCAAAAAATTGCTCTGCAATCTTGTTTAACTCTTTTAATGCAGAAATAAGAATATCTATCTCTTCTTCAGCTACATTAAAATAAGCTAGCCTTTGCAAATCTTCCCTGCAACCTTCTAAATCTAACGATCCTTTTAATCTCTTTAGTTTCTTAACCATTCCCCTAAGAGTTGTCTCCTTCGATATATAGAGACTACACTTATTAAAGATGGAAGCTAAATTACCGCTTTGGTCTTCTGAAATAATTCCACATGACAGACATTCAATAACGTCATTAATGTCTTTTATCAACATAGATTTCGATTCAGGATCCCACATATTTGTGATAGCAATGAAGAAATGGCCTATCGGATAATCCAGGAATTCTCTTTCGCCAAATTGTTCTGGAAAATAAATTTTAAGTATCTGATTAACGTCACTGTTTGCAGAGTATATCTGCTCATCCATGTAGTACAATGCTGGATGCCTAAATTCGTCCTTTTCTCTCTTATTTGCAGCATCCTCGAATTTCTTTGCAATATATCCAGCGAACTCTGTTTGATTGTCAAACTCTGTTACTTCTATTCTTTTTGAAAGATCAATTGCTGCAGTGCTTCCAGCTATCATTGCTGCCATATTATCAGCAATAACGCCACCAGCAAATTCCTGCGTTTCATTGTTAAAATTCTGAGCAGAAGAATTAGTCTTGGACTCAAACCACGAATATACATTCAGCCATGTTTGATAGACATTTTTATAATCCGGCTGGTAATTGAACAGAATAATGACATTTTTATATTTGCTCAAAACTTCTATTGTACGAAGCATAATTGGTGTAAATTGATGAATTCCGTGTACAACAACATTCTCCTTGTTTATATCATCAATTCCCCTCTCACTTTTTCCTAAAGCCTCAATAATTGTATTTGAAATAGCATTATCAACTTCATCCTTTGAAAAATCGTTTTTCAAATCGAATGGATTATTTCTCTTGCTTATGATTTCTTTGAATAATCCGACAATACATTTTTGTTCATAAGTCAAGCATTCTGTTCGAATATTGTTTGGATCCATTCCCAGCTCAAACATAATACGAATGCTCTGTAATACATAGCTGCGATTTCTTTTCAATGATGCTTTTAAATCATTCTCATCTAAATCCTCGTCAAGAAAATCCTCGAAATTTGTATATTCAACAAGATTATCTATATATGCCCTTTGACTTATCTCAACCGCATCACTTTCCCATTTATCATAGAGATTGTTGATAAAACGATTCATAGTCGTTAATTTGCCTTTGTAAAATTCCTTATACTGATCACATAGGCCATTTACCAATGTTTGAGACACACATAAATGAAATGCATTTTTTATCAATGCCCAGTATTGTTCTCTATTAATTTTATATGGATTACTATATGTATACACAAATATTGACATTACTCATCGACCTCCATATAGTTTCCCCAGCAATCTTCTGTATTAGTGTCTAAGTCTTTGAACCATACAAAATTTCTAATAGCTCTTGTCATCGCAACGTATAAGACTCTAGATTCTTCCTGTAATTTCTCTGTAATCTCCATATTCTCATCAAAGTCATTATTGTGCTCTGTTCCGACATTTTTAATTGATAAACCGTAGCTCACTTTACCATCAAAATAATTAACATTAAGACCACCGACGTTGATATTAGATATATCTTCATTCGTAAATGGAAGAATAACGGTTCCATATTCCAGTCCTTTTGACTTATGAATAGTGGTACAAATAACCTGGATTGAGTCTGATGTATTCACATTACTTCGAGAAGCTTCTTCTTGAAATGTCGTAACATTAATCTTCAAGAACTCTAAAACTTTGTTAATAGTCAAATACTCTCTAGCATACTTAGATGTTATTTTTTCAATCAAACATTCGTAATTTTGCCTGTATGAAACCTGACTATCTTTTTCCTTAAAATGAGTCCATGGTTTAACTGCTTCATATATATCTCGAAGTACAACAAGAACTGGTCGAGATTCGAAATCTAAGATCAATTGATTCCAAGTCTTGCCCATATAAAGCATGAAATATTCATCGAGAAGTCTAATAATTTCACTCCTCTTTTCTTCTCGTGTCTTCCCTGCTAGTCCAATCATTTTTAAATGCATTGAAACGTAATTGGACATTAATAAGTTTGTTAAATATAATTCGTCGTTTGGGTGTGTTATGGCCATGACCAGTTTGTATAAGTCTCTTGTTGAAGGTAATCTGTACAGATCTCCACCTTCAGTAACTTTTATTACTACACCTATCTTCTCCGCTTCTTTGACAATATCTCTAATCTGCCAGTTATATCTGACCAAAATTGCAACTGTCTTTTCCTCTTTTGAAAGTTTAGTTCGTTGAGACAATTCGTTTAGAACATCAAGTTGATTCTGAACTTCTTCAAAAAAATCGTGATAAAAAATATCTTTATCCTTTGAATGTGTTTCAATTTTACGAATCAACTGATCATCTGCATATTCTTTAGTTATTCGGCTTGTTAACCTATCACTATCTTCGTTATAAGGTAATAGATTCTGTAAACCCATTTCAGCAAAAATTGAATGAAATTTATTTAGCAGCCTTTGATCCGTTCTATAATTTCGATTAAGAGAATAGAAAGCCCACGATTCCACCCCATCTACAGCAACAGCTTTATCAAATGCACTTAATGACGCTCCTCTAAATCTATATATACTCTGTTTTAAATCTCCTACAATAAACAGGTTACACTGGTTACCAAGCAAATGCTGAAGTCCAGTAATTGTCTCTATCTGAACATCATCAGTATCCTGAAATTCATCAACAAATACATACTTATACTCATAGCCTTGCTTCATCAGTTTATTTGTACGAACTAAATCATTGATCTGAATCATGCATTCTCGAAGCCCAATAAGATTCGAAGCTTTTAATGAAGATGCATAGTCTTTTTCCGCTTTTATGACAACTTCATCAATTAGTTCGTTAAAAAACGGAAGAATACTTGTCGGCTCTCCAAAAGCTTTTGAAGAAAGAGTTTTTATATCTATACTCCGGTCATATAACTTATCGCAAAAGCTAATTAACAACTCCTCTAAACGATATGTTGGTAGGGTTAACTGATGGACAAAATCCGGATTTTCTTCACTTTTCAAACTAAGATATTCATTTAAATAATAATGATATAGTTCTTTGCGGTTATAAGTTTCGCTAGAAACCTGGCTATCATACCCCAGCCCCAATCGCATACAATCTTTTTGAAGTAGCGTTATGGCAAACTTATGAATTGTTGAAATCTGAATTTGGCTCATATCCTCAATAAGATGCATATATTTTTCGTTAGAAGTTAAGATGAAGTAATTCATAAACATCCTTTTGAGTCTAATTTTCATATTATCAGCTGCATCATTAGTGAAAGTTATCATTGCGATATTGCCAACAATATCAACCACAGCATCCGCTGTTTTATTGCATAAGAAAGCAATTCTTGAAACCATTGAGTACGTTTTTCCAGTTCCGGCACCTGCTGTAACAAGAATGTTTTTATCGCAAGGAGCATGTTCAATCTGATATTGCTGAAAGTTAAACTCTGACGCATCAGAAATTTTCTCTAGAATTTCTTTTGTTGCTAAGTTGTACTCGCCCTCCTCTACTAATATGTCCTCATTCACAAAATTAGTAATATCTGTTAGCACCTCTATTTCAAAATTAAAAATTCCATAGTGCTGTCCAGAACATCTATTAAAATTTTCTTGTGATCCTATTGATAGATTCCCCTTATCTGGATAAATATTCCGAAGTTTAAATCTATTATTCAGAGCATTTACAAGCTCTACCATTGAATTTTGGGATGGCAGAATTACAATTTCTTTTATTCCTAAAAAGTACTCATCTGCAATTTCATTAACAATGTCTATTGTGAGTTCATGGGTGAAAATTCTTAATCGTGAGTATCCTGGATTTAAAATTTCCTCTTCACTTTTCAAATCATAATTTGGCTCAAAGTGATGACGCACTAATGCAAAATTTTTAGATGTTAACTCATCATGCTTAGCACCTTTATCAATGTTATATCGGTCCATAAACTTCTGATATAGAAGTGCCGCATCATTTAAGTCCTCTTCAAAAAGAGTTTCATTCTCTTCTGAAACAACATTTAAGCCTTTCTCTAAATATTGACTCTTAGAGATAAATGGATAACAAACCAAGCTCATGACAAGCGGATTCATTCCTAGTTCTTTCTGAAGCTTCTTCAGTAAATCAAATCTGTATCCTCGCGCCTGACCTCTAGGACTATCTTCCGGATTTTCCTTTCCTTCAAGTATGATTGTGTTTTGATTAACGACTGTTAACACATTTGATGGATTCCACCCCTTGACTTCAACAATAAACATTCCAATGTCCGGAGCCATTACGCAAAAATCATATTCACGTCCATTCACACTTCGATTGTTATAAATAACCCAGTTTTGTGGTAATTTAGTTCCAAAGGAGTTCCATACTTTTATCTCGCCTTTATATTTTGGTTCTTTATCTATCAATTTAGCCATGACTATTTAACCTCTTCTTTATCTGGCAGAATTTCAACAATATCGCTCATTTCACAGTTTAGCGCTGTACAAATCTTTGCAATTACTTCCATAGTCACATTTTCATCATTTGCAAGCTTGGTCATCGTACTATTTCCAATAGAGGCAAGTTCTCGCAAATCTTTCTTTTTTAGATCACGATCAATCATTAACTTAAACAGCTTTTTATACGAAACGCCCATCGCTTCTCCTTCGCATATTTAAATAAAAATAAATACTATGGTTGACATTCTATTATTCATTATAACAAATAATATCACCAAGCAAAGGCTTTTTTATTGCGGATTGGGATGTTATCAGATTAATCAATTAATAAGCTATACAATTTTAGTTTTAGTTTTAGTTTTCAATATCATACAAAATATTCTGTCCCAAAAAGCGGACATTAAAGTTCAATTAAAGTCAATTTTAAGAATTCCACTATTGGTTATACCGAATTCAGTACAAAATTGGCAAGCAGTGCTTTCCGGTACCGGAAAGCTCAAAACGCTTGTTGAGGGGTAGCCCCCAATCCCCCAGAACTGACCGCAAGGCGATCAGGCTACGCACCCACTTTCGTGAGCGCTAAGGACTTCTGCATTCTGCAGAAATAAAAAAGGCGGGTGAACAACACTCGTTAGAATGCCATTCACCCGTATGATTATCTGGTTTGTTCTTTTGTTTTGTTCTGATCTTTCTGATGCTGTTCTTCATCAATTTTCAGGAACCGGTCAATATCCTGTTTTGCAATCTGATAATCCATCATCTCTCTCTTTGCAGCTCGATATTCTTCATAGAGCTTTCGCTTCTCTACAAGAATCTGACTATACTCTGCAGACAACTCTTTCATCTTTGGAAGCTGTTTCATCTCCAGCTTATCAAATGCTTCTTTCGCTGCCTTGTGAAGTAATATTTCTTCTCTATGAGCTTCCAGGAATTTCTTACTGTAGCCTGATTTCCGGTAAGCCACATACACCTCTTTGGTCTTCGAATAGTTTATGATGTGTGTCTTCAGCACGGCAATCTCAGCTAAGCGAGCTTCCCTTACTTTGATGGAATCTGAAAGTTCATGGAATCTTGCTGCACTCTCGGTAGCTTTCTTATCAAGATCTGCATAATCTCGAATTCCATGTTCCTGCAAGAAGAGTAATGCTTTAGATACCTGCATGACGTTATAAATCTTCGCCCATCGTTCATAACCTTTGCCCTTCCCCTCCTGCATCTTTTTATTGATATCGATAAGAAGGTCAAACCCACAATCTGGCTTCTTCCATTTTCCACCAGTTCTTTGTTTGAAGGCTTCTCGTTTTTGTTCCTCCGGATCAAATTCCATTTCTCCGGTGATACGCTTCTTGATATCTTCTTCCTTATTTCCTTCACCCAAAGAAGAAAATCTGATAAATCTCTTCTGGCCAGCACCTCGGATAGCAACGTGTTTTCCATCCTTGATCTCATATCCAGCTTCTTGTAATTGCTTCAGGAAGTCTTGGAAGTCTTTTGGATTTTCCTGCAGCAAGAGATCAACTTTTTCACGAAGAGCATTTCTGAAAGAAGCACGATTATATGGATTTCTGTTATCTCGCTCAGAAGGTTTTCGAGGTTTGATGACAGACAGTGCATGCTCCAAACAAACCGTATCGCTAACTCTTTGAAGTGCAAGCGCTATGAACCATGAGTCTCGGAACTTCCTGTCACAATTCAAATTCGTGGAATTGAAAATAATGTGATTATGGATATGAGCCCGATCTGTATGCGTTGCAACAATGAATGCATGATTGCCTTTAGTAAATCTCATGGCTGTTTCATATCCGATTTCATTAGCTTCCTCCGGAGTGATTTCTCCGGGCTTGAATGATTGTCGGATCTGATATGCAATGATGTCTCCCTTTGGCTTACGGCCAGTGATTCGAAGATATTCTTGTTTTGCCAACATGAACTCTTCATCCACTGTTTCCTTGTCACAGGCATAAGATGAAATCATTTCTCCCTGCTCTGTCTTCTCACCATTCTTGGCATAATCTGTTCTATCCTTTAAGCACTGTCCAACAGATTTGCCTTTGTTCTGATGCATTGCAATAAGTCTTGTTGCTGCCAACTGTCATCACCTCCCTTCATGCTCAATTCTCTTTCTTGGTTTACTTCCCTCTACATGATTCTGTTTTCTTGCCAAGAAATTTCTTATGGATTCTTTTCCAAGATCTGGATTCTTTGTTTCATCCACTGCATATACCAATGGCTGTAACCTGAAATGTAATAGTTCATTTGCCAAGCGAAATGTCAATCCCGAACTAATAACATTGTCGATAAAGTACAGGTTCTTTCCTAAAGGAATCTTTCCATCCAGGAATAACGTCAGTCTAGGTTTCTCTCCACCTTTTTTCTGATCATATAAAGAAGAATGCGGAACACACTTCAAAACATCAGCCACCACAGCTCCCGTCTTTTCAGAAACCATATTGGCAATATCTTTTGTGTATTCCGCATTTCCATTATGTTGTGGAGCTGGTATTAGGACATCCCCTAGCTGAACGATATCTCTTGATATAAGATCCCCCGCTATCTTCTTAATAGCTTCATTTCTCAACATCTGGTTTTTGTTCTGTTTCACATCATGGCAAGTTTTACGGACACCATCTGTATGGTAATAGCTGTTGCCCGTAATCACCCAACTCATTTTGCCTCCAGGCTACTAAGCATCTTCAGGATCTTTCGCATTTCCTCCCAGAGTCCTTTCTGCCGTTCCTGAAGATCCCGGATATCTTCTAAATACACAGAACCGCATTCGTTGGCTTTCTTGGCATACTGGTTTAGGTTATTAGCATTGATGCGAAGGAGGCGTATCATCTCCTTCAAATCGGTCAGATCCATTTGGATAATATATCCGTTCAATGCCATCTTCCTAAAGTATGCTGCTTCTCTTTTGATGCCGGACTGTTCTATCCTTTTCCGGATCTGTGCAGCTTCTTCCTGCGTTACTCTGAAATGAATCTGCACTTCTCTCTTACTGCTCATTAGCAAAGGTTCCTGTCCGGGCAAAGAGGATCTTTTTTGATATGAGTAGGCTCATAAATCTGACTCTTAAGCTTTTCCTCATTCTCTCGGATCTTCTCCTTTACAGATTTCTGTTCAGCACGGATAGCTTCTTCCGGGTCTTCCTTAGCTCCATTATTAATAATTCCATCGATGGAATCATAGTCGTCTTCCATAGCCATCTCTGCATTTTTCAGAGGGTTATCAGAAAGAGGATTGGTAAGTGCAGGACCCTCCGCCTGGCCTTCCGGTGTTTCTAAAAGGCCACCGTCCTCCATCACCATACCATTCACATCATCCCATCTCTGGATTTTTCTTCTTACACCTGATACGTTCATAGGCTACCTCCTTATTTTTTCTTATTCTCAAAATCCAGGCTAAAGCTTGCCTGGCCATTTTCATTTGTGGAAAGAACCATCGTAGTGTCATAGGTCTTTCCTGTCTTAACGGATCTGCACTTTTTCAAATGACATCTACCATCCTTCAAAAGTGATACTGCTATCTGCTTTGTCATCTTCTTAGAGAGCGAATCCATAAAGCGATTCTCTTTCCACAAAGCAAACTTGCATACCTTATTACTGCAGAAGAATCCCTTGGACTTCTCAATAACATCAGCTCCACATGCAGGACATTTGCCAATAGGCTCATATGCTGGATGCATTAAAACCTCTGCATCCTTAACAATCTCATAGGTCTGGATCAGGCCGGTAAGCATCTCCTGGATCTCAGTCATAAACTCCTCAGCTTCAAAGTTCTGCTTCTCTACTTCGATTAGTTTCTGCTCCCATTCCGCTGTCATCGCTGGAGACTGTATTGCTTCTGGCATGACAGTAATCAGTGCAATTCCCTTATGAGTCGGAACAAGGTACTTAGTCTTCTTATCCCCTTTACGTTCCAGAAATCCGATCCGGACAAGCTTCTCAATAATCCCTGCTCTTGTTGCCGGAGTTCCAAGTCCCTTTCGTTCTGCTTCATCTGGAGTTTCATCTGCACCAGCTCGTTCCATTGCTGATAAAAGTGAACTCTCCGTGAACCTCTTCTTTGGTGTAGTCTTGCCTTCCTTGATCTGTGGATCACATGCAGGAATTGTTCTGCCTTCTGATAAGAGATTAGGGTCTGCATCAAGAACATCCTTTAGACTATTCTTCTCGGAAAGCTCATTGTCTGTATCCTCATCGTCAGCCTCGCAAGTTTTGCTTCCAAGAATCCAATCCTGAATCTCTTTCCAACCAG
>CAZTGP010000036.1:0-27885 GCA_964613325.1 uncultured Roseburia sp. | reverse complement strand
GACTGAACCTTATCGGGATTTCCGAAGAACCGTTCAAAGATGGTGGACACGCAATTCAGTGGGCATTAGCAAATATGAATTAGAAAATATAGAAAAAGACGTCTTCGGAGGTCTTTTTCTTTTGCCATAAATTACTGAAGGAGGTGAGGGCAGTGGCAGAAAGAGGTAGAAAACCAAAGCCTACGGCAATAAAAGTGCTGGAAGGAAATCCTGGAAAAAGAAGTCTGAATACGGCAGAACCAAAGCCAAACAAGAAAGCACCACGTTGCCCTGCATGGCTTGAAGAGGAGGCTAAGAAGGAATGGAAACGAATGAGCAAGCAGCTGGAACAGCTGGGAATTCTGACTGAAATCGACATGGCTGCCTTTGCAGGATACTGTCAGGCATATGCCAGATGGAAAGAAGCAGAGGAATTTATTACACAGCACGGCACGATTGTAAAGACTCCAAGCGGTTATTGGCAGCAGGTGCCACAGGTTTCCATTGCACAGACCTATTTGAAAATCATGAATAAATTCTGTGAGCAGTTCGGACTTACACCATCTGCCCGCAGCAGAATTGTATCGGATAATGCAAAAGATGAGCAGAGTGATGAAATGGAACTTCTGCTTGTGAAAGGCGGTGGTCGGTAATGTTTGATAAATCAAAGGCTGATCATGCCGTCAATTTTATTAACTGCTTAAAGCACACCAAGGGGAAATGGAGAGGTGTTCCGTTTGAGTTACTTCCCTGGCAGGATGAAATCATCCGCACACTCTATGGTACGGTAAAGGAAAACGGATACCGCCAGTACAACACCTGTTACTGCGAGATTCCAAAGAAGAATGGTAAGTCTGAATTGGCAGCTGCCATTGCACTTTATATGACCTGTGGTGATGGCGAGTGGGGAGCAGAGGTTTACGGCTGTGCATCTGACCGCCAGCAGGCATCCATTGTTTTTGATGTTGCGGTTGATATGGTGGATCAATGTCCTGCACTTAAGAAAAGAATTAAGCCGATCATGTCAGTAAAGAGACTGGTCTATACCCCTACAAATAGTTTCTACCAGGTATTATCAGCAGAAGCATATACCAAGCACGGTCTGAACTGTCATGCCGTTATATTCGATGAGCTTCATGCACAACCAAACAGAGAATTGTTCGATGTTATGACAAAGGGTTCAGGAGATGCAAGAACACAGCCATTATTTTTCCTGATTACTACGGCTGGAAATGATAGAAATTCCGTGTGCTTTGAACAGCATCAGAAGGCTTTGGATATTATTGAGGGGAGAAAAATCGACCCATCTTTTTATCCTGTTATTTATGGAGCCGCAGATGAGGATGACTGGCTGAGCGAGGATGTGTGGTATAAATCCAATCCGTCCCTTGGGCATACGATTGATATAGAGAAAGTAAGGAATGCCTGTATCAGTGCAAAAGAAAATGCTGCGGAAGAGAATATATTTCGACAGCTTCGTCTGAACCAATGGGTGAAACAGAGTACAAGGTGGATGCAGATGGATAAATGGGATGCCTGTGCATTCCAGACTGATGAAAGAGAACTGATTGGAAGGGAATGCTATGGCGGACTCGACCTTTCAAGCACATCGGATATCACAGCATTTGTCCTGGTATTTCCGCCAAGGAATGATACCGAGAAATATGTGATACTGCCATTCTGCTGGATTCCAGAGGATAACCTAAGACTTCGAGTCCGAAGGGATCATGTTCCATATGATGTGTGGGAAAAGGAAGGATGTCTTTTGACTACCGAAGGAAATGTCATTCATTACAACTACATCGAGAACTTCATTGAGGAACTCGGTACGAAATTTCATATCAAAGAGATTGCATTTGACCGATGGGGAGCAGTTCAGCTGTCACAGGATTTGCAGGACATGGGATTCACGGTTGTTCCATTTGGACAGGGGTACAAAGACATGAGTCCTCCGACCAAGGAACTGATGAAGCTAACCCTGGAAGAGCGAATCGCACATGGCGGTCATAAAGTGTTGCGATGGTGTATGGATAATGTTTTTGTAAGACAAGATCCGGCAGGAAACATTAAGATGGACAAGGAAAAGAGTACAGAAAAGATTGATGCTGCGGTTGCAACCGTCATGGCTTTAGACCGTGCCATCCGAAATGAAGGTAGCGATGGCAGTGTTTATGATGATAGAGGAATTCTTGTATTTTAATCTCGTATCGAACTTTGCGGTACATTTTATTGACAACGCAGAATTATCGTGTTATTATTGTCGTATCGAAACAAGCGGTACAATTTAGAAAGGAGATTTTTATGGGAAGACCAGGTTATATGTCATTGTATGCAGATGAAAGAACACAGCAGATTTTTGATGAGTTTGTAAAAATTAAAGGAATCACAAAGTCAACGGTACTTTCTGAAATGTTGGATATCTATATGCTATGCCAAGATGAGGAATTATATATGGAATTGAAAAAGAAATCATTGGGTGTTGAAACTGCTAAACAGGCCTTATTACAGAGAATTGATACAAAGACTGTAAATGATTATATTTTTATGAAGTTAGGAACATCACACAATGTTGATGGAGAACCAATGGATGGATTCGATACCATAGAGGTATATATGAGGAACTGCGATGAAAACGGATTAGGTTATACTTGGTTTTCTACAGAGTCTTTACATTTTGGCATGGCTAAGAAAAAAGTTGAGTATTACAATTCCCTTGCAGAACAAGGGGAGAAGGTACAAATCCTTTTTGCAATTGGGGAAGATGTAAATGATATAAAATATTCAGCAACGGTTTTACAGATTGTATCGGGAAGAGATGCGGTTAGATGTCCAGGTGAAGAAGGAAGTGAACCGGACGAATTCAATAATGGAGAAACAGCTAAGATATGGATAAAGATAGCAGATATTAAGGAGGAACATGACTTAAAGGCTGCGATGTTCAATGTAAGAAGTACGGATGCTAATCTCAAGCAAGTAATATCCAATTCGCAGTTTCACTTTGGATATGTTTATCTTCCAGATGATGAGGGGTGATATGTATGGATGAAAAAGACCAAAAAGCATATGAAAGATATCGCAGATATAAAAGAGCCAAAAGCCGATCAGATAGTATGGATTTTGGAATAGGAATGGCTGCAGTTATCGTATTTGTGATTGTAATGAAAATTGTGATTTTTGGGTGGTAGTCAATCATCAATAACAACGATAATTGAATTAGTAAATAGGCACTTACTTCGGTAGGTGCTTTTTTCGTGCAAAAAAAAGACACATGGAGCTGTAGCAAGGGGACAGCAATAATGAATATTCTATCTCTCTCCATGTGTCTGTCACAATTATAAATGATAGAAAACAAAAATGCAATTACAGGAGGTGTCTTATGGGAATAAAGAGTTTATTTGGCTTTGGACAGGCAAGGGATAAGCCTACCAATACGGCTGGCAGTGGTACTTCATTCTTCTTTGGAAGAACCACAAGCGGTAAGCCTGTGAATGAAAGAACTGCAATGCAGACCACAGCGGTCTATTCCTGCGTCAGAATTCTTGCAGAGGCTATTGCATCTTTACCGCTTCATGTGTATGAATACACGGATGGCGGTGGTAAAAACATGGTGCATGACCATCCATTATATTATCTGCTCCATGATGAGCCGAATCCAGAGATGACTTCATTTGTGTTTCGAGAAACACTGATGAGTCATCTTTTAATTTGGGGTAATGCATACGCACAGATAATCAGGGATGGAGCCGGCAGGGTAATTGGTCTGTATCCACTACTACCTGATAAGGTGGAAGTGGAAAGGGATGAAAGGGGACGGCTTTACTATATTTACCGAAGGAACAGTGATGAGAATCCTGCCTTCAAGCAGTATGGAGAGTTTGTTCTGAAACAGGAAGATGTGCTTCACATTCCTGGTCTTGGTTTTGATGGTCTGATTGGTTATTCTCCGATTGCGATGGCAAAAAATGCTGTCGGTATGACACTTGCCTGTGAGGAATATGGTGCATCGTTCTTTGCAAATGGAGCGAATCCAGGTGGGGTGTTAGAGCATCCAGGTGTTTTAAAGGATCCAGGGAAAGTAAGGGAGTCATGGAACTCTGTATATGGCGGTGTCCATAATGCACATAAGGTTGCCGTATTAGAGGAAGGCATGAAGTACCAGCAGATTGGAATACCACCAGAAGAAGCACAGTTTCTGGAAACTAGGAAATTCCAAATTAATGAGATTGCAAGGCTCTACCGTATTCCACCACACATGGTGGGAGATTTGGAGAAGAGTTCCTTTTCCAATATAGAGCAGCAGTCCCTGGAGTTTGTGAAATACACACTTGACCCCTGGGTGATCCGATGGGAACAGGCAATGCAGAAAGCATTGTTACTTCCAGGGGAGAAATCAAAGTATTTCATAAAGCTGAATGTGGATGGTCTCCTTCGTGGGGATTACGCATCGAGAATGAATGGTTATGCTGTCGGCAGACAGAACGGATGGCTTTCATCCAATGACATCAGGGAGATGGAGGACTTAAATCCAATCCCAGAAGAGGAAGGTGGTAACCTTTATCTGATCAATGGTGCAATGACCAAATTAAAAGATGCGGGAGCATTTGCAGGAGAACAGGCAACGGCACCTGAACAGGAGCCAGAACCTACAGAAAATAAAGGAAAGAGAGGTAGACAGCGATGAAACGGAAGTTTTGGAACTGGGTCAAAAATGAGGGCGAACTCGGAGAGAGGACGCTTTTTTTAAATGGAGAAATATCTGATGAGACTTGGTTCGGTGATGAAGTAACACCGAAGTGGTTCAAGGATGAACTCCATGATGGAAATGGAAATATTACGGTCTGGATTAACTCTCCAGGCGGAGATGTGTTCGCAGCAGCACAGATTTACAATATGCTCTGCGATTACAAAGGCAGTGTCACAGTAAAAATTGATGGCATTGCAGCATCGGCTGCATCTGTGATTGCAATGGCGGGAAACACAGTTTTAGTGTCACCTGTTGCGATGATGATGATTCATAATCCGGCCACCATCGCTATGGGCAATACAGAGGATATGAAGAAAGCCATTGATATGTTAAACGAAGTCAAGGAATCCATCTTAAATGCCTATGAAAGAAAGACAGGCATGAATAGAACCAAGCTGTCTCACATGATGGATTCGGAAACCTGGTTTAATGCCAAGAAAGCTGTGGAACTTGGATTTGCTGATAAAGTCCTCTTTGCAAAGGAAGAGGATGATGAGGAAGAAAAAGACAAGAATCCGAAACCGCCAAAGAAAGAAGATGGCGAGGACACAGGGGAAGATGAAAATGATGATGGGGATGATGAAAAGGATAAGGAGAAGAAAAAGAAACCTCCATTCCAACAGGACTCCATTATGTTTTCCACGAAATCCATGACGGATTCCATTCTTTCCAAGGTATCTGATAAAAAGACGGATGCCATGATACCCGTTAACCAGCTACAAAAAAGACTTAGTCTTTTAGCACATTAAGGAGGAATTTACCATGAGTAAAGTTTTAGAATTAAGAGAGAAAAGAGCAAAAGCATGGGAGGCAGCAAAGGCATTCTTAGATGCCAAGTCTGTGGATGGTGCATTCGTATCTGGCGAAGATACGGCCACCTATGAAAAGATGGAGAATGAGGTCATGGACCTTGGAAAGCAGATTGACAGACTGGAAAGACAGGCTGCCATTGATGCAGAAATGAGAACAGCCACAGCTGCTCCAATCACAAATATTCCGAAGGCAGGAATCACAGGGAATGAAAAAACGGGAAGAGCATCAGCGGAATATCAGAGAGCATTCTGGAACAGCATGAGAAATAAAATGTCTTATGATGTACAGAATGCTCTTTCCATTGGATCTGATTCTGAAGGCGGATATCTTGTTCCTGATGAATATGAGAAGAAACTTGTGGAGGCACTGGAAGAGGAAGTATTCTTTAGAAGTCTTGCTACCGTTATCAGAACTTCCAGCGGTGACCGTAAGATTCCGATTGTTACTTCCAAGGGAGAGGCAGCGTGGATTGATGAAGGTGGTCAGTTCCCAGAATCTGATGATTCTTTCGGACAGACATCCATCGGTGCATTTAAACTTGCTACGATGATTAAGGTGTCTGATGAACTCTTAAATGACAGCGTATTCAGTGTTGAAGCCTATATCTCCAAGGAATTTGGTAGAAGAATCGGCACAAAGGAGGAAGAGGCATTCTTCATTGGGGATGGTAAAGGAAAGCCAGTCGGTATCTTTAATACCACAGGTGGAGCAGATACAGGTGTTACCGTGGCAAGTGCAAGTGTTACATTTGATGATGTTATGGATCTTTATTACAGTTTAAGAGCACCATATCGTAACAAAGCATCCTGGTTACTGAATGATTCCACAGTAAAGGCAATCAGAAAGTTAAAGGATGGAAATGGTAATTATATCTGGCAGCCATCCGTAAGGGAAGGAGAGCCAGACAAAATCTTAAACCGCCCTTACAGAACATCCATCTATGTTCCTGAATTGGCAGCAGGTAACAGAGTTATGTCTTTTGGAGATTACTCTTATTACTGGATTGCTGACCGTCAGGGCAGAAGTTTCAAGAGATTGAATGAGTTGTTTGCAACAACAGGTCAGGTAGGTTTTCTTGCATCAGAGCGTGTGGATGGTAAGTTAATCCTTTCTGAAGCCATCAAAACACTTGATGTAAAGGCTAAAGCAACATCCTAATACACACACCTAATACACGCCTCCTACCACAAAAGTTTATACCATAATTACTCTATACAAATGGGTCTGCGGTTGTTATGATTGTGGCATGGAGGTGGTTCTATTATGACAAAGACAGAAATTCTTGCAGATGCGATTGTAAAATATCTGAAACAGGAAAAGAAAAATGGGAAGACAGAAGTAAGTCTTACCGCAGGAGAAGTGGGTAAGATGTTTGAACTGAAAAACCGTACACCAATGTGTGTGGATGCCATGAAGCTGGCTACAGAGAAATTTAAGGGAGAACTGATACACGATGTTCCAAGTGGTCAGAGTACAACCGTTGAAATTAAATATTATTTATAGGGATGAAAGACTTGTGGAAACGCAGGTCTTTTTCTTTTTGGAAGGAGGCTGATGTAATGCTTATTACACTTGCAGAAGCAAAGGCATATCTCCGTGTGGACTCTGCGGATGAGGATGCATTTATCAATCAGCTGATACAGACCTCAGAATATCTGATTGCGGATATTTTAAGGGTAGATGCAAAGAGTCTAAAAGATGCACCGACTGTTCCAAGAACTGCAGAATATTATGCGGTTGCATATCTGTATGAACACAGGGAAGAGGCGGATCATAAGCATTTGATGGAAACACTAAAGAACCTTCTTTTTGCACAGCGCAAGGAGGTGTTCTGATGATTAGTCAGATGCGGGAAAGAATTATGATACAGAAAAACTGTCCGGGTACAGATAAAAATGGAAATCACATTCTGGAATGGAAGGATTATTATTCCTGTTCTGCCTATGCCAATAATATGTCGGGTCAGGAGTATTGGGCGGCTGCCCAGGTCAATTCGGAAACGGATATGTATTTTGTCATCCGTTACTGCAGTGAGGTAAAAGTAATGACTACTGATAAATTCCGTATCATATTTCAAGACAGCATTTTCAATATTACATTTATCGATAATGTGCAGTACAAGAATAAAACTCTCAAAATCAGAGTGACCAGTGAGAAGAGGTGATGGCGGTGGCAAATACAAGCATTAACAATATGGCTGCGGAAATTATGAAAGGTCTGAATGAATATGCGGGCCTTTGCACGGATACCATGAAAGCTGCCGTAAATGAGACTGGCAAGGAAGTCAAAAAGGACATTCAGACCAGTGCACCTGTGAGAACAGGGAGGTACAAGAAAAGCTGGACTACTAAAAAAGTAGCGGAGAACAGTAATTCCATCACTGTTGTGGTGCATTCCAAAGACCGCTATCAGATAGCACATCTTCTGGAACACGGTCATGCGAAACGTGGCGGTGGACGTGTGAATGGTACTCCGCATATTGCCCCAGCCGAACAGAGTGGTGTGCAGTCACTTAAAGCAAAGATTGAAAGGGGGCTGTCCTGATGAAGCATGATGAAGTAATGGCAATGATGGAAGAGATGGATGTTCCATTTGCCTATGACCATTTTGTGGAAGGGGAATCTCCTGATCCACCTTTTGTTGTATTCCTGTATCCGAAAGCATCGAACTTTGCAGCGGACGGGATTGCTTATTATAAAATCAATCAGTTATCCATCGAATTATATACTGATTTGAAAGATATAGATTTGGAAACTAAAGTTGAAGCCGTGCTTGAAAGCCACGGTATTTTTTATGCAAAAAGCGAAGTATGGATTGAATCAGAAAATCTATATGAGGTGCTTTATCAAATGGAGGTATAGAAATGGCGAATAAGAATAAAGTCAAATTTAACATTTGTAATGTTCACTATGCACCGATTACGGTGGGAGAAGATGGAACAGTTACTTTTGCAACACCTGTTCAGATGCCAGGTGCGGTATCCATCAGTCTAGATCCAACGGGAGAACCAGAATCATTTTATGCAGATGGTGTAGAATATTATGTAATCAATAACAATCAGGGATATGATGGTGACCTTGAACTTGCCATGATTCCAGAGGCATTCAGAACAGAAATTTTAAAAGAGGAAAGTGATGCCAATAACGTTCTCGTGGAAAATGCAAACAGTGAGACAGGTTCATTTGCCCTTCTTTTTGAGTTCGATGGAGATGTGAAAAAAATCCGTCATGTTATGTATAACTGCTCTGCATCCAGACCTACCATTGAGTCCAAAACCAATGAAGAGGATAAGGAAGTACAGACAGAAACACTGACTGTAAAGGCGAGACCACTTGCAAGTGGATATGTAAAGGCAAAAACGGGAGATTCCACAACGGAAGATACCTATACCAATTGGTATAAAGCTGTCTATGAACCAACCGCAAAAGCAGATGCTGTTTCAGTGCTATCTGCAACAGCAAAGGCTACTACAACCACCACATCCAGCAAGTAAAGGAAGGAGCAAAGGATTATGAGTATCATGAAGAAGATAGAAATTGATGGACAGGAGGTGGCATTCAAAGCAAGTGCTGCCATTCCTCGTATCTACAGATTGAAATTCCAAAGGGATATCTATAAGGATTTAAGAAGTCTGGAAAAGAGTATCGGGGATGAAGATCCTGAAAACTCCAACCTGGATTTATTCAATTTGGAGATGTTTGAGAACATTGCATTCGTAATGGCCAAACACGCAGAGCCAAGCATTCCAGATAATCCCGAAGAGTGGCTTGATGGGTTTAATACATTCTCCATCTACCAGGTACTGCCACAGCTGATTGAATTGTGGGGTCTGAATGTAAATACTGATGTAGAAGCAAAAAAAAAGTTCGTCCAACAGAGCGTGAAATGACAACACCATTATTTCTGCTCCGTTGCGTACAATTAGGATTATCTATGACAGACCTTGAAATGCTGTCCATTGGTTTAATCAATGATATGTACGCAGAGAGCAGAAATGATGATTGCAAATATGCTACCTTAGCCACCCAGGAAGATTTCGATAAGTTCTGATTTTTCGTTGTTATTTGAGAAGATGGATTGTATAATAGTTGTATACTGTAAAGAAAAGGGGGGATTCTATGATTTGTGAATTTTGTGGTACTGAAATAAGTAATGAAACACAGCATATGTTTGTATGTAATGGATGTCTGTCAACATACATTGTAGATAATGAAAATAACGCATTAATCAAATACTTAGTGAATGATAAATTCAAAAGTATTTATGATAGAGTAAAGTCATCATTGTTGTCATTGCCATCACCTGAAAAAGAAAAGACAATACAACAACTTCTATCTGCATATCATAATGTTCCTGCACTTTGGAATATGCTTGGAGTAATATATAGAAGTCAGAATAGATTAAAAGAGGCAGGAGATTGTTACTCAGAAGCTTTAAAAATCAATCCAAAGTATGGTCAACTTTATTTAAACAGAGCTATCCTAAAATATAATCAAAATGATTATATAGGAGCATTGGATGATGGAAATAAGGCTATGGTTTATATGTCATCGTCAGATGACAATTATGCAACACTCCTTGGTAATTATGCTTTGTTTGTTGGAAAGAACGGAGATTTGACACACGCAGAAGAATTATTACAAAAGGCATATGAAAAAGGCTATGGAAATTGTGATGCTATCAAAAAAATGTTAGGTATTACAATTGAAACCAAGCAACAGTCCAATGCGGGTGGCTTGTTAGGAAAACTCCGAGGTGGAATAAATTCTATACGAGAAGATGCTGCAATCAAAAGAGCATATCGTATTGAACAGGAAAAAAGAAAACCTCATATAAAGAGGATAGAACACGAAAGACCGCTTACGGAGGAAGAACAGGCAACGATTGATCGTTTAGAAACAGAAATGAATTCAAAATCATTGCAATCAGCAAGGAATGGAAAAGGGTTTTTAGATTGTATGATTGATACACAACCATATATGGAAAAAATATCTGAAATACATCAACGTGCAATTTGGATAGAAGAGATTACTATTCCACCAGAAGTTGATCCAAGTGTTCCAATCCACATTGATGAAGAAATGATTCGAAAATCTGTTAGAAAATTTTAAACATTTGTATATAGTTTTTTTATACATACGGCACTTGCCCTTCGGGGTAGGTGCTTTTTTCATGCCCTGAAACGAGGAGGTGGAGTGCATTGGCAAGCAGAATACAAGGAATTACAGTAGAAATTGGTGGAGATACCACGAAACTTCAAACCGCACTTAAGGGTGTGAATGGAGAAATTAAAAGCACACAGTCTCAGCTTAAGGATGTGGAAAAACTACTGAAAATGGATCCAGGAAATACAGAACTTCTTGCACAGAAGCACAAACTTTTAGCACAGGCGGTATCGGAAACAAAGGAAAAACTGGCAACACTAAAGACGGCAGCAGAACAGGCAAATACGGCTCTTGCTAATGGAGAAATCTCACAGGAGCAGTATGATGCATTGCAAAGAGAAATTCTGGAAACGGAACAGGACTTAAAGAAGCTGGAAACACAGGCAAATCAGTCTGCGACTGCAGTTCAGAAGATTGCCACCGCAGGAGAAAAGTTAAAGACTACGGGGCAGAATATCTCCAATGCAGGGGAGAAACTTCTGCCAGTTACGGCAGGTGTTACGGCCCTTGGCACGGCTGCTGTCACAACAGCTGCGAACTTCGAATCATCCATGTCCCAAGTACAGGCTACGATGGGAATTACAAAAGACTCGATGTCTAATGTAAATGGTCAGTCCGTCAATACGATGGATACCCTTGGAAAACTTGCAAAGAAGATGGGTTCTGAAACAGCATTCTCGGCAAGTGAATGTGCGCAGGCACTGAACTACCTTGCTTTGGCTGGATACGATACAGAGGAGATGTGTAATACACTGCCGACTGTATTAAATCTTGCAGCCGCAGGTGATATCGAACTTGCATCTGCATCGGATATGGTAACGGATGCGATGTCTGCCCTTGGAATGGGCGTTGATGAGGCAGGGACGATGGTAGACCAGATGGCTAAGACAGCATCTACTACAAATACTTCTGTAGCACAATTAGGAGAAGGAATTCTTACCATTGGTGCAACAGCAAAATCTGTAAAAGGTGGAACAGCTGAGTTAAATACAGCACTTGGTATCTTAGCAAATAATGGTATTAAAGGAGCAGAGGGTGGTACACATCTTCGAAATATTATTCTTTCACTGCAGAACCCTACGGATAAGGCGGCCAAATCCATGACGGAACTAGGTGTGGATGTTTATGATTCCCAAGGAAATATGCGTAGCATGAATGACATTCTTGGTGATCTGAATAAGAGCATGGATGAAATGACATCTGCAGAGAAGTCTAACATCATCAGTAACATTTTTAATAAGACAGACCTTTCATCCGTGAATGCTTTATTAGCAAATACGGGAAGTACCTGGGATGACTTACAACAATCTATCACAGATAGTGGTGGAGCCGCACAGCAGATGGCAGATACACAGCTGGATAACTTACAAGGTCAGCTGACAATCCTTAAGTCAGCACTTGAAGGATTGGCTATTTCCTTTGGGGAACTTCTAATGCCAGCAATCAAATCTATTGTAGGATGGGTACAGAAATTTGTGGACTGGTTGAATGGAATGGATGAAGGGACAAAAAAGGTGGTTGTTACAGTTGCACTTTTGGCAGCAGCCCTTGGACCTGTTCTGATTGTAGTAGGAAAGGTAATCACAGCGGTCGGAACGATTATGACAATTGTTCCAAAGATAGCGGGAGTCATCAACACAGTAAAAACGGCATTTGCAGCGTTGAATTTAACAATGCTTGCCAATCCAATCGTTTTAATTATTGCAGCAATCACAGCGTTGGTAGCTGCTTTTATTTATTTGTGGAATACAAATGAGGGATTCAGGCAGTTCTGGATTGACCTTTGGGAAAATGTGAAACAAGTGGCAATTACGGTATGGAATGCTATCAAAGCATTCTTCCAACAGGTGTGGGATGCAATCAAACTGATTTTTACCACAGTGTTTGGAATCATTAAAACACTGGTAACTACTTATTTTAATCTGTATAAGAGCATCATCACAACGGTATTTAATACGATAAAAACTGTGATCACTACGATATGGGAGGCAATCAAGGGAGTCTTTACCACAGTATTTGAAGTGATAAAAACCATTTTTACAACGTACTTCAATATTTATAAGACGATTATTCAGACGGTTCTGACTATAATACAGACAGTTGTTACAACGGTGTGGAATACAATAAAGACGGTTATTACCACAGTGCTGACAGCAATTCAGACCATATTTACTACAGTATGGAATGCAATTAAAACGATTGTACAGGCGGTGGTCAGTGGTATTAAGGGATTGATTACGGGAGATTTCACAGCTGTAAAGAATTCCATTACTACGATTATGAATACTATTAAGAACACCATCAGCACCATCTGGAATACCATCAAATCAACAGTATCTTCCGTGCTGAATGCAATTAAATCTGCTGTTTCGAGTGTGTTTAATGGAATTGTGAATGCGGTCAAAGGTGCGATGACCAATGTATTAAATGCCGTAAAGAGTGGATTTTCGAATGTAAAGAACCACATTACTGGACTTGCTTCACAAGCCTTTACCTGGGGCAAGGATTTAGTCATGGGTATTGTAAATGGTATTAAGTCTTGTATTAGTGCTGTGGGAGATGCAGTAAAGGGGGTAGCAGATAAGATTAAATCGTTCCTTCACTTCTCCGTGCCAGATGAGGGACCACTTACTGATTATGAATCCTGGATGCCTGACTTCATGGGAGGTCTTGCGAAGGGAATCGAAAAGAGTAAAGGTCTTGTGGCTGATGCTGTGGAAGGAGTCGCATCGGATATGGTTGTGAATCCCAATATTACACCAGGCGCAATTCAGACTACACAGACTGCACAGACAAATGCACTGTCTGGAATTATGACAGGCATACAAAATGTGCTGGGAAGTATTGACCAGCTACAGATGGCAAGTGGTGGGGATATTTCCATTCCTGTTTATATCGGTGGAACATTACTTGATGAAGTGGTTGTAAATGCACAGACAAGACAGAATCTAAGAAGTGGAGGAAGGTAATGGCATATATTCAATATTTGAAATTTAATGATGAAGACATCCCAATGCCTGAATCCTACGATGTGGAGATGAAGGATGTGGAATCTGATGCCAGCGGGGAAACAGAGGCTGGAACAACACAAAGGGATATTGTGAGGATAGGGGTCTATTCGATTCCTGTCTCTTTTAATGTTTCCCCTGCATGGCTTAAGAAATTCACGCAGTACAAACAGCTGAGTTCCATTATGGTGGATTTCTTTGATCCAAATACATTGGAAATAAAACAGACGGAAATGTATGTGGATGGATATAAGGCAAGCCTTGTAAAAGATACATCCTACAAGGGACTGTGGAAGGTATCCTTCACATTAAAGGAATTTTAGGAGGTGTTAGCGGATGTATGCTGTCAGCGAACAATTCAAGAAGGCCATCCAGGATAACACCAGAAATTATTACTGGACAGGAAAGATTACTACAAATGATGAGAAAGAATATCCTTTTGCAAATAAAGACATTGTTAAGGGTTCAGGCTATATTTCCAATCAATGCTGTGGAAGTAATGAGATAGAAATTGGCTCGGTGTATTCTGCAGAACTTGGCATCACACTGTATTCCGAAATCGACAGATACACATTGGAAGGTGGAATTGTAACATTGTCATTCTGGCTAGATATTGGTGCAGACACTTATGAAGAAGTGCCTATGGGGATTTTTGAAATCAGTGAAGCAAACCGAACCATTAATTGTCTTGAAATCAAAGCATATGATTATATGCTCCGATTTGAAGCGAATTTCACAAATAAGGTATCGAGTGGATTTGCTTTTGATCTTCTGATGCTTGCGTGTCAGGAATGTGATGTGGAATTTGCCCATACGCAGGAAGAAATAGAAACCATGCCAAATGGAACAACACTTCTTGGTATTTATTCTGAAAATGATATCGAAACATGGCGAGACCTAATTTTCTATGTGGCACAGGTGCTTGGGTGCTTTGCTACCATAAATCGTGTAGGAAAACTGGAACTGAGAAAGTATAGAAATCAATCTATTATGGATATATCCAATAAACAGAGATTTTCCAGTTCTTTTTCCGATTTTGTGACAAAGTATACGGCTATCAATTCCACTAATAAAATGACGGAAACAGCAGAGTATTATGCCTTGGATCCAGACGATGGACTGACCATGAACCTTGGAGTGAATCCGTTATTACAATTTGGTTTAAAGGAAACAAGGCAGAAACTGTGTACCAATATATTAAACGATATTGCTCCCATCAATTATGTTCCATTTGATTCTACAACCATTGGAAATCCTGCGATGGACTTAGGGGACATTATCACGTTCTCAGGCGGTCATGCAGACGGTAATCAGATAACCTGTGTCACAAGCATTCAGTACAAAGTAAATGGAAAGCATACCATCAAATGTGTAGGGAAGAACCCAAGGATGGCAGAGGCAAAATCAAAGAATGACAAGAATATATCTGGTCTCATAAATCAGATTGAAGCAGGGAAGATTGCAGTCCACACCTATATGAATGCATCTGCATTTACATTAAGCAGTGTCAATGCAGAAATTGTCAGTATCGAGTTTGCATCCAATGAGAATACGGATGCACAGTTTCATGCATCCATCTTGATGGAAGTGAAAGCAGACCAGATAGAAAAATCAGGTACTGCGACAGGAACGATTACAATACCCGCCATGAATACAGAGTCAAAACCTACTACGGCAGATGAAACCTTTGATTTGCAATGGAAGGACGATGGGAAGGCAGTGTTGACTGTTACTTATATTATCAATGATCACGAACTGACCACCTATTATCCGATTGAAACATTTAGTAGTGGAAAGCACATTATTAATTTGTATTATCCCTTAAACGGACTGGAATCTAATGCTTATAACACCTTTAAGGTATGGATGAAGATAACAGATGGTTCAGCTACAATTGGCAGAGGACAGTGTGTTGCAACTATTTCTGGACAGGGACTGAGTGCCAATAATACGTGGGATGGACGATTGGAATTTGAAGATAAGACATCCATTATTCCATTCAATCATTTTGCAAGTATTGTGGGATACGAAACTAAAGTACAGACATCACAGCAGACTCCAATTCCAAGGGGGATTGCAGATGTAGTTGTTCCGATTACATTCGGCGGTATCACAGTTACATCACTGACAGAAACAGTAAAAGCAAATCCTGTTGTTACAAGGGAAACGATTGATACTTCGGATAAGGGCAGAATGCAGTATGACAACCGCTATGTTCTTGCAGCTGATCAGTTCGTATTAAACTTATCCTATAAGTCGGAAAGTCATGAAATTGAGTTTGACAGAGGTAAAGTAACAAAAATGATTATGGATACAGACCAGTTTGCAAGGGTTGATACGATGGAGGTGAAAAACAATGGCAGATTATAACAGCTTGGATGAACTGATAGGTACAAAAGAAGGAATGGAAGTACTTGTCAATAATGTCAGCCATGATGATGACACCATGACCTTTTCGGGTGTTGACTGGTTCACTTTTTTTAATAATGTAGTGAAGAATATCTATGTCAGCGGAAACAGCTGGTTTGGGTTTGGCAGTAATGTAGCCCAATTGGCGGTTGGTAACCGTGATACGAAGATGTGGTATTTTTACCGACAGGAAGGGACAATATTTGATTATTATAAATTCATAAAGCTGAGATGGGAAGGGCATTCACAATACAACAGTACCTCTGCGGATGTTGCCCTGAAATATGAAATCATCATCCTGGATAACGGTGTTATTATGCTTTATCTGATTGACCTACCAACAAGCACGGGATATTACGGAAGTAGTTATATTGCCACATCTTCTGGGAACAAATCATATGTTCTTACGGGTGGGGAAGGAACATTCGTATCCTTTATCCCAAATGAAGATAGAACGGATTATGAGATCAGTTATGAAAAGTATGAGTTGCTGCTACCATTCGATGAACGTTATCTGATTACAGATGAAGATGGAAAATATTATAAAGTGATAGAGCCAGATACAGATGAGGGAGAACGAACACTTGAAGAAATTGAAGTGGAAGAACTTACTGCAGATGTATTTCTGGAATATGGACTTGAAGAAGTGCCAGATTCTAAACTGCTGATGCAGCTTAGAAATCCTGGCATTTTATATTGGCAGGACAATGATGAAGTGGAAATTTTGCATTTTACTATGGAGGTTGGAGCACTCCCTTTTAATCAGACGATTTTTACAGAAGATGTGTCCATGACAGATGAAACCATCATTGGAGTGGAGAAGGTCGAAGCAGACTGTGATGAGAACACCCTGTTTGCAGTTTCAGTAGACAGTGGAGTGACATGGCTCGCTTATGTAAATGGAAAATGGGGAGTGCTATCAGAACAGCAGAGTGGAATGTCTGCATCTGCAATGGATGATATTTCCACGGATGCATGGTCTGAAATTATGACAACGGGACATTATATGTTCCGATTTGTGTTACTGGAGGGGAGTTATTTAAATTCCCTTATTATTACTTATGTGAATTAGGAGGTGCTACATGAAAGGTATCACAACGATTGAATTAACGGATGTCAGGACGGGAGAGAAGGAAATTGTAAAAGAAGAGAATATGATGACCAATGTCCTAAATGATATTTTTAGCAGAAATATTGAAGGGATGCTTTATTATCTGAATGGTAATACGGCAGACTTTCATACCAATATGATTCCTATATGCCCGAACAGTATTGGTGGCATTCTTTTGTTTTCGGATTCTTTGGAAGAAGATGCGAATTCTTATTATGCTCCATCAGCAAATCCATGTGTGGGTTATGCATCCAATGATGTTAATGCCACAGCTGATGTTATGAGAGGAAGTCTGAATCTTACTGAATCGGGAAAATTGGAAAGAGGCTATAAGTTTGTATGGGATTTCACTACAAGTCAGGGAAATGGAACGATTACGGCTGTTGCACTGACACATAAGTTTGGTGGTATCGGATACCACGGGGATATGTATAATAACAGTTCCAGAGTATGGACAGTAAAACAGGTGGGAACATATCCGACAGGGGTAATTCGCACCTATTATGTATTTGCAGTCGAGGTCAATTTTGAAGGAAATTATTTCTGGTCGATAGGAATGAATACTTCCAATCAAATTGTGATTCGAAAGATTCGAAAGTGCTTCACACAGGTGGGGCTGAATTTCTCTCTTTATGAAGAAGGGGATGAAATTCTTGATGAGCAGAAGGTTATTCCTAATATTTTTCTGATGCCAAATCCATCTAACAATTATTCGAATTACACATTTCAGGATGGAAAAGATGGATTCTGGTATGGTTTTATGAATGATGCAAACAGTAGTGGAAATTGCACTTTAAAATGGATCAAGATTAGAAAATCAGACTTTTCATTTTCAGAAGGAACATGGACACTCACAGGAGTGCAGGTCTATAACAATGGACAGAGCTGCTACTTTGATAATAATCCATATATTTATCGTTATTCTACCATTATGGATGGATATCTTTATCTGATGGCCTATAACAAAAAAGGGATGTATAAGATTAATCTGAATAATGCAGCAGATATCAAACTCATAGAATTTGGATTCACTTCCAACTTTTCGGGATGCAGTACAAGTTACCAGAACGGATGCATCAACATCTGGACAATAGGTGACTGGGTTATCGGCTCTGATTTTAGAATCAATACCAATGATGAAGTTATCCATACCGCTAACATAGCGAATTACTATTACACAACCACACCGCTGTTCCAGTATGGTCCATATCTATTATCTTTTGGATCATATGACAGTCGGTATGCAAGAAAGAATTTATGGCTTTTGACACCTTATCTTGCATCCATCAATAATCTGTCTACCTCAGTAATAAAAACTGCAGATAAGACAATGAAGATTACTTACACAGTAACAGAAGAATAAATCAATGATTCAGGCAGTCACAATAACGTGGCTGCTTTTTTCATACACAAAATTAAGAAAGAGAGGTATTTGCTATGAAGAATATGGTAAATGTCGCACAGTACATTTTTACCGCCATTGGCGGTGCTGTGGGTTGGTTCTTCGGAGGTCTGGACGGCTTTTTATATGCCCTGATTACCTTTGTGGTAATTGATTACATCACAGGAGTGATGGTCGGATTTACGGAGAAGAAGCTGTCCAGTGAGGTTGGTTTTAAGGGAATCTGTCGCAAGGTGGTTATTTTCTGCCTTGTTGGTATGGCACACATTTTGGATGTGCATATCATTCAGACGGGGAATGTCCTAAGAACAGCAGTGATTTTCTTTTACCTGTCCAATGAGGGTATCAGCATTGTTGAAAATGCTTCATTACTTGGTCTTCCAGTTCCACAGAAGATTAAGGATGTCCTGGAACAGCTAAAGAATGATGCAGAAACCAAGGAGTAGGGAGCGGGAAAACCGCTCCTTTTTAAATGGAAAGAGAGGTACATTATTATGAGTACAAAGACAGAGAAGTTTATTAACACAATCGGGTTACTGGCAAGAAATGAGTATCTTAGCCGTGAGAAATGGATTCTTCCATCAGTGTGTATTGCACAGGCAGCACTTGAGTCGGGGTGGAATCTTGAAGCAAGGACAATTTTTGGTATTAAGGGTAGTGGATTTACCGCCACTACATCAGAATACTATAATGGCAACTATGTGCAGATTCAGGATTCTTTCAGAAGTTATCCGAATGTAGCAAGTGCAGTGGTAGGTTATTATGATTTTCTTCGTGATACCAAGAGATACTGCAATGCCCTGAATAACTCTGATTACAGGGATGCGGTGGACAAGCTGATTCATACTACGGACGGGGCAGCTTATGCAACAGATCCGAATTATATCAGCAAGGTTATTTCCATCATCGAGCAGTACAACCTTACCGAGTGGGATACAAGAGAATCGGCTGGTGGTTCTCAATCAATTGATGATGTGGCGAATGAAGTCATTGCAGGACAGTGGGGCAATGGAGAGGACAGAAAGACCGCTCTTGCTAATGCAGGATACGATTATTCGGAAGTGCAGAATCGTGTAAATCAGAAGTTGGGAGTGAATGCAGAACCCACTGTAAAGTCTGTGGATGAAATCACAAATGAGGTCATTCGTGGAGAATGGGGCAATGGTGCAGAACGAAAGCAGAGGCTTGCGAATGCTGGATATAATTATTCCGTTATCCAGGGGAGAGTCAATGAACTTTTAGGATAGAAATGTGTTATGGCACGGTTGGAGTGTTTCCTTCCGTGCCATATTTTTTGCACCTTTTACCAAGTAGAGAAATGTGAAAGGACAGGTCAGAAATGACTTGCTATTATGGGCATTTAGAGTGATATATAGACTACCAAAACAGGAAGGAGGAAGACTTATGCGAATTAAGGTCATAGAACCAACGAGAAGAAAAGAGCAGAAGATTAAGGTCTGTGCCTATTGTCGAGTATCCACGGATGCCGAGGAACAGGAGAATTCGTTGGAAAACCAGATAAGCCATTATGAAAGTGTTATCAGGGCGAATCCAGAATATGAATACGCAGGAGTCTATCACGATTTTGCGATTTCTGGATTTAAAGAAAAACGTCCAGGTCTGCAAAAGATGTTAGCAGATGCCCGTGCAGGAAAGATTGATCTCATATTAACTAAATCAGTATCCCGTTTTGCAAGAAATACCAGCATTGTTCTGAAAGCTACCAGAGAGCTTCGAGAATTGAATGTTGGTATTTTTTTTGAACTGCAGAACATCAATACCCTTTCGGGAGAGGGAGAACTGATGCTTTCCATTATTGCAGCCTTTGCACAGGCAGAAAGTGAAAGCGGAAGTATTGGAGCGAAGATGGTGTATCAAAAGAAATACGAGCAAGGCATACCAGTGCAGTACCTAGAGCGTTCATTTGGTTATGAGAAAGACGGGAATGGAGAGTTCATTCCAAAGGAAGATGAAGCAAAATGGGTAAGGAATATCTATGAAATGGCAGCTAATGGTTATACCCCAGCAGCTATTAAAAGATACCTAAATGATAATGGCATGAAAACTGTGGATGGAGCGGATTGGACGGACAGTACCGTATTCCGACTGCTCGAAAATGAAATCTACAAGGGTGATTACATCATGCATAAGCATTATGTGAATGAAGAAAGAAAGCTAGTAAGGAATAAGGGACAGGTGGATGCCTGGTATATTCAGGATGACCACTTGCCGATTGTTTCCCCAAAGTTATGGCAAAAGGCACAGGATTCCATCGAAAAAAAGAGGGATTACCTTGCAACAGGTTCTGTTGTGGCAGAAATGAATGATGAGAATTATCCATACAGAAACAGCCTGTTTTGTGCCGAATGCGGATACCCATTATATCCAAGGGTTTACAGCCACGGAAACAGAATGAACTGGGGATGTAGCGGACAGAAACGATATGGTAAGTGTTTCTGCGAAGGCATCAATGTGCAGGACAGCATTATAAGGGATTGGAATTTTGAAGGGAACATTTATATCCGCTTGGACAGTATGGAAAAGGGATATAAAGAGTTCTCTTTTTTGAAGGAGTCATCCTGGAAAAGACGGCATAAGAAAAAGAAATATGTTAGACAGACCCCACAGAAGGTAAATGAAGACGATTATCCATATCACAAATTCCTACATTGTGCATCTTGTGGTTACAAGCTGACAAGATGCGTCAATACAAAGAACCATAAGACCACTTGGATTTGCAGCGGTAACAAGCACCATAGCAGTAAATTCTGCAAGGGTGTCAGGGTTCCTGATGACATTGTAAGGGGATGGGATATTTCAAAAGATATTTTTATAGAAGGGAAGGTAATGAAAAATGGCGAGAAGCGTTACAGTTATTCCAGCACAAAGCCGACAGGCAACAAAGACAAATCAAAGGACAGTTAGGAAACTCCGAGTTGCAGCCTACTGCCGAGTATCAACCGACAATGAAGATCAGTTACACAGCTTTGATGCACAGGTAGCTTATTACACCAAGTACATCAGTGAACATCAGAATTATGAAATGGCAGGCATCTACGCAGATGAAGGTATCAGCGGAACAAATACTAAGAAAAGAGAACAGTTTAAAAAGATGATTGCAGATTGCGAGGCTGGAAAAATAGACCTTGTTATTACAAAGTCTATCAGCCGATTCGCACGAAACACGCAGGATTGTCTGCAATATTCCAGACAGCTTAAGAACTTTGGGATCGGGATTGTATTTGAAAAAGAAAATATCAATACACTTGATTCCACAGGAGAGTTGCTTTTTACCATATTAAGTTCGCTGGCACAGGATGAATCAAGGAACATTTCGGAGAACTGCAAATGGGGAATCCGCACCAAGTTCAAGAATGGAGAGATGCACCTTAATACTTTTAAATTCCTCGGATATGACAAGGACGAAGATGGCAAGCTGATAATTAATCCAGAACAGGCAAAGACGGTGGAGCGAATCTATAATGAATTTATTTGGGGGAGAAATCCACAGGAGATTGCCAAGGAATTGCAAGAGGAAGGAGTGCCAGGGTGCAGTGGGCAGACCAAATGGTATACATCAACAGTGATTGGAATTCTTAAAAATGAAAAGCACATGGGGGATGCACTACTACAGAAAACCTACACAGCTGACTTTCTTACCAAAAGGCAGGTCAAGAATAAGGGGGAGGTTACACAGGTTTATGTGAAAGACAGCCACAAGGGTATTATTGATAAGGACACTTGGAAAGCGGTGCAGGAAGAATTCGAGAGAAGAGAAAACTTCATGATGGCACACGGTCTTGCAAAATATGTCTACGGTGCAGAATGCAATCCTTTCACAAGCAGAGTGTTTTGCGGAGAATGTGGGTATTCTTACACAAAGCACTCATGGAAGAGGCGTGGTATTGAACAATGGCAATGCAAAAACCACCGCACGGATGGGAAACTTACCTGCAAGAATGAGTTTGTAGACAATAGGGATTTGGAACGGGGATTTGTGAAAGCCATCAATGAGATTATTGCAAGGAATTATCGAGAAGAACTGCAGAGGATAGCATTGGAAGGCACACCGCTACAAAGAATACGAGCGAATCAGATGCTTGGAATTATCAAGGAAGGAAAGCAAGAGAAATATGTGCCAGAACTTGCACAGCTGATTGTGACAGAGGTCATAATATATGGAGCAAAGAAGTACAGATTTGATTTTATGGACGGTAGCAGTGCAACAGTAATTCTATAAGAACCAACCTGGTCGGTCACTTCGGTGACCGCCTTTTTCTGATGAAATATTGATGGCTTAGGACACAAAAAAATGTTACAATGAACGCAGATAGTTTTGAATTTATAAGGGAGGTAAAATTAAATGTCAGAAACCAAGAAAGCTGTACATTTGGGCGAAGGTGTAGTAGATGATATGAAGGAATCTGCAAATCATGAACTGTCAGAGATGGGCAAGATGCTTATAGGCGTTATTTCCAAATTTGCTAAAGAGAAAATACAGGGAATCAATCTTGAGGAATTGTTTAGTAAGAAAAATGAAGAGGAATTGGTAGCTTTATGGTCTAGTCAGCTTGTAGAAAAAGGTCTTGTTCCAAAAGGCTATGCTGGATTGCCAGATGAATTGTTAATTCATAATTTGCATCAAACAGGTTATTTAGATGGACTGTATGCAGGATATGTTCTTTCCATGATGGCACTTGTAGATAATGAAGCCTCAGAGGAATTGATTATGTCTGTAAGGGATGAAGTCAGACCAAATCTGATAGGACACCATTATAATGACAAGGAAGAATTTTTTGAAGAGTTTAAGAAAGATAAATATAACTGGATAAATGGAAAATAAATATTCATAAGTTCGGTGGAGCGGTCATTATGGTGACCGCTTTTTCTCGTAATGGAGATAGTACAGAGCTTTTTTGTGGTTGAGTTTTTCACTTTGAAGGGATGTTTATTGGACACCTAATATGCGATAATCTATAATAAGGGGTATAGAAATACTTCTTTGAAGGGAGAAATTATGCTTAAATTTTTATTTGATTACTTAACTGATTCATACTCTTTATTAGAAAATCCGATAGATAACTATATTATTATGGCAGTGGTTGGTGTGATTGCGTATATGATCTCTTATAACATTGTTGGGTGGTTTTATCATGCTGATTTAATTGATGGATATAGCGCAGGGCATATTCTGCACTGGATAGTACGTTTTGTTGTGTTTGTTGTACTTTACTATGCATTTGCAACTGCTATAAGAATCTATAATTGGATGGTTAATGTTCCTGCTTTTGTCTGGTGGAGTATATTAGGAGCTGCAGTTTTCTTAGTTATCATAATTGGATTAGTTAAGTTGATTAATTGGAAAAGAGAACAAGTAGCAAGAAGATAGATGATGAAAAAGGAGATACCAATGAATAGCATTCAATATTTACCATTAAATAGAATAGCAGAAATACTAATAGAAAAAGGAAAAGAGGGGGAGTTCTGGGACTACAAACAAGAGTGGCACGAGAAGATTTCTGACTTGCTTAAAGATATTATTTGCTTTGCCAATACACCACACGATGAAAATTGCTATTTTTTCTTTGGTGTGGATGATAACGGAAATGTAGTAGGAATGCAAAAGGAACGCAGAAAACAGGCAGACATTCTTGAAGCATTAGATAACATATGGTTTGCCGGTGATTATAAGCCAGATATTTTAGTAGAAACAATTTCGATAAATGGAGTGGAAGTGGATGTACTGATTGTAAATAATACAGATTTGACACCAATCTATCTCAAAAAGAATTACGGTGAAATGATGGCTGGATGTGTATATATGAGAACTGGCGATAAAAACACCCCAAATCGAGGGATGGCTAATATTTCCGATATTGAAAAACTGTGGAAGAAAAGGTTTGGCTTGCTAAAAACACCGCTAGAATATATATATGATAGTTTATTATGTCCTTTGGATTGGAAACAACAGGGATATACATACTACAATGTTTACAAAACAGAGTATCAACTAGAAATTATTGATGACGATGATGATAGAGTCAAACCTGAATTTTACGCTTATGCAATGACAAATGAGAGTACAATGTATGAACAGCTGCAAGTTAAGTCTGGTAATACTGTTTTAGATACATATCAATTGGTGATTCTTGATGGTGGAAGATATCGTGTACCTACTCCATCTTGGGGGTTCGCAGGATATGATAATTATGGTATGGATCATAAATTTACATACAAATACTACATTGTTGGAAGTGATACATATAAAATATATAGATTTTTCCTTGATGGTGATGATGAAGAGGCACATTATGCCAATAGAGAGTTGATGAATGTCGTTTTATTATATGAAACAGAAGAAGAAAAGTTAAATTTTGAAAAATATATCGAATGGCATCAAGATGAAATTGCTGATAGTATTTCAAAAGAAGATAGATATTCATATATTCAGGCATCAAATGATTTAGATACGGCCGAATGTAAGAAGAGGCTTCATACAGGATTAGTGTTAAATAAATTATTGGAAGAATACAGATTGAGTCAAAGGAAGTGAATGAATCATGGAATTTAAGTTATTGCAGAACAACAAGAAGTCAAACCATCTTAAGCAAATGAAAAAGATGGCAAAGGAGTCAGATACACTGATAATTGCAGCACCATTTTTATCTGAAGAAATAGGCTGCTTATTGCAGCAGATGCCGTCTATCAAGAATGTTACGGTTTATACGACTTTGGATAAATTTGATGATACGGCACAAAAGGCGATAACGTTATATGAATTTTCGGAATACTGTAAAGACCAAGGAATTGATTTGATAATTAAAATTGATGAAGAATTACATGGAAAGGTATACCTGTTTTACAAAGCAGTACAACCGAAAGGATTTATAATAACCTCAGGTAATTTTACAGGAAATGGGTTAGAAAAGAATCATGAGTTTGGTATTTCAATTGAGGATGCAGATCAGCAGAAAATAATGGCGGAGATGATAATGACATTATCTACATATGATTTATCAGACAAGGCATTAGTGATTCTGAATCAAGAAGCCTTGTTATACATAAAGAATCATCCTCAAAGTAAGAAGGATGGTTTTAAAGCAAAGAAACTCATAGATAAAAAACCGTCAGGCACACAGAATGGTGATCAGCATTTTTATATAAAGCCAGTTGGTACTTCTAAAGAACCATTTATAGAACCTATGACATTAGGAGATAACGATGTTACAGGATTTAACAACAATCCGAAAACAATGAATAAGGGTGATGTGTTGATTTGCCACAGTGTTGGTCCAAGTAATATTGTTGGATATTATGTAGTTTCGGATGAAGAGGCATCCTATGATAAGTGGGGAGATGATGACCGATGGCCTTGGAAAATTCATGTGGAATGCCACTCGGGCAAATTTAGTGGTAATTGGTGGAACTATAAATTGAAGACGCAAGATTTAGTTGAAGAATTTCTTGAGAAGAATCCAGAAAAGCATATAACAGCGGTTGGAACGGATACAATTGGATCTTTACAGTGGGGCAATGATAAACTGCAGATTTCAAAAGATTTCGCACTATTTATTATAAATAGGCTAGAACAGATTCAAGAGAAATAAAATATTTGTTTTACATGTGTGATATAATTCAAAAATGAGAAAAGACAAAGGAGAACTTCTTTATTATGGATTTAAAAGACATATACTGGGGTGATGAAAGTGCTGAGAACGATACAAATCTTCTTGAATATTTCATTGAACCAAAAAAAATAGAAAGAATGGTGAAACAATCAAAATCAATTATCGTTGGACGAAAAGGTGCTGGAAAAAGTGCTATTAGAAAATATTTACATGATTATATGAATAGTCGTGGAGATAACCAAATTATAGTAGAGGCGGCACCCAATTACTCATTTATCTCAGGAGTAAAGACAGATGATGAAAAAATTTTGAAGAATGAAGTTTTTTATCAGAACTTATGGTGTCAGTATTTATTTAGACAGGCGATATTGAATGTTGGAGATTTGTGCCAAGGAAAGAAAAGTTCAGCAAGTGAGGAATATGCAAGAAATTTAGCAAAACAGTATGAAATGAGCAATCCAGATTTTATTGAATCACTTGCAAACGCATTGAAAAGTATTAAGTTAAAGGCCGGGGAATACGGAGAATTTGGCTTAGATATAGAGAATCAAATAAAAGCACAATTAGGAATTGATAACTTATCTTATCACATTAAAAAATTAGTATCACAAGGATACAACTTTACATTTATTATAGATGATTTAGATTTGGGATGGGATAATTCAGTTATTGCAAATAATCTTTTACTTGGACTTCTTAGCTCAATAAACTATATGAAATCTCTAATTAATAATAAAGTTAACATATTTGTGTGTGTCAGAAATGACATGTATGATGTGCTAATGAGCATTACAACGCATAGTGATAAATACCGAAATTGTGAATACATAAATTGGAACAGTGATTCATTAATTGATTTGTTAGAAGAAAGATTGAAATTTAATTTTTATGAGAATGGCGAAGAAATTCCTGCAGATATTTTCCATGAAGTATTTCCAGAGAAGGTAGGAAGAATATATGTAAAAGGCTGGTTACTAGATAGAACATTACAGAGACCAAGAGAATTACTTCAATTAGCTAGGTGTTATACAGAAAGTACATCAGTTAAAGATGCTGAAAAATTAAAGAAAGCAGAAGAAGTTTATTCGAAATGGAAACTTGAAGATTTATGCACTGAACATAAATTTTTGTATCCTGGTTTACTTACTGTTTTTGAATTTTGGAAAAAAGAATTTTATAGAAGTAAATATCATTTGCCAAAAGACGAGTATGAACCAATTGTTAAGCAGATTTTTTCTAAGGTTGATTTACAAGAGCAATGGTTTAAGACTCTATCTGAAAACAATGATATAGAGGGATTTATGAAAATATTGTACGCTATTGGTTTTGTAGGTGATTTTATTAGAGGCGGACAAGGTGGTAACAAAGTAATTTATGCATATCAAGAGGATAGCGATTCACCAAGACTGAAAGAAGTTCAAATTCATCCATGTTTTAGAAGAACATTGGGGGTGGTTGAGCGAATTAGAAATAAAAAGTAAGAAAAAGGGGGTAAAGGGGGATAACCTAGGGGGTTATTATTCTTTACCCCTTTAGTTTTCGCTATTTAATTAGAAGAAAGCATGTCCAGACGGGGCTCCATATCAGCCTTTTAGGGCTGGGGCTGTATCGCCTGCTGCGCAGGAT
>CAZTGP010000035.1:7055-28116 GCA_964613325.1 uncultured Roseburia sp. | reverse complement strand
CAGAAACCTGAATTTTTAGGGAGAATTGCCCTCTCATGAATAATTCGGGATTAATTGATGTAAATTCACACAAAATTGAAGAGTGCTTGCGAGAAGAGATGTATCGTGACTATACCATAGAGGTACATTCACTGCGAAATACGGCTAGATTGATGGGTGCAGAAGAGTTGGAGAAGCTAGCAGGTGCGCTTGAGGAAGCTGGGAATGCCAATGAAGGAGAACAAGATACCACTGCCTTTATTCGTGAGAAAACCCCAATTCTTTTAAAGAAGTATAGAAGTTACAAAGAGCTTTTGAAGCAATTTGTATGGGAAGACGATGTAAATAAACCATTAATGCCAAAAGAAAAGATGAAGTTTTGTATACACCGTATGAGGCATGCGGCAAATAATTTCAACTTGGATGTTATGGATCAGGTTATGAAGTCACTTCGTGAATATCACATGCCAGAAGCACTCGAAGAAGATATCGAGAAGTTAGATGAATATGTGGTTCGTGCTAGAACGTGGAAAAGAAAAGCTCAATGAGGCTTTAACTCGCGCAGAAGAGGCGAGCCACGCAAAGGGAGATTTCATGTCACGAATGAGTCATGAAATTCGAACACCACTGAATGCAGTGATTGGCTATATGACCATTGCACAGATGAAGGACTCGGATCAGGAAAAGGTACAGCATTGCTTGGAAAATAGTGAGCTGGCAGCCAAACATCTATTGTCCATTATCAATGATGTATTAGATATGTCGGCGATAGAAAGTGGCAAGATCAAGATTGCAAATACCGATTTCAATCTGAAACAGCAAATATCTACAATTGCAACTATTTTCTATAATCAAGCAAAGAATCATGATCTCGATTTCGAAGTACATATGAATGGTTTTACGGAAGAGTGGGTAGTGGGCGACCAGCTAAGAGTGAATCAGATACTGATGAATCTCTTATCCAATGCTGTGAAATTTACACCGGAAAAGGGATCCGTTATTTTAGATGTGTTTCAGCTAGAGAAGAATGACAAACAGGTAATGCTGCAATTTAAAGTGCGGGATACAGGAATTGGAATGTCTGAGGAATATCTAGCGCGCATGTTCAAGCCATTTGAACAGGAGAGTGCAGGAACAGCACAGAAATATGGTGGGACAGGACTTGGACTATCGATTTCCAAGAATCTAACCTCACTTATGAATGGAACGATTGAGGTGGAGAGCAAACTCAATGAGGGAACCACATTTACGGTAACTCTTCCATTTGGAGTTTCGGAAGAAAATGCAATGCAAAAGAAGGACAAGAAGGATTTCTCTAAGGTTCGAGTGCTGATTGTGGACGATCAGGAAGCAGACCAATCTTATGCAAAGGAGATTCTGCATCGACTTGGAGTGAAATCGGATACAGTGTCAGATGGCCCTTCCGCTGTAAAACGTTTTATCGGCAGACTCAATACCGATTATGCCTATGATATGTGTATTATTGATTTCATGATGCCAGAGTGTGATGGAATTGAAGTGGCAAAAGAGATTCGTGCAGCAGGTGGGGAAGGGATTCCAATTATCATTGCCACTGCTTATGATGTAACAGAGATTGATCGAGAAGCAAAAGCGGCAGGTGTGGATCGAGTAATTGCAAAACCACTGTTTCAGTCAACTTTGTTTGACTTACTGGTGAGCACTTTTGGAAAATATGAAGTGCAAGGCGAGGAAATTCTCGAAAATGCTTTCGATTTGAAAGGAATTCGAATTCTTCTTGCAGAAGATAATGCTATGAATTCCGAAATTGCAGTGAGCATTTTGACAAAGGCGGGGATTATTGTTGAGACTGCTGAGAATGGAAAAGAAGCGTTAGATAAATTCGAAATAAGTGAAGAGAATTACTATACTGCGATATTAATGGATGTTCAAATGCCAATTATGAATGGGTATGAGGCGACCAGAGCAATTCGCAAATCTTCTCATCCACAAGCACAAGATATTCCGATTATTGCAATGACAGCCAATGCATTTTCCGAGGATATTGCAGAAGCGCTGGCCAATGGAATGAACGCGCACATATCCAAACCAGTAAATTATGATAAATTATTCGAAGCGCTAAAGAAGTATACCCATAAGGAGAACTAGTAGTACCATTATGATAAGAACGTACGTAAAGAAATTAATACCAATTACATGTATTGTAATATTTGTTGCATTTGCAGCAGTTGTTGGACAAGCGTCTGCCAAGCAATTTGCCAGCAACAAGTATGCGAACATGACAGATCAGACGGATACAGAAATAGAAGTGCAGAAAGAAGTTACAACAGAAACACCAGCTCAGGTAGTTGCCGAGCCACCTGTAGAGCCAGAAGTAATTGTTGAACAACCGCAAGAACCAGTACCAGAAGTGGTAGAACCAGAGCCTGAACCAGAACCAATCGTAGAGACTCCACAGCCAGATCCAACCATAAGAATCTGCATTGATCCTGGCCATGGTGGTAGTAGTCTAGGAACTAGATGGGAATATGATGGAGTGATGATTGAGGAGAAAAATCTCAATTATCGTATTGCAACAAGCTTGAAGGGCTACTTGGAGCAATATAGCAATGTACAGGTAATGCTAACCCGTGATGCAAACGGCAATCCAGGGTTAGCGGATCGAATCAATTATGCAGCAGCAAATAATGCGGACTATTTTGTATCTGTACATATAAATAGTAAGAGCAGAGATGATTTGGATGCGCATGGCTGCATGGTGTTGATGTCTTGTAGCAGATACCAACCAGGAAATACAAAAGTGGCTAGCCTTTATGATACGGAATTGGCGATGGCACAGAACATCATTGCAAATCTCAATGGCCTCGGAATTCCGCTTGCAAATGATTGGGAAGCGGATCAACATGGAGGGCTTTTACAACGTGTTGGAGATGGAACATATCCAGATGGATCACCAGCGGATTATTATGGAATTATCTATAATGGTACATCTGCAGGCATTCCAAGTATTATTGTGGAACATGCTTTTTTAAGTAGTGAAAATGATTACCGTGATTACTTATGTAGTGATGATAAATTGGATGCTTTAGCAAGAGCAGATGCAAACGGCATTGCAAGCGCGCTAGGATTGCAGTAAGGAATTATTTTTATACGTAGGAAAAAACTGGAGGTACTAAGAGGATGGATTTGCAGGATGATATGGTCGCATTTTTAGAATCTTTTGAGCACACAGGGATATATATTATTGATCGTGAAACAATGGAAGTATATTTTGAGAATTCTACAGCTCAGAAATATACAGTAAAGGATAGAGTTGGACAACCATGCTATTTGGTACATGGGAATAAATCGATGTGTGCCAGCTGTCCCCTTCGGAATAAAGAACGTAAGACTTATGTAAACCGTGAAGATCACGGAATGGTCTTTTCGGTTACAGCGAAGGATACCATTTGGAAAGGAATTCCTACATATACGATCGTTGTGGAAAAGGAGAAAGATATTCCAAAAAGGAAATCTCTTTCGGAAGAATCATTAGACCGTATGAATCGTGCATTGCATGCCTCTATCGTCTCCTATCTGGATGTGAATATGGAAAATGAGATGTGTCAAGCAATCCATTTTTCTGAGGATGGGAATCATCAAATCTATGAAATGCCATATCTGGACTATGTAAAAAAAATCTGCTTTCATAATTATGTGTTGAAAGAGGATCAGCTTCGAGCAGAAAAGGAACTTGGAATTACAAAACTGAGAGAGCTTAACCAAGACAGCGAAGGCCCATTGGAACGAAGCATTCGTTTCCGTGTTCAGGGATCGGACCATCAGATTCATGTTTTAGAGAGTACTGCCTATATCATGCGCGATGAGCTTCCACATCACATTGCAATTATAGGAAAAGAAGTAACACAAGAAGAGAAAAATCGTGTACAGTTATCTTTATATAATAAACTGGTAAGTAATGCTGTAGCAATTTATCAATTGAATCTAACACAAAATACGTTTCAGAACATATTAGGATATGACTTAATGACAGATCAGGTGAAAAAAGATTTGAGCGCCTGCAAGAATATTGATGATTTATACGAGTTTATTGTTAAATATACAGTGGGAGAAGATGAAAAGTGGAAAGCACAGGCTTTTCTTGATCGTAAAGGACAGTTGGAATTGTTTGAGAGTAACAATAGCATTATTCATGAGCGATTGCCAATTGACATGGATGATGGTTCCTATATGTGGCTGGATGTTACTTGCAATATGCTGCGGGATCCATTATCTGGGGATGTGGAAGCACTGTTATATTCAGAGATAGTAGACGACGATGTGATCAGTGATAACATGATTAATCAGATGATCAGTAATGATTATGATTATCTTGCGGTATTTGATCTTCAGAACCATACCAATAAAGTGTATACAAATAATGTACGTTATCGGAAAGAAGACATGGAGCGGAATCTGGCACCAGAGAATCGGGAGGCTTATTTTCGAAAAATATATGCAGGAGAGGATTTTGATACCTTTTTATATCATAACAGTATTTCATACATACGAAAGAAACTATCAGAGAATGAGAAGTTTGAGAATTATTATTATGTGAAAGAGGAAGATGGAAGGATTACCTATAAGAAAGAGACATTGTCTTATCTGAATGGTGATACCAGACATTTGCTCTTCTCCAGAACAGATAATACAGATGCGGTAAAGACGCAAGAAGAGAGCAAGAACAATCTAACCGAAGCTTTGGAAAAAGCAAGAAAAGCTACCGAAGAGAAAACAGAATTGTTTGCGCGCATGAGCCATGATCTTCGTACACCAATGAGTGGAATTCTAGGAATGACAGCGCTTTCAAAAACGGAAGAGGATGTCAAGGTACTTCATAATAATATGATGCGTATTGATGCATCTGCAAAATATATGATTCGTATGATAAATGACACATTAGATATGAAACGAATCGAGACAGGGAACTTGGAACTGAAGCCAAAAATTGGAAAATGTAGTTTCTTTATTGAGAATTTGGAAGAAATGGTACGACCAAGTGTTGAAGAAAAGAAGCTTATTTTTCAGGTAGTGAATAAAAACATTGATTTAGAACGTTATGCAGTCTTCGATGAAGAACGTATGAAGCAGATCTTTACGAATCTCATGTCCAATGCCATAAAGTATACGCCAGAAGGAGGAACGGTGCGTTTTACGATGGAATGTGAAAAACATGAAAATGGTATCGACTATGATGTATTCGAAGTGGCTGATACTGGAATTGGAATGAGTAAAGAATTCATACGACGCGAAATATTCCAACCTTATGCACAGGAGAATAACAATCTTACTGGGAAATACGCAGGTCCCGGACTTGGACTAGCCATTACCAAAAGCTTGGTGGAACTGATGCATGGACGTATAGAAGTAGAGAGCGAACTAAATGAAGGAACAACCTTCCGTGTATATCTTGCCATACCAATTGCGGATATGGAGAAGGTAACAGAGGAGGAACAACAGAAGAATCAGAAACGGATCACCGCAGAGAAGATACTGAATCACAAAACGATTTTGCTGTGTGAGGATCATCCGTTAAATGCGGAAATTGGAAAACGTTTACTTCAGAATGTGGGATGTAACGTAGTCGTTGCGAAAGATGGAGAGGAAGGCGTTGCTTATTTCGCAAGTGCAAAGCCATATTCCATTCATGCGATATTGATGGATATCAAGATGCCAAAGGTGAATGGGCTTGAGGCAACGGTTGCCATTCGCAACTTGGAACGACCAGATGCAAAGACAGTTCCAATTATTGCCATGACAGCAAATGCATTTGAGGAAGATAAGAAGGCTTCAAAAGAGGCGGGAATGAATGAACATCTTGCCAAACCGATTGTACCTGCTACATTGTACGAGATATTAGAGAAATATCTTCAATAATTAACCAACGGTAAAACTATTTAACCAAAAGATAACCCATATTCACTTGTGGTAATGTTAGGCCTTTGCTATTCTATAGATAGCAAAGGCCTTGCTTTATTTAGGAATGGAGATGTTATCATGAAGATGAATGAAACAATTCGAAAATACCGAAAAGAACAGAATCTAACACAGGAACAAATGGCCAATCAACTGGGGATATCCGCACCAGCGGTAAATAAATGGGAGAATGGTAATTCATATCCAGACATAGAATTGCTTGCACTGTTAGCACGTTTACTCAAAATAGATATTGATACATTATTATCTTTTCACGAAGATCTTACAGAAATGGAAGTTGGACAATTTATTAATCAGTTATCAGAGAAGATGTCCACAGAAGGATTCGAAGAGGTGTTTCAAGAAGCAGAAACAAAGATAAGAGAATTCCCAAATTGCAATACTCTGATTCTATGGTCAGCACAAATTCTAAATGCCTATTTGCTTATGAAATACCAGGATGAAGAGAAAAAAGACACATATATGGAGAAAATTATTTCATGGTTTGAAAAGGTGGCATTTTGTGATGATGTAGAGCTAGCAAAAACTGCACAGATTTCTTTGGCACAGAATCTTATGAATCATGAAAAATATGAAGAAGCACAGAAAATGTTAGATAAAATTCCACCAATGGGATTTGATAAAAGGACGACACAGGTGCAGCTGTTTATTGCACAGGAAAAGTATGAAGAAGCAGAGAAGATGCAGGATGAGATGCTCTATCAGCGAGGGAATGCATTGGTTGAGACATTGATGCATACAATAGATATGCTATGTAAGAAGAACGAATATGAGGAAGCACTTATTTACGCAAGGATTGTAAGTCAGATAGCGGAAGTTCTTGAACTCGGATCGTATGTGGGAGTATCTTCTTATTTCGAAATTTATACAAAGATGCAGGATAAAGAGCATACATTGGAATATTTGGAGAAGATGATGGATGCCTTCGATTCTATGTACATGGCGAAAACATCTAAACTATATCGCCATATGAAGTTCAAAGAAGAGGATGGACTGGATAAAATGAAACAAATGTTGATGCAATCAATTCAAACGGATGAGTCACTAGAATTCATCCGAGGAGAGGCTCGATATCAGAATTTCATCCATCAAAGTAAGCATTCATTGTAATGATTCGGCTGGGAGTGGAGTTGCATTTGCAAAGTCACTTACCAGCCATTTTTGACCACTCATAAGCACATTTTCACCTGTTGGCGCACACCTATTGTTTTTCTAAGGGACGTCGACTATGATAGGATCATCAATAAACAACACATAGAAAAAGGAGTGGTCATATGTTGACATTATTATTTATTATTTTGATGCTAGTAGTATTTGGAAAGTTGATTGGTTTAGCAGTCAAAGCTACCTGGGGAATCACACAAGTGGTATTTGGCGTCATACTTCTTCCGCTAATTCTAATCGGATTAGTGGTAGGTGGACTCATTTATGTTGCACTTCCAGTATTAGTTGTGATTGGAATTATTGCACTTATTGTTAGAGACTAAATCTTTTGTTACAGTTAACAAAAATGATGTTATAATTGATGCAAATGAATGATGAGAGGTAACCGAAATGGAAGATTATTCAATTGCAAATACAACCAAAGAACAGAGAATCGCATTAATCAGGCAGTGGATTCCAGATGATGATGGGATCGAAGACTGTGACATGGATCTATGGGATGTCTACGCAGATTATATTAATGGTGTGAAAGAAATCGCGGAGATTAATGCAGAGATGTCTGGAACATTCTATACCGAAGAAGACTTAAAATAGGAGAGCAGACATGAAACCAAGATCGCCTAAGAGCATGGAACTCTATCACATCATGGTACGCCGCGGCTATCCAGAAGAATTCTGTGAAGCCATTACAAGAAATCTGAATACGGACTTCACAGCAACCCGAATGATTGGATATTTATCCCATTACAAAACACTTCCTATGGAAGAGATTGCAGATGAGATGCTATCTATCTTAAGTGATCGGAATCGAATCATGGAGAAGAAACAGCTCGAAGAGATTAATGCATCCTGGAATCAGCATATGATGGAAGGTTTCGGGAATGATGATATGGAAGATTAGGTGGTAGAATTAAGTGGTAGATATGAAAGGAGAGCAATTATGAGACAGAATTTTGGAGCAAAGACCTGGCTGTATCCTATGCCGGTATTAATTATTGCATCTTACAATGAGAATGGCAGCGGGGAAGCAATGAACGCTGCTTGGGGAGGCATCTCGGATACTAATGAGATCTCCATGGATGTCAGTGCAGGTCATAAGACCGTAAAAAGCATTTTGAAGAAGAAAGCATTTTCCGTCAGTGTAGGAACAGTAGAGCATATGAAAGAGTGCGATTATTTGGGGATGGTATCTGGAAATGAGGAACCGAACAAATTGCAGAAAGCAGGATTACATCTTACAAAAAGCGATTTTGTAGATGCTCCAGTGATTGAAGAGCTTCCTATGACGCTCGAATGCGAATTAATCAGCTATGATCCAAACACAGGTATAATGAAAGGCCGAATTGTCAATATTAGTGCAGATGAGACAATCCTTACAGATGGTAAAATTGATCCTTCCAAATTACATCCAATAAGCTTTGATCCCGTGAATAATAAGTATCTTTCTTTGGGTGAAATTGTTGGAAATGCATTTAAAGATGGTCTTCAATTGAAATAGAATGTGCGGAAACCCTTGATACTCTTGAACTGCGCTAGAATAAAGTGTATAATCACATAGGTTGAAAAATAAGAAAAAAGAAAATTCGCACAAGGAGGAATCTATTTATGGTTACCTGGAACAACTTAGATGCGCTTGCTTCTTTTCAGGATCTTACAAAAGTTGATCATGTAAATCTTGCTGAAGTAATGGCTGGAGAAAGTGGAGCAGATCGTGTTAAAAATTACAGCGTCCCAATGGCAGAGGGATTTGTATATAATTATGCCGCAAAACAGGTAGATGAGGATGTATTAGCATCACTTGAGAAATTAGCAGAGGAAGCTCAGCTTGTAGAGAAATTTGAAGCTCTTTACAATGGTGAAGTGGTAAATACTGGCGAGAACCGCCTTGTCCTTCATCATATGACACGTGGTCAGTTAGGAAATGCAGTAGAAGCTGATGGCGTTGACAAACGTTCTTTCTATGTAGAGCAGCAGGATCGTATCGCAGATTTCGCAAACAAAGTACATGCAGGTGAGATTACCAATGCAGCAGGCGAGAAATTCACAACAGTTGTTCAGATTGGTATCGGTGGTAGTGACCTCGGTCCTCGCGCTATGTATTTAGCACTTGAGAACTGGGCTAAGAAAAATAAAACATTTAAAATGGAAGCGAAATTCATCAGCAACGTAGATCCTGATGATGCAGCAGAAGTATTAAGCTCAATTGATGTTACTCATTCTATTTTCGTTCTTGTATCCAAATCAGGTACAACCCTTGAGACATTAACAAATGAATCATTTGTAAAAGATGCGTTAAAGAACGCTGGACTAGATGCTTCAAAACACATGATCGCAGTAACAAGTGAGACATCACCACTTGCGAAGAGTGATGATTACCTTGCAGCATTCTTCATGGATGACTACATCGGAGGACGTTTCTCATCAACATCAGCAGTTGGTGGAGCTGTATTATCCTTAGCATTCGGACCAGAAGTATTCGCACAGTTCTTAGAAGGCGCAGCAGCAGAAGATAAACTTTCCATGAACAAAGAGGTAAGAAAGAACCCAGAAATGCTTGATGCTTTAATCGGAGTATATGAGCGTAACGTACTTGGATATCCAAGCACAGCAGTTCTTCCTTATTCACAGGCGCTTAGCCGTTTCCCAGCGCATCTTCAGCAGTTAGATATGGAATCCAATGGTAAATCCGTAAACCGTTTTGGAGATCCTGTAAATTACGCAACAGGTCCAGTGATCTTTGGAGAGCCAGGAACAAACGGACAGCATTCTTTCTATCAGTTACTTCATCAGGGAACTGACATTGTACCTCTTCAGTTCGTTGGATTTAAGAATAACCAGATGGGAACAGATGTTGTAATTCAGGACAGCACAAGTCAGCAGAAGCTCTGTGCAAACGTAGCAGCTCAAATTGTTGCATTTGCTTGTGGTAAAGCAGATGATAACCGTAACAAGAACTTCGAAGGTGGACGTCCATCCAGCATCATAATTGGAGAAGATGTGAACCCAGCAACACTTGGAGCACTTCTTGCACACTTCGAGAACAAAATTATGTTCCAGGGATTCTTATGGAATGTAAACAGCTTCGATCAGGAAGGTGTACAGCTTGGTAAAGTATTAGCAAAACGTGTTCTTGCACACGAGACAGATGGTGCACTGAAAGTATTCAGCGACTTATTAAACATCTAATTTTTTTAGTAGAAGTAATCAGGCAGTGATCCCCTTAGACAGGTATGAATATTCAAATCTGTTTAAGGGGATTTTTGATTAGCGGCGTGTAAATAAGCCATACTAATAAGAGTGATACTTTTCAACAAAATAGAAGATTTGACGAAAGTAGTAGTTAGAGGATATAATTTATATCTAGTAACAATTACGTATGAAATAAAATTATTGGAGGATAAATATATGCCAACACCACATAATGAAGCAGAAAAAGGACAGATTGCCAAAACCGTATTAATGCCAGGTGATCCATTGCGTGCGAAATTCATCGCAGATACATTTTTAGAGGATACCGTTCTTGTAAACCAGGTAAGAGGAATGCTTGCTTACACTGGAAAATACAACGGAAAACCAATTACAGTCATGGGTGGCGGAATGGGAATGCCAAGTATTGGTATTTATTCCTATGAACTTTTCTCAGAATATGATGTAGATCGTATTATTCGTATTGGTAGTGCAGGAAGCTATAGCGAGAAAGCAAAGATCTATGATGTAATCCTTGCGACTTCTGCAGTGAGTGAATCCACTTACGCACTGACACAGTCTGGGTATGATAAAGATGAAACATTCCCAAATGCAGAATTAAATGATGCATTAAGAGCAGCAGCTAAAAAGTTGAATATTCCAATGCAGGAAGGTGCAATTCACTCAAGCGATGTATTTTATCGTCAACCAAGTGATGCAAGCCCAAAATATTGGGAGAAATTAAGAGACGAGAGAGGATGCCTTGCAGTTGAGATGGAAAGTTTTGCTTTGTTCCACAACGCAAACGTTACTGGAAAACAGGCTGCATGCCTTCTTACAATTTCTGATAGCTTTGTAAGCCCTGAGATTACTTCAGCAGAAGAAAGACAGAAGTGCTTCACAAATATGATGAAGATTGCATTAGAGATGGCTCAGTAAGAGAAATTCATATAGTAAGTACAAACAAAGCTGTCGTATCGATAAATGACCTTGTCATTTATTACGGCAGCTTTTTGAGTTTTAACTCTACGTTCCGCAGGTTCATGCTACACCATACGATAAAACCAAAGAACTGGTAAAGATATGGATGGCTTTATGAAACAATATGGGGTCATAGAGGAAGACATTACAAAGGAATAATAATAGACGAGACAAAGGGGGATTTTTACAATGAAATTAACAGAAGAATTAGAACAGGCATTAAATGAACGTTTTGGAAAAGACAGTATAATTTCAGTGGCGACTGTAGAAGATGGGATACCATATGTTAGAGAAGTAGATGCGGTGTACGTGGATGGAGCATTTTATATTATTACATATGCACTCTCAAACAAAATGAAGCAGATTCAAAAGAATCCTACCGTGGCAATTGCAGGAGAATGGTTCACAGCACATGGGGAAGGTAAGAATCTTGGCTATTTTTGTAAAGAAGAAAATAAAGAAATTGCAGAAAAACTTCGGAAAGCATTTATAGCATGGATTGATAATGGACATAATAATTTTGATGATGAGAATACCTGTATTTTATGCATTAAGCTAACAAGGGGAACACTTTGGGCAAACGGAACATGTAACGAAATCGAATTCTAGGAGAAAATATTTGTGAGAAAATACTATTTACTATTAATTCTGCTCATACTACTTGGAGTAACAGGATGTGGAAAGCAGGAAAAGGAGCAAACAGAGATGAACGAAAATACGTATGAACAGATTAGCCAAGAAGAAGCAAAAGCACTCATGGATTCAGAAGAAGAGTGTCTGATACTGGATGTGCGTACGCTAGAAGAATATAATGGAGGCCATATTCCAAATGCGATCTGCATTCCAAATGAGACAATTAGTGTATCAGTTGTGGATACCTTGCCAGATAAAGACCAGCTGATTTTGCTATATTGCAGAAGTGGAAATCGTAGTAGACAAGCAGCAGAGAAGCTTGTAAGCCTCGGTTATACAAACATAAAAGAATTTGGCGGAATTAATACTTGGCCTTATGAGATCGAGTAAAAATATGTAATTAAGATAGTACAAAAGTCACGCAAGTTGTCTAATCTAAATGTTTCACGGGGCGTATAGAAAATATGTTCAAATTCACATCCCAAATTTTTGCCAAAAGCGGATGCGGAGAAGAACTTTTTTGGTATACGCCCCGTTTTTTGCCATAAAAGTAAGAAAAATCAACTTTTTTAGCGATTTGCGGGGCGTATATGAAAAAAGTATAATATTGCAATCCCTTTTTGTTACCACGCATCGTGGTCATCGAATTCTTCCAGAGATGGATCTAATGGTTCTTCTTTTAATACCGTACGCATATAGCGGTTGACCTCGGTACGCATATCTCTTCTTGTAGCATCACTTGGCTTCATCAGTGCATGGGTAACCCAGATGAGATGAATACCGCGGGCACGGGCTTCTTCTTCAAAAAGTCCGTGGTAGCCGGACATTGCTTTGCAGCCCATATGAGAATACATAATGACCATGTCGGCATGGAACTGTTCACAGTATCTCCAAAGAGCTTCTACACCGACCTCGTATCCACCGTTGGAACGATTGCGCATAATCATGTTTTCATAGAGATAAGCTAGATCCAGAAGTGCCTGATCTTTGTCCTCCGTGTTGACTTTTTTCATGGAGCACATACTTAACATATCAATCAATGGAATAATTCCCCAGCAATTCTGGAGCCACAGTGGGAAAGCAGTATAATATGCAGCCTGTACACCCCAGGTAATGGCGCGATGCCGTTGCTCTGGTGCGCAAAGATGCTTTTTCTTATATCCTTGCAAGGCCAGCTGGGTTAATTGCTCGTCTACAGTTAAGAACAGATCATTACGCCCTCCTGCTGCCTGGTAGACGCCGTAGCGATAAAGGGCAAGGCTGACGCCCATGACCTGTGGATAATTGCTCTTGCTTAATTCTAACCATTCTAACAGCATGTCAGTCTCTTTATTGAATCGTTTCATGCAGGTGAAGAAATGATTCCAATCAAAGGTCTCTCCAGTATGTTCTTCGATAAAATGAATTGCATTAAGAATCTCTTCTGCTGCATAATCCTGTACACTATCCTGGGTGTGACGGATTGGAACTGCCAGCTGAAACGTAGGAATTTTGAAGCTGCGACCTTCGATACTGTTACCCATGAGACTTCCGTCGCAGGTGGTATTGCACTGCACTGCGCAGGAACCAATCAATGGGAAATCCTTAGCCAGTGCCACGCCAAGCTCTGCAGCTGGCATAGGACATACATCACTTGGCACACCGTATTCCTGTGTGACATCCACATAGTGAACAGCAGATTTCTGAGACATCATAGCAGGACCATATACAGTTGGGACTTCAACAGACAACCATTTCAGATTAGGGAATCCATCCATAATCTCACTCATCATGTTCTCGTCAAAGAGAACAATCTTCTTATTGAATTCTACATCATTTCCAATAGCAGGATCTGCCCGAAAAATATCGCTAATCATATCGCAGACATCCGTAACAATAAGGCCAAGACTTTTGTGAGCAATGCGAAGCTGCTCATCACGGAGACCAAGGGTATGGCGGTTAAAGAAATCTGGAACCGCAAGATAATTCAACATCCAGCGATAGCGAAAGAAGCCTTTGATGTTATTCTTTTTTAAAATGAATCGAATTAAGACCTTATAGATTTTAATCCATTGGGTGTAATCATACCAGGTGTCCTTTATACCACGCCATTCACGACGTGTTCCGGTTTTTCCACCTTTGAAAAAATGACCAAGGGATTCACTTCCTAATGATTTACTCATTGTGGTCAGCTCCTTTTTGAATTTTCTTGATTTCCATACTCTCAATAAATGCCTGAACACGAGTACGCAGTTGACCAGAATTGCCAACCACATAAGGTCGGTCCACGGCTAAGACTGGATAGTGGTATTCGTCTCGCATTACATGACTTTCCAAGGCACTTTCATATCCCCAGTAATCACAGAACTTCATATGTTCATATATGATACCATCTGCATGAAAATCCTTAGCCAGTTGATTCACATAGGCCTGACGTTCATTGACTTTCTCTGTGTTCATAAATCTAGGACACTGTCCCCATTCCAGATACTGCCTGCAAATTTGAGTAAGCATATCTTCGGTATCATTTAGTTCCATTACCTGACGACCAGGAAAAGAACCAAAACAGAAACGATCAGCAACAACAAGAGCACCAACATCTTCAATCAGGTGAATCAATGATGGATCATCAATTTCAGAACCAACTAATACCACTCGCGCACGATATGGATTAGTCTCATCGGGTTCTCTCCCCTGAAGTTCCTCTAAAGTCTCTTGCAGAATTGGAACCAGATAATCCTGTGGGCAGCTGTAAGTTGCAAGACAAAGTACAGCAAATTCATAGCCAGTAATTCTAGGACACTTTTCCTTGCGATATTCCCCAATTGCAGTAATAAGACGACTGATCTCGTTCTGCTGTCTGACTGCTTCTCGAAGTGCGTAATCACTGACATCAATGCCATATACTTCGTGGAGTGGTTCTAAGACGCGGATACGCATTTGCTTCACATAATGGCGCAGTGCCGTTTCATCAGATTTCATTGGAACATCCGCATAGGATACAAAGAAGTTCTCTTTGGTACAGAGTTGTTGACGTTCCATGTTCTCCACCGCGCGGTTCATCTGCGCACAGGCATCTGGTGCAATAATACAATCCAGAAAATCAAAGCCTCCCTCAATGGCTCTTTCCAGTAAGGATCTGCAGAATTCACAGAGCAGACTTGTCATATAGTAGGTTCCCATTTCCATAGAACCGGTTCTAGGAGCTCGCAGACGAACTGCAAAACACCCAGGAAGATTCAGAAGAGGTTCCGGAATCAGAGAGCAGACATTTCCAATGGCAATTCTTCCTTCCGAAGTAGCCTGCCGCACAAGATCATGATTCACGTCCTCCAGTAATTTTTCTAATTCATAAATATGCTTTAAGTCTTTCAATCAAGTTCTCCCTTATATGTAATTGTAATTTGATCGGTTGTTTCAACACCACGAAATGGAAAATGACTTTCTTCTAATATAAATATATAAGTAAGTGTAAAGTAGAAAGAAATGATTTACAAGTATTGATTTTTCTGGAAAACGTGCATTGAGAACAAAAAATAGAATTCTTTGTATATTCAAAAGAAATAGATTATAATGAAAGTATTCTTGCGAGGGAGAAATGCAACGGGGGTTGTATACGGAGAATATGAAGAAGAAAGTACGATTTTCCATTCGAAAGAAGATACTGATGCTGTCAAGCTTAGTGGCGTTGCCATTTTTGATTGTAGTCATCTGTGTCTTAGTTTCAATGGCAAGATATAGTCGGACATATGATCAGATTGTAAGCAGTATGACAGTAGCCAATAATTACAATTTGAATTTTAAAGAAGAGATGGACGAGAGTCTTTATAAGCTTGTGGTGGGGTATATCGATTTTGAACATATTTCAGAGGATGAGACGTTAAAGGATCCGTATGTACTGATAAATGAGCTGCGAAGCGAATTCACAAAGCTGATGGACACAACCACTGATGAAGAGAGCAGAGTATGGCTAAACAGTCTGTTTCGTAACATTGACACGCTAGAAAAGCGTGTTGATGACATCCGTGCGAGTATGGATGTGGGAACCACATATGATCAGAATATCGATGAACTGGACAACAATATTTATATTCTGACAGAACTGATTCAGGACGACATTCAGTATTACATCTATTATCAGACAAGAAGTATGGATGCGGTGACGAAAGAACTGCATAATCAGATGAATGAATTCATACTATTCTGCAGTATTGGAAGTGCAATTCTGGCAATTATCATCATAGTGTCTACGTTTATTATCGTATCGGACATTTTACATCCAGTGGATGTTCTATATGACGCAACAGAGCGGATCTCAGAAGGAGACTTCGGAGTACGGGCGAAGGTACATACCAAGGATGAACTAGCCTCACTGGCGGAAGGCTTCAACAATATGGCAGAGAATATGCAGACACTCATTGATAAGATCAAAGAGGATGAGAAGAAAATGCGCCATGCAGATTTGCGCCTCCTACAGGAGCAGATCAATCCACATTTCCTATATAATACATTAGACACAATTGTGTGGCTCATCGAAGCGGATGAGACAGACCAGGCAGTGAACATGGTCGTAACTTTATCCAATTTCTTCCGTCTTACATTGAGTAAAGGGAAGGAATTTATCTCTATTCGGGAGGAAGAACAGCATATTGCAAGTTACCTGAAGATTCAGGAAATGCGTTATCATGATATCTTAGAATATGATATTCAGATGGATCAGGTCATCTATGATTATCAGATTCTGAAGCTGACCTTACAGCCTTTGGTGGAAAATGCATTGTATCATGGCATCAAAAATAAGCGTTCCAAAGGATATATTCACATTCATGGGGAAAAGGAAGGCGAATTGATCAGGCTTACGGTACGTGACAATGGCGTAGGCATAGATGAGGACGAATTAGAAGAACTTCGAGAAGAAATCAAGCGCCCATGTAAGGAGACAGAACGAGGATTTGGTCTGGCCAATGTCAATGAACGAATCAGTATGTATTTTGGATCGGAATATGGAATGACAATCCAATCTACAAAGGGAAAGGGAACAACTATTGAGGTGGTGATTCCTGCAATCAAGGTGGAACACCCAATGTCAGACGATGAAAAGAACCAAAAGCTTGGGCAGAAATTGGAAGATACGAAGGATTTGGAATAGGGGAATATCATGACAAGAAGGAAAAGGAACCATGTTACAAGACTTATGGGGATGAGCCTTGTTATTATTCTAGCAATTGGATGTATAGGCTGTGGATTTTCGGGGAAGAAAGAGACTCAGAAACTGGCGACAGAAATTGATGCAATTACACCAACCGATGACACACTTACCGTGGTAGGGGTATCGCAGGTGGGAAGTGAATCTGTGTGGCGAACTGCAAATACCACATCCATACAAAATACGTTTACCAAAGAGAATGGATATTTTCTCATATTTGATAATGCAAGACAGAAACAGGAGAATCAGATCAAGGCAATCCGAAGCTTCATTTCGCAGCAAGTGGACTACATTGTATTTTCTCCCATTACAGAAACAGGGTGGGACACGGTACTACAGGAGGCAAAGGAAGCAGGCATTCCAGTCATTCTGATGGATCGAATGGTTCAAGTAGCAGATGATTCATTATATACGAGCTGGGTAGGTTCGAACTTTGAAGAAGAAGGCATAGAAGCTGGTCAATGGCTGGAAAAGGATCTGAGTACCAAGGGGAGAGATCAGGAGGACATTCAGATTGTGGTGTTGCAGGGAACAGAAGGTGCAACTTCCATGATTGGGCGAACAGAGGGATTTCAACAGATTGCAGACTCCAAGTCGAACTGGCATATTTTGGAGATGGCGGATGCAGAATATACCACTGCCAAGGGGCGGGAGGTTATGAAGCAAATGCTAGAGACATACCCTGATATTGATGTAGTGGTATCTCAGAATGATGATATGACCTTTGGTGCCCTGGAAGCAATCCATGATGCAGGCAAGACCACAGGAGTGGATGGCGATATCGAAATTATCTCCTTTGATGCGGTGAAAGCGGCATTAAAGCTGGTGGAAAAAGGAATCATTAACGTTGATATTGAATGTAATCCGAATCAGGGAGAATTGGTAAATCAAGTAATTGAAGCACTCGAAAAAGGGGAGCAGGTGCCGAAAAAGAATTATATAGAAGAACAAGTAGTAACACAAGATAATGTAAAAGAAATACTTAAAAATCGTACATATTAGGGGGCATTATGTTAAAAGTTGTACTGGTGGAGGATGAAGTTGTAATTCGTGAAGGAATCCGGGATATCATCCCATGGGAGCAATATGGTTATCGTTTTGTAGGAGAAGCAGGCGATGGAGAGATGGCGTTGTCTGTAATTCGGCAGACAAGACCGGATGTATTAATTACCGATATTAAAATGCCGTTTATGGATGGACTCTCTTTGAGTAAAATTGTAGGTGAGGAGTTTCCAAGGATGAAGATAGTCATCATCAGCGGATATGATGATTTTGAGTATGCAAGACAGGCAATCGAGGTAGGCGTTGATCAATATTTATTAAAACCAATCACCAAACTTAGTCTAAAAAAGGTTCTTCTTGAGCTGAAAGAAAAGATTGAACAAGAGATGGTACAGCAGGATTACCAAGCACAGTATCAGAACGAGATGCACGAATATGAGCAGTTCAATCGCCGGCGCTTCTTTGAGAAAATGCTAGAGGGAGAGCTTTCCGTAAAGGAAATATATGAGGAGTCTGCCAAACAGGGAATCGAACTGACGGCATCCAGCTATAATTTGTTGTTCTTCTCAATGTCAGAGAAAGAGGCGGGAGCACCCGAAGAACAAACCCGCACATTTCTGCGAAAACAGGATGAAGTATTGCATTACTTCCTCAGACATCCACAGTTTGTATTATTCAGTTGGAATGTGAATTGCTATGGAGTCTTGATTAAGGCAGAAAATGAACAGATTGCGGAACAGACCCAGAACAGCCTAAATAAAGTGCAGGAGATATGTACTTCTGAAAATGCCAAAATGGACTGGTATGTGGCGGTGGGAAAATCGGTTGAAAGATTGAGCATGCTGCCGGAATGCTATCAGAGTGCAAATCATAATTTGGCGTACCGGTTTATTTTGCCAAATCAGCATGTCCTTACAGAAGAGACACTTTCAGATGATTTGGCGACACCAGAGGAAAAGGACTTGCAGACTGTGGATTCTGCAAAGATGGACCCAGAGATTATCAAAGAGTTCCTTTCCCATGGAACAGTCAGTGAGATTCACGACTTTGTGACGTCTTATTTGCGAAGTATTCAGGAACCATTGAAATCACGTATGTTCCGTGATTATATAGTGCTCAATATACGTTTTACAATTATTGCGTATGTGGAATCTCTTGGTTCAACCCAGGAGGAACACATCAATCTGCTGGATAATCCATGGCAGGATATGCACCTGAAACCAGAAGAGGTCGATGTTTATTTTGAAGATATGCTTCAGGCTGCGCTGCAGATTAGAGAGAAGGAAAATGATTATCTCAGTGGAAAAGTTCTTCGCCGAGCTTTAGATTACATCGATCATAACTATGATAATGAGAGCATCTCTTTAAACAGTGTGGCAAGTGAAGTGGAAGCCAGCGCCAACTATCTCAGCGCAATCTTCAGCCAGAATATGCAGAAAACATTTGTAGAATATATCACGGAAAAGCGAATGGGAAAAGCTAAGAAGCTTTTACGTTCCACCGAGAAATCCAGCGGCGAGATTGCTGCTGAAGTAGGATATAAAGATCCGCATTACTTTAGCTTTGTATTCAAGAAGACCCAGGGGTGTAGTCCGAGAGAGTATCGCAATACAAAAAAATAAGAATATAAGTATAAACAGCCCTGAAAGGGTATCGTACATATTTGTATCAAGAAATCTATGGATTAATCTCCTTACTCACCTATTTTATTGGCTTGGGAACTCTCTCGAGTAATTAGGGTCCAACTTAATTCTTTTGTACCTACGGGAAGTCCTTTTAAGCGATCAATGATCAATTTTGCTACAGTAGTTCCTGTTTCATGTGGTCGATGCGCAAGCGTGGTAAAGGTCATCCAGTCAGCATTGCTCAGATAAGAATTATCAAAAGCAACAATGGACAGTTCCTGTGGCAGATGATACCCTTCATGATTCAGTTCCCGTCCAAGCCAATAAGCAATTTCATCATTGAAGCAGATCACAGCGGTACATTCTGACATGTTGGTGTGAATATAATCTTGAAGGAAATCTGTCTTGGCCTGTTCTCGTAGAAGTTCCTGCTCTTTGGAAGTAAACCAGAGAATGCGTTCATCTGGAACGGTAAGCTGGTGAATCTGCATCGTTTCAACGAACCCTAGATATCGCTCGGCTCCCTGTCTCATATCCGACAAGAAAATTCCACCAATTTTGCGATGCCCCTGTTGTAGCAGATATTGTACAAGCTGGGCACTTCCTTGATAATTTGCATCTTTGACACATGGAACATCCAGTAGAGCCTCGTAAGAATGATGCAGGAAAACCATGACACAACCACGGCGTTGTAATTCACGGTAAAGATCCAGGTTAGGATTTGGCAAAGCTGACATAACAGGCTCCACGATTAGTCCCCTTGGTGGATTCTCCAACAAGGAAGTGAGCTGTGTTCGTTCTATATATATCTGATTTTTCGTCTCATAAATTTCGCTATGATATCCTGCTACGGAAAGTGTGCTTTCTATATCAGCCAATAAAGCAGGATACAGATAGTTCTGTGTATCTGTTATCAGTATTCCAATTTGATTCTCAGAAGTAATTGCAGAAAGTCCTGTAGCGTAGCTGCCGCTTCCTTGGCGCTTTTCAATGAGACCTTCCTGCTCCAAAATCGCCAGTGACTGCCGCACAGTCTGTCTGCTAACGTGATATCTGGTACATAGGGTATTTTCAGAAGGTAATTTATCGATACCCTTTTCCATATTTCCCCGCATCACATCTTTCAGTTTCTCTGCTAACCATTTGTACTTAATTGCCATATTTGTACTCCTTTTTATAGTATCCCACACCCTTACATAATTCGTATTATCAGAAACAACATTGAATTGTCTTAATCACAGGAGTTCTTTTTTCCCTCTGAGTGGAATGTTGGAAGTAGTTAGAACCTCTTTTCCTCTTAAGGGTTCTGTACGTCAACGCGTTCGACAGACACTACGTGCTTGTCCGCGGC
>CAZTGP010000035.1:0-6955 GCA_964613325.1 uncultured Roseburia sp. | reverse complement strand
CTTAAGGGTTCTGTACGTCAACGCGTTCGACAGACACTACGTGCTTGTCCGCGGCTCTGGGATTCAGTTACTGCCTTCTTCTCCCCCTAAATGGGTGGACTCAGGATGAAACCCGCAGAGGCCGCTCCCAAAACTCGGAGTGAGGTATTACATATATCTTTATGTTGTGACCTCGAACAGGTTGTCCGCGGCCTCCTTCATCCTTCGTACACCCATTAAGGGGGAGAACAAAGCCAGTAGATTCACCCAGAGCCGCGAACAAGCACGTAGTGTCTGCTCGAACCTTTGACGAACGGAACTAATCATAAGAGAGGAAAAGAGGTTCTTACTACTTCCCATTTCACGAGAACGGGAAAAAACAACTCCTGTGATTAAGACAATTCATTTTTGCAGGTGATCCTAATACGAATTATGTAAGGGATAGGAATTTACGAAAATGTAGTATAAATTTTCAAACATTTATATCAAATTATTCGCGGGAAAATTATGAGGTGGTCAATTTGGTTGAAAAAAATCCCTGTAAAAAATCAACGTTTACTGTAAATTTTTCCTCTTTATCATGGACAAATTACAAGATGCACAACAGGAAAAGTGGTGCAAAGCGGTGGTTGGTGTAAAAAATAATACGAGTATAAAGGAAAATAATAAATTTTCTAACATATTCCTTAAGATATTAAACTTAAGGAATAACATGTATTTAATATGTATTGTACCATGTATAACTTGTATTGTAAATAAGTGATAAACCTTGATAAGACAGGATTTGAACGATTGACTCTAAAAATGCAAAATGATAAGGTTGATACATGGAGAACAGGAGAAGGTTCTCTAAATAATAATCTATTGTGGGAGGAACAATATGAAAAGAAAAGTATTAGCAGTGTTATGCGCATCAATGATGGTGCTCGGACTTGTAGGATGCGGAAGTAAACCAACCAGCAATGATAGCAGCCAGGCAGCAGATGGTGGATCTGATTCAGATTTAATCAAAGTTGGTATCATCAACAATGATCCAAACGAATCTGGATATCGTACAGCAAACGTTAATGATTTAAAAGCAACATTTACAAAAGAGAATGGCTATGATGCACAGTTTGCATATAGCTTAAAGAATGAAGAGCAGATTCAGAGTGCTCAGAAATTCATTCAGGATGGTGTTGATTACTTACTCCTTTCTGCAGCAGATACAGCAGGATGGGATTCAACATTAAAAGATGCTCAGGCAGCTGGAACAAGAGTTATCCTCTTCGACCGTACCATCGATGCTGATGAGAGCCTTTATGAAGCTTCTATCGTTTCTGATATGAAGAAAGAAGGAGAGACCGCTGTTACATGGTTAAAAGATCAGAAATTATCTGAGTACAACATTATTCACATTCAGGGACAGATGGGTTCCGCAGCTCAGAAGGGCCGTTCAGAAGCAATGGATGAAGCTGCTAAAGCAAATGGATGGAATGTAGTTGATACACAGACAGCTAGCTGGAATGCAGAGACCGCACAGCAGATCGTTGAAGCTGATATCGCTAACGGCGTGAAATTCAATGTAATTTATGCTGAGAACGATGATATGGCAAAAGGTGCTGTAAAAGCTCTTGACGCTCACAACATTACACATGGTGTTGGAAAAGACGTTATCATCATGGGTTATGACTGCAACAAGTGGGCATTACAGGAATTAAAAGATGGCAACTGGAACTACGATGGACAGTGTAATCCTTTCCAGTCTTCCTACATTACAGAGATCATTGACAAACTTGAAAAAGGTGAGAAACTTGATCAGAAAGTAATTATCATGGATGAAAAAGGATTTGATGCTACAACAATTACAGATGACGATGTAAATACATACGGAATCTAATGGCTCATTGAACTTGAAATAGCAATTTGAAAAGGCGCGGTGCAGCGTGGAAGAAGTAATACGCTTGCTCCGCGTCTTTTATGAAAAAAAGGTAAAGGAGTGAATACACTGGTGAAAGATAAATCTGTATTGGAAATGAGAAATATCTATAAAAGCTTTCCTGGAGTACGCGCATTGCAGGCAGTGGATTTCACATTGTGTGAAGGCGAAATTCATGCGCTGATGGGGGAAAACGGAGCCGGAAAATCAACCTTGATCAAGGTTTTAACTGGAGTATATGGAAAAGACGAAGGAGAAATCTTTCTAAAAGGACATGACAAGGCTGTAGCAATTCATTCCCCTCAGGATGCACAGAATCTGGGAATCAGTACTGTATATCAGGAGATTACATTATGTCCAAATCTTACAGTTGCTGAAAATATGTATATCGGCCGTACAAAAGGGATTGCTCAGAACTGGAAGAAAATGAATGAGGGAGCAGATAAGATCTTGCGATCACTTGATATACCTGTAAAAGCAACCCAGCAGCTATCTACCTGTTCTATCGCAATGCAGCAGATGGTTGCCATAGCACGTGCAGTAGATATGGATTGTAAGGTGTTAATCTTGGATGAACCAACTTCTTCTTTGGATGAGAATGAGGTTGAGAAGCTCTTCGGATTCATGCGTAATCTTAAGGCAAAAGGCGTAGGTATCATCTTTGTTACACACTTCTTAGATCAGGTATATGAAGTGTGCGACAAGATTACGGTATTGCGTGATGGAAAATTAGTGGGTGAGTATTCCATCGATAAACTTCCTCGTGTTCAGCTGGTATCGAAAATGCTTGGAAAAGAGCTGGATGATATGTCTGATATCAAGGGAGAGAACAGTGCCTTTAATAAGAAGGATGCTGGTGCACCTGTATTGGAGGCCAAGGGGCTTCAGAGTGTTGCAGGAATTAAACCATTTGATTTTGAAATTCATAAAGGTGAAGTCAATGGTTTCGCCGGTTTACTTGGTTCTGGACGAAGCGAGTGTGTGAGAGCAATTTTTGGCGCAGATCATGTGATTGGTGGAACTGTTATGATGGATGGCAAACCAGTGAAGATTACGAAACCAATTGATGCAATGAAATACGGAATTGCATATCTGCCAGAGGATCGTAAGAACGATGGTATTGTCGGCGACTTGTCTGTTCGGGATAATATTATTCTTGCCCTTCAGGTAAAGAAAGGATTCTTCCATCCATTTACAAAGGCAGAAGCAAATAAGATGGCAGAAGAGTATATTAAGCTGTTAGAGATTAAGACTGCATCTGCAGATACACCAATCAAATCATTATCTGGAGGAAATCAGCAGAAGGTTATCCTTGCGAGATGGCTTTTGACACAACCAAAATACTTAATCTTAGATGAGCCAACACGAGGCATCGATGTAGGTACTAAGGTTGAAATCCAGAAATTAGTGCTGAAATTAGCTTCAGAAGGAATGAGTGTAACATTTATTTCTTCAGAGACTGACGAGATGATTCGAACCTGTTCAAGACTGATTGTTATGCGTGATCGCAGGATGGTTGGGGAGATATCAGGCGAAGAACTGACTCAGAATAAGATTATGAGTACAATTGCCGGAGGTGACAGCAATGATAAATAAAATATTACGTAACCAGATGTTTATTCCACTGGCAGCACTTGCAATATTAGCAATTTTTAATCTTGTTATGGATCCAAGCTTTTATGTGATTGAGATGGGTGAGAACAATTTAGGAAATCCAGTACTTACAGGATATCTCATTACCATATTAGACTTTGGTTCTGAGCTTGCAATTCTTGCAATCGGTATGACCCTTGTTACGGCAGCGACCGGTGGACAGGATATTTCCGTAGGCGCAGGTATAGCAATCGCAGGTAGTGTAATCCTGCGTATGCTCTGTGGATCAGATGCGAGATCTGATGTACTTCAGACTCCAATCATTGTTGCTTTCTTAGTAGCATGTGTAGCATCTATGCTGTTTGGAGCTTTTAACGGAGTCCTTGTATCAGTATTTAAGATTCCACCAATGGTAGCAACCTTGATTCTCTTTACTGCAGGTCGTTCCATTGCAGCATGGATTAATAATAATCAGCTTCCTATCGTTGGGGACACTTCTTTTGCAGTATTTGGAGGACTTATCCCAGGATGTCCGATTCCTACACCAATCTTTATTGCAATCGGAGTTATGATTATTACCGCATTGGTTCTTCGTTTTACAAACCTTGGGTTATATACCCAGAGCGTTGGTATCAACGAGAATTCTTCCAGATTAAATGGTATAAATCCACAGTTTATTAAGTTCATCACATTTGTAATTCTTGGACTTGGTGTTGCAGTTTGTGGACTTATTAAAACAAGCCGCCTCTGCACAATTAACTATTCTGTTATTGCAAAAGATATTGAAATGGATGCCATTCTCGCGGTTGCCCTTGGCGGTAATGCATTAAGTGGTGGAAAATTCAACATTGTTGCATCAATTATAGCAGCATATGTTATTCAATTCCTTAGCACCACATTGCTCAAATTCAATGTTAAATCAGATGCCATCTCTGCATATAAAGCAGTGGTTGTTATTCTGTTAGTTGTATTAAGCTCTCCAGTTGTTCGTGAGAAGCTGGGACAGATTGGGAAAAGGCGCAGCACTGAGAAGAAGGAGGTAGCTTAACATGGCAGATAAAGCAAACAAAACAAAAAACGGCTCTCTTCTTACAAAGCTAAAGGGACTCTCTGATACAAACCTGCTTCTTACCATTACAATCGTATCATTCTTCATCATGTATATTGGTGCAATGTTGTTCCAAGGTGGCGGATTTTTGAAAGCTCAGACATTTTTCAACATCCTAGATGCCAATGCGGCACTTCTGATTACTTCCTGCGGAATGAGTCTTGTTATGATCGCTGGCGGAATTGATATCTCTGTCGGAGGTGTGGTTTGTCTCGTAAGTATGTGTTGTGCAATGTATTTTGATCATCTGGGAAGCAATGTATTTGTAGCGATTCTGATTGCACTTGGTATTGGTCTTGCATTTGGTCTGGTACAGGGATTTTTGGTTGCTTATTTAGATATTCAACCGTTTATCATCACTTTGGCAGGTATGTTCTTTGCCAGAGGTATGACAACTATCGTACATAACCAGCCATTCAACGTAGAGAATCCGGTATTAGTATCCTTGAAAGATACGCGAATTATTATCCCAGGAATGGGATCATATAACCGTAGAGGTGCATATATTGATGCATATGTTGAAATCGGCGCAGTAGTTGCAATTCTTGTGGTAATTGTATTATTCTGTGTCCTTCGCTGGTCGAAAATGGGCAGACACTTCTATGCAGTTGGCGGGAATAACCAAAGTGCACTGATGCTTGGTATCAATGTAAAACGAACCAAATTCCTGTCTCATTTATTATGTGGATTACTTGCAGGTTTAGGAGGATTTGTATACTTCCTGCATATAGGTTCTGGCTCACCATCCCATGCAATGGGAATGGAAATGAATGCAATCGCATCTTCCATTATCGGTGGAACCATGCTGACAGGTGGTGTTGGTAATATTATTGGAACTCTGTTTGGTGTACTTTCCTTAAGTACAATTCAGAACATTGTTGCATCAGCTGGACTTGATGATGCATGGTGGACTGGAATAACAATTGCGGCAATGTTATGTCTGTTCTTAATCATTCAATCTGTTGTTATGGCAAGAAAGAAAAAGGCTGCAAAAGCATAAGTAAGATACAATGGAAAAAGAAGGCGGGAGGAGAATCGGATATCCGATTCTCCTCCCGCCTTCTATCTATGACATTGCCCCATAGGAATCGCATGAAAAAGAAATGTTTATCGTTTGTTTCCCATAAAGAAAAGCGCAAGGGTCCCAGGACCAGAATGTGCGCCAATGGTTGGCCCTACATTGTTGATGAGAACATTCTCAATATGGAACTTCTCTTTAATCTTATCGGCCAAGAGTGTCGCATCTTCCAGACAATCCCCATGACTGATAAAGAAAATATCGTTTTCTCCATCATAACCGGCAAGACGCTTCTCCATCTCATCTACCATGGCAAGGATGGACTTTTTGCGGCCACGAACCTTGCTCATAGGAATCAAGTGTCCTTCCTCATCCACATGAAGAATTGGTTTGATACTGATCATACTTCCCAGTACCGCGGTGGTTTTGGACACACGTCCACCGCGATACAGGTGAAAGAGATCATCAACTGTGAAAATGTGACAGAGATTCAATTTGTTTTCCTCTAACCAGCAGGCAGCTTCCTCTAGAGATGTTCCCTTTTTCTTAAGCTGTAATGCCTTGTGAACCAGAAGACCTTCGCCAAGAGAGGCACATAAGGAATCAACAACTACAATTTTGTGCTCGGGTCTTTCTTCCATCAGTTCTTCGGCGGCGATGCGAGCGCTGTTAAAAGAACCGCTTAATCCAGAAGAAAAAGCAATGTGAAGAATGTCAGCATCGTATTTGTCCAACATGGAAGCAAAGACTTCTTTGGCTTGTGTCGGATTTACCTGTGAAGTTGTAGGCATGGAGCCGTTACGCATTTTCTCATAGAAGACTTTCTCATCTAGTTCGTGTTCATGGTCGTAGGTCTCGCCATCAATGGTATAGGTTAATGACATAAGTCCGATTTCGTTTTCCTGTAAATACGTATCAGGTAAATCAGCAGTGGTATCAGTAGTAATGATATAGTTTTTCATGGAAACGCTCCTTATATATAAGAAATAAATTCGAATAGTTATCTGATAGCGTTATTATCCTATATCTTTTATTATTAGTAAAGATAAAATGCACGCTAAGAGAATTATTTTACATTTTACAGCGAAATTTTTGAAAAAATTATTGACAAGAATCAACTCGTTTGATATTATAAACAAGCACTGTTGAAACACATTGCACATGCGATAGTGGCGTAGTTGGTAACGCGCGACCTTGCCAAGGTCGAGACCGCGGGTTCGAGCCCCGTCTATCGCTCTCATAAATAACAAAAAGGGAGATAAGCATTTGCTTGTCTCTTTTTTGTTGTATAGCAGTCTTTTATTAAACCACCTGCTATGCAGGTGTGTCCACAGTTGCT
>CAZTGP010000034.1:0-29235 GCA_964613325.1 uncultured Roseburia sp. | reverse complement strand
TTTATTATAGCATGCGTAAAAATTAAAATCAAGTATGAAGAAAAATTAAGGATTCTTTCGTTATTAATTAATGGAGCATTAAGGAAATGTTGACTTATTCTTTACATTCTTTTGGTATCTTTATTAAGAAAGGGTAATAAAGATGAAAAGGGATGTTTTGAAGTGGAGAGTAGGAGGTTACAAATGGAAAACAATATAGAAAACGCAAACGAGTTGGCAACACAGGGTGAAGTAGCAAAAGAAAAATTATTGACACTGGTTGTGCCTTGCTACAATTCGGAAAGCTATATGTCCCGCTGTCTGGATACGCTGGTAGAAGGCGGAGATGAAGTGGAGATTATTGTAGTCGATGATGGCTCTACGGATCGAACGGGTGCCATCGCAGATAATTACGCAGCCATCTATCACAATATGGTGAAGGTTATTCATAAGGAAAACGGTGGCCATGGCTCTGGAGTCAATGCAGGACTTGCAGCAGCCACAGGCGTTTATTATAAAGTAGTCGATTCAGATGACTGGTTCGATGTGGAGGCTTATCAGAAGCTATTGAACCAGATTCGCTTTTTTCGGAAGGAAGAGAAAGAAAAGATTGATCCATTGGTTCCAGATTTGTTCATATGTAATTATGTATATGATCACTTGGAAGAAGGGGTTACTCGAAGTATGAATTATCGCAATGTGTTCCCAGAGGAGCAGATGTGCGGTTGGAATACCATGAAGAGCTTTGGACCATCGCAGTATTTGGTAATGCATGCATTGATTTTCCGTACGCAGATTCTGAGGGACGCCGAAGTGAAGCTGCCAGAGCATACATTTTACGTTGATAATCTGTTCTCATATAAGCCGCTTCCACTGGTTCGAAATATTTATTATATGGACTTGGACCTCTATCACTACTATCTTGGCAGGGAAGATCAGTCAGTCAATGAGAAAGTCCTCATGAGCCGAATCGACCAGCAGATCTACGTGACCAAGCTTGTATCTCAATGTGTAGACCTGGATGAAGTGGCACAGAGATATCCAAAGCTTGCAGTATATATGAGAAGAAATATCTCCATTATGATGGCCATTTCCTCCATTCACCTTCTGCTCATCAACACCAGGGATGCATACCAGAAGCGCACACATCTCTGGGAAGAGATTAAGCAGGAAAATGCAAAGCTGTATTATCAACTGAAATACCGCACGTTAAGTGGATTAACTTATCTGCCAGGAAAAGTCGGTGGAAAACTCACAATAGGGGGGTATCGTCTTGCAAACAAAATCTATAAATTCCAATAATTATATTTACGTCGGATTTGTAAACACACCAGGATTCTTTGCATCGATTATCCGCCGCGTTATCGCGCAGAAATATATCCATGTGGTGCTGGGGCTTGACCCGGAACTGAAGGAAGCCTACAGCGTGGGAAGAAGAAATCCAAGTGTGCCAATCATATCTGGATTTGAAAAGGAAGAGAAAGACAGAATCCTAAAGGCATTCCCAACTGCAGAATATCAGATCTGTCGAATTCCATGTACAAGAGAGCAGAGACAGTATATTGAAGTGACACTTCGCCAGTGCATGGAGGAACGCTATCGCTATCATTACACGGTTCTGGGACTTCCATTTATACTTTGGAATAAACCGTTCTATCAGGAGAATCATTTCACGTGCTCTTCCTATCTGGCAAAAGTATTAGAGAGCGCAGGTGTGTTACACTTCTCGAAGCATTTTTCCCTGGTAACACCAAAGGACTTTATGGAATACCCAGATAAAGAAGTAGTCTTTGAGGGAACCTTGCAGGAACTTGTGGATAAGTCCCCACAGGAAAGCTACGACCTACAAACACAGGATACATTTTCCCGCCGCGGACACAGAGCGTCTGTGGTGCATACAGGAGTTATAAAATATGAGTGCTAAAACGAAACGAATCGGAGAGATTCTGTTCTTTATTGCCGTGATGGGGCTGACCTTCTATGCAGTATTATATAAGAAGGACATGAATGAAATGCTAAGCGCAGTGAAAGGAATGCAGCCAATCTGCGGAGTGGTCGCAATGCTTCTTGGAATTGCATTCGTGTGCCTGGAGGGAACCATGATCTGGTATCTTCTGGCATCCATGCACGGAACAAGCAGCTTGATGCGCTGCATAGAGTATTCCTTTATTGGATTCTTCTATTCAGGAATTACGCCATCTGCCACAGGCGGACAACCAATGCAGCTATATTATATGAAGAAAGACGGCAATCGGATGTCTGACAGCTCTGTTGTTCTAATGACCGTTGCCTTAATCTATAAATTTGTCCTGGTACTTATTGGAGTGGCACTTCTAGTATTCTGGAATCAGCCGCTGCAGCAGTACTTAGGAAATTATTTCTACTTATATCTGGTGGGAATTGGATTGAACATTATTCTGGTGGTGTTAATCTGGGGCGTCATGATTTATCCGACGTTAATTCGCCGCCTTATTGAAGGTGTTTGCCACCTTCTGGTACGTCTTCACATTTGGAAACCATCTGCCACACGAATGGAGAAAATCGATGGGTTCATTCAGGGCTATCAGGACGCAGTGCATTTTCTAAAGGATAATCCAGGGAAGGTCGCAGTGGTTACCTTGCTTACGGTTATCCAGCGATTCACGGTATTCATCCTCACCTACGTCATCTATCGAGGCTTCGGGCTTCACGGGGCAGAGGCGTTTACCGTAGTCGCGCTTCAGGCATCCGTCTACATTGCAGTAGACATGCTGCCCATTCCAGGGGCACAGGGGATTACAGAACTCATGTACCAAGCGGTATTCCTACAGATTTTCCTTGGAAAATTCCTCGTACCGTCTATGCTCGTATGCAGAGCGGTGAACTTCTACTTCCTGCTTCTTTTATCATTGGTTATTGTGGTGATTAATTGGGGGAAGGGAAAAGTTAGAAAAACAATAGTAAGTTAAAAAACATCCTTCTGGGGCGAATAATATGATTCTGCCTTGGAAGGATGTTTTCAATTTCCTTGAAATAAGATATAATTAATAAAGATATTTACAAATGATTATGAACTGTAAATACAAGAAACAGGCAGGTATTTTGATGATACGGCTTATAATCATAGAAATACGAAATGTTGTAAGTATAGGCATAGGGGGAATCAACGTGGCCAAGTCTCCAAAACAAAAGCAGAAGCTTCTTTATATTGCACAGTATCTCATGGAACGAACCGACGAGGCGCATTCTATCACAACGAATCAGCTAATCGCATATTTAGAAGCGAATGATATCAAAGCAGAGCGTAAAAGCATCTATGATGACATTGATACGCTCAATGAATTTGGAATGGATATAGTGAAAGTGCCAGAAAGAAAAGGCGGATACTATCTGGCTAGCCGTGACTTTGAGCTTGCAGAGTTAAAGCTGCTTGTGGATTTGGTGCAGTCATCGAAGTTCATCACCCAGAAGAAATCCAGAGAACTGATTGGTAAGTTAGAGACCCTCGCAAGCAAGAATGATGCCAAGCAGCTGCAGCGTCAGGTGGTTGTAGCGGATCGCAACAAGGCAGTGAACGAGAGCATCTATTATAATGTAGATATGCTGTACAACGCCATGGCGGAAAATGTAAAGGTGCGTTATCAATATTTTGAATGGGATGTCACCAAGCAGATGAAGCTTCGGAAAGATGGACAGTTCTACGAAGTAAGCCCATGGCTTCTTACCTGGGATGACGAGAATTATTACCTGATTGCCTTTGACGCAGAAGCAGGAATACTGAAGCATTACCGTGTGGATAAGATGTTAAAGATCACTTTGACGGAGCAGGAGCGACAAGGTCGTGAGGATTTTGAAAAAGTGGACATTGCTGCTTATTCCAAGAAGACCTTTGGAATGTTTGCAGGAGAAGATAAGACAGTGACACTCCGATGCGATAACTCCATGACAGGAGTAATTATTGACCGATTTGGAAGTGACGTTGCCATGCGTAAGCTTGACGAAGCGCATATCCTAGCGCGTGTCAATGTGGCAGTCAGCCCACAGTTCTTCGGATGGCTCGCTGGACTTGGCAATAAGATTCGGATTCAGTCCCCAGATGAGGTGATTGCTGAATATAGGGAGTATCTGGGCAAGATTATATTGAACTATGATGCATAGTTATGCAGGCAAATAAAGAATTCACATGAATAAGCAGCAAGAAGGAGGAAGTTCCATGGCGTCTAGAGCAGCACGTGAGATTCTGCGCATGGATGGATTTGAACTCCATATTACCAGAAAAAACATTAAGAACATGTATCTGCGGGTGACGGCAACAGATGGAACCTTGCAGATTAATGCCCCAACACAAATGACCGATAAAGAGATTATACGATTTGTGGAAACACGCAGACAGTGGATTATGGAAGCAGTGGAGCGTGTAAAGGAAAAGGAAACAAAGACTGCCAGTCGACCAGAACTTACTCAGGAAGAGGAATGGAAGGACTGGACCTATTTAAAGGAAGAGCTTGGAAGACTTATTGCTCATTGGGCACCGATTATGGGCGTAAAGCCAAGCGGATTTAAGATAAGGAAAATGAAAAGCAGATGGGGCTCCTGCAATGTGCAGACTCATCATATGACATTTAACCTGGAACTGGCGCGGGTGCCATACGAATGTATGGAATATGTGGTGGTGCACGAATTATCCCATCTCATAGAGCCCAGCCACAACGAACGTTTCTGGAAAACCATGGAGAATTACCTTCCAGAAGCCAAACTGTTACGTAAAAGATTAAAGGAGTATTGCCGATGAAACACAAATTCTTATGGGTGCTTGCAGCAATTGTTCTTGTAGCAGCAGGGGCGTGTTTTCTACAGGGAGAGCTGGATTTGTCCATAGTGGGCGAATCAAAAGGGGACAGAGAAGACTATCTGAACCGTGACACAGAAGAACCAGAGACAGAGGATACGGAAGACAACGAAACAACCAAGATAGACACGGGCTATTATGGAGCACTTCAGGTGAAGGGAACACAGCTTTGTGACAGTGAAGGTAATCCCATACAGCTTCGTGGTGTCAGCACACATGGAATCTCCTGGTATCCAGAGTACGTGAACCCAGAGGCGATTGCCTTCATGCATCAGAAATGGGGGATCAATGTGCTTCGAATTGCACTTTATACAACAGGTGCAGGTGGTTACTGTGTGACAGACGAAGCATCTCAGCAGGTCCAAAAGGATAACCTTGATATTGGAATCCAGGCAGCGAAAGCCAACGACATGTATGTCATTATTGACTGGCATATTTTGGAAGATAACAATCCAAACCGCTACATTGGCCGTTCCGAGAATTTCTTTCGGGAGATCTCCGAAAAATACAAGGACTATGACAATGTGATCTACGAGATCTGTAACGAGCCAAATGGAGACACCACATGGGAAGATGTCAAGTCTTATGCACAGGACATTATTCCAATCATCCGGGAAAATGACCAGGATGCTGTGGTCATAGTGGGAACACCGAACTGGAGTCAGGATGTGGACATAGCAGCGGCAGACCCAATCAAAGACATGGGCAATATTATGTATGCGCTGCATTTTTACGCAGGAACCCATAAGCAGGAACTGCGGGATAAGGCAGAGAAGGCCTTGGATGCCGGTATTCCTATCTTTGTCAGTGAATTTGGAATCTGTGATGCCTCTGGAAATGGGGAAAATGATATAGCAGAGGCCGATAACTGGATGAAGTGGATGAACGAGAAACAGATAAGCTGTGTACAGTGGAATCTGTCCAACAAAGAGGAAGCTTCCGCACTGATACAGAACACCAGCACCAAGACTACGGATTGGAAGGACGAGGATCTGTCCGATAGCGGAAAATGGATGGTGGCCAATATTGGTGGACTTGTTGGAAGAACCATATCAGTAAGTGAAAATGACGATTCCAATAAGGATTCTGCAGAGGACGCTTTGGATAATAAAGGTGACTCAGGCAACACTACATTTTCTAAGGATGGGACAACGGTATCTCAGACAAATACCTGGAAAGCGGGCTCTATAATCTGCACGCAGTATGGCGTGGATATGAAGAATCAGTCTGGGGGCAAATCTGGCACCTGGACATTGACTGTGACTTTTAACGAAAATGTGAAGCTACAGAATAGCTGGTGTGGAAAATGCACAGTGTCTGGGAACACGCTTACCATCACGCCACAGGACTTCAATGCACAGGTTGATAAGGACGGAACTCTAGACAATGTTGGATTCATTCTGGAATCAGACAAAACATTATTAATAGAAGACATTGCAATTGAATGGAAATAGGGAGGACAAATCATATGAATATACCAAAAGATCCCGTAATGCTTTTAAGCTTTGTGAATACGCAGCTTCGCGACAATTACGCTTCTTTGACGGAGCTGGCAAAATCGTATATGATAGAGGAACAGGAAATCGTAGACAAATTGGCAGCAATCAATTATGCTTATGATTCAGATAGAAACCAGTTCATCTAAGCTTATAGCAAGACGATGAATGTTATAACATAGGAGACCTGCAATGGAACAAAAGATCGATAAAGAAGTATTCGATACATTTTTCCACGAAAGCTACTGCCCAGTGGAATATGTATATGTAAAAGAAGAATTTGAGCGTGTGGCATCTCAGGGAATGGATATTTTCACAGAAGGCAAAAGCATCAAAGAGATGAATCGTAAGAATTTTGTGCTATATCTAACCAATGATGCATATTGTGAATTTGAAGCAATTGTGGAAGAGTCTATGGATTCTTTGAATTCAGAGATTGTCGATGCGGTGATGGATGTCAGTACAACCATGGACAACGAAGATGAGATAACAGGAACATATTGGAAGACCTGCGAAGAATTACTTCGCCAGTTCCTGGGAACACTGTTCGATGAAGTAATATCGAAATGGGAGGCGTAACGAGATGCAGACCAATTGTGATTTTTGTGCTTATAATGAATATGACGAGGATGATGAATGCTATTACTGTTCTGTTAACATGGACGAAGATGATATGGCACGATTCATGCAAAGCAGCTACCGCAGCTGCCCATATTACAAATCCGGCGATGAGTATCAGGTAGTTCGCCATCAAATGTAGGCGATTATTTACACAAAAACAGCTTCACTTATAGCGCAAGGAACCTAGTAAGTAGTGGGGTTACAATGCTATATGTGGAGCTGTTTTCTTATGTCTGGGTCCTATGACAATCACACGTAAGCGTGTGATGTCTGTGTTAATCTATCGAACCACCTTGGTAGCTGCCTCAACAAACCCATGGAATAATGGATGTGGACGGTTTGGACGAGACTTGAGCTCTGGATGTGCCTGGGTTGCAATGAACCATGGGTGTGCTGGAATCTCAATCATCTCTACGATACGTCCGTCTGGAGAAGTGCCGCAAAGCTTCATGCCTTTCTCGGTTAAGATGTTGCGGTAATCATTGTTGACTTCGTAACGATGACGGTGTCTTTCGTGAATGTCCTCGGTTCCATAGACTTCATAAGCTTTCGAAGTTTTATCAAGTACACAAGGATAAGAACCAAGTCTTAAGGTACCTCCAAGATCTTCAACATCATTCTGATCTGGCATTAAAGCAATAACAGGATGCGTGGTGTTTGGATCAAGCTCGATACTGTGTGCATCGCGAAGTCCACATACGTGGCGAGCGTATTCAATGATAGCAACCTGCATACCAAGACAAAGTCCAAGGTATGGAACATTGTTCTCACGAGCATATTTGGCAGCAGTAATCATTCCTTCTACACCACGGTTGCCGAAACCGCCAGGAACGATGATTCCCTGCATATCACCTAATAATTCATCTGCGTTTTCCTCAGTTAATAATTCAGAATCAATCCAGTGAAGGTCAATGGTTGCATGCTCTGTAATTCCACCGTGTTTCAATGCTTCTACCACAGAGATGTAAGCATCATGTAATGCGATATATTTTCCAACTAATGCGATCTTAACCTCTTTGTCTGGGTGACGGAGGTTGTTAACCATTGTCTTCCAGTCATCAAGATCTGGTTCTGGACAATCTAAGTTCAGGCATTCACAGGCAACCTTAGCGAGGTTTTCTTTTTCCATTGCAAGAGGTGCTTCATATAAGTATTCTACGTCAAGGTTCTGGAGAACGTGACTGCTTGGAACATTACAGAATAATGCAATTTTATCTTTGATACCTTCATCCAGTTCATGCTCGGAACGACAAACAATAATGTCGGGCTGGATTCCCATTCCCTGAAGCTCTTTTACGCTGGCTTGGGTAGGCTTTGTTTTTAATTCGCCGGAGGCTTTGATATAAGGGATAAGTGTTACGTGGCAAAGAATCGCATTTTCGCGTCCAACTTCGTGCTGGAACTGGCGGATTGCCTCTAAGAAAGGTTGAGATTCGATATCACCGACGGTTCCGCCAACTTCGATAATGGCGATGGTGGTATCTTGAGATGTGAAATCGCGGTAGAAGCGACTCTTGATTTCGTTGGTGATGTGAGGGATTACCTGTACGGTGCCTCCACCGAAGTCACCACGGCGTTCTTTCTGAAGAACAGACCAGTATACTTTACCGGTGGTTACGTTGGAATTTTTGGTGAGACTTTCGTCGATGAATCTTTCATAGTGTCCCAGGTCAAGGTCAGTTTCAGCGCCGTCATCGGTCACGAATACCTCACCATGTTGAATAGGGTTCATGGTGCCAGGGTCAATATTGATGTAAGGGTCAAATTTTTGCATTGTAACTTTGTAGCCACGTGCTTTTAGTAGTCGTCCAAGAGATGCTGCTGTGATGCCTTTTCCAAGACCAGATACAACACCGCCAGTGACAAAGACGTATTTTACAGGCATAGGGTTATCCTCCTCTAAAAAAATATATGATTGGGTTCTTTAATACGGTAATTAGTCTGTTCATTTTCGGGGATTATTTGATTGTAAAAAGTATCATTCAAATGAAAAAGAACAGCTCATTTATAAAAAAATAACTTATGTATTATACAACTGTGAATGGAAAATTTCCACACCTTTCTCAAAAAAAATGTCGAAGATTTTATAATTTCTTTAGAAAGGTCAGGAAAAGTTCACGAACATAGTGTTGCTTTTAGCCTATTTATTACATATAATAAGTGTTATACATTAAGGTAATTGCAGATTGAATACAATCTGTTTAGATATGGAGGAAATATGGAGAACCAAGGACCTAATAACTATAATTATGGCAACAATGGGAATAATGGTGATGGGAATAATAGCGGCAACGGTGGCAATAACGGTGGAAACAATAACAATAATAAAAAGAACAACCGTGGACAGATGATCATGAGCTTTATCATGATTACACTGATTGCTTTATTTGTGATTTCACTGTTCAGCAGTCATTTCTCAGATATGAGTTCCAAAGAGACAAGCTATACGGAGTTCCTGCAGCAGCTGGATGACAAGAATGTGAAATCAGTTGAATATAGTGCGTATGAGATTGAATACAAGCTGGTGAAAGATGATAAGGACTATGAGATTATCTATCATACCGGACGTGTGGATGATCCAGAGCTAATTCAGGAGTTGAAGAAAGCCAAGACCTCTGAGAACAAGACAATTGAAATTTCAGCAGCAGTTCCAGATAATACCTATACATGGATTTTCAATATTCTAAGCTTTTTGATTCCATTGGTATTGGTATGGATTCTGTTAGGCTTTTTAATGAAGAAAATGGGCGGCGGCGCAATGGGCGTCGGCAAGACCACTGCCAAGGTATATGTTGAGAAAACAACGGGTATTACATTTAAAGATGTAGCTGGACAGGATGAAGCGAAAGAATCCCTGCAGGAAGTGGTTGACTTCCTTCATAATCCAGGAAAATACCGTGATATCGGTGCAAAGCTTCCTAAGGGAGCATTGCTTGTAGGACCTCCTGGAACAGGTAAGACATTGCTTGCGAAAGCGGTAGCCGGAGAAGCAAACGTTCCATTTTTCTCTCTTGCTGGTTCTGACTTCGTAGAGATGTTCGTGGGAGTTGGTGCTTCCCGTGTAAGAGATTTGTTTAAAGAGGCACAGAAGATGGCACCTTGTATTATCTTTATCGATGAGATTGATGCCATTGGTAAGAGCCGTGACAGCCGTTTTGGCGGAGGAAATGATGAGCGTGAGCAGACCTTGAATCAGCTGCTTTCTGAGATGGATGGATTTGATGCGTCCAAGGGAATATTAATCCTTGCAGCAACCAACAGACCAGAAGTATTAGATAAAGCACTTCTTCGTCCAGGTCGTTTCGATCGCCGAATCATTGTGGATAGACCAGATTTGAAAGGTCGTTTGGAGACTCTTAAGGTTCATTCCAAAGATGTTCTTATGGATGATACCGTTGATTTGGACGCACTTGCACTTGCAACCGCAGGGCTTGTGGGATCTGATCTTGCCAATATGATTAATGAAGCAGCAATCAATGCAGTTAAGAATGGTAGAAAATGCGTAAATCAGTCAGACTTGTTTGAAGCATTTGAATTAGTGGCAGTTGGTGGCAAAGAGAAGAAAGACCGCGTAATGGGTGAGAAAGAACGTAAGATTGTATCTTACCATGAAGTTGGTCATGCACTGGTATCTGCGCTTCAGAAGAATACAGAACCAGTTCAGAAGATCACCATCGTACCTCGTACTATGGGAGCCTTGGGATACACCTTACAGACGCCTGAGGAAGAGAAATACTTAGAGACCAAAGATGAACTTCTTGCTAAGATTACAACATTTATGGCAGGACGTGCTGCAGAAATGCTAGTATTTGAGTCAGCAACAAGTGGGGCATCGAACGATATTGAGCATGCAACCAAGATAGCCAAAGCAATGGTAACCATGTATGGTATGTCAGATAAATTCGGAATGATGTGCCTTGCCACTGTTGAGAATCAGTATCTAGATGGAAGATCAGGACTGATCTGTGGTGAGGAAACGGCAGCGCAGATTGATAAAGAAGTGTTAGCAATCATCAATCGTGCGTATGATGAAGCTACCAAGCTTTTGACGGAGAACCGTGAAGTATTAGATCATATTTCTGATTATCTGTATGAGAAAGAAACAATTACAGGTAAAGAGTTCATGAAGATATTCCGAGAGATGAAGGGCATCCCTGAACCAGAAGAAGAAAACAAAGATGGTAAAGGAGAACTGAATCCAGGAAAGAAATCGGAAGAAGCTAGTGATACGGAAGAAAAGAAAGAGTTGAAGGAGGAAGCCGAGGTGAAGGAAGAAGCTAAGGCAGAGACTCCGAATCCATTTATCGCACCAAGCGATGATATGTTTGAAGAATAGAAAATGATAAGACAGCAGGAACGCTTCGGCGTTCCTGTCTTTGGATATAAGGGATAATGATATGTTTGATTTTCAAGAAGAATTAAAGAAACTGCCAGATAATCCTGGCGTCTATATCATGCATGATAGTTCGGATGCTATCATATATATTGGAAAAGCGATAAGTCTCAGAAAGCGTGTGCGTCAGTATTTTCAGCCAAGTCATGATGAGGGAATTAAGAAAAAACAGATGGTGGAACACATTGCACGTTTTGAGTACATTATTACGGATTCGGAGCTAGAGGCTTTGGTGCTGGAGTGTAATTTGATTAAGGAACATCGACCAAAGTATAACACGATGCTTCGAGACGATAAGAGCTATCCATATATTCGTGTGAGTGTGGGGGAGGACTTCCCACGCGTTCAGTTTTCTCACAAAATGAAAAAGGATCGTGCCAAATATTTTGGACCTTACACCAGTGCAGGGGCGGTGAAAACAACCATAGATTTAATTAATAAAATCTATGGTCTTCGTACCTGTAATCGTAATTTGCCGAAGGATATCGGCAAGGATCGCCCGTGTCTAAACTATCATATCCACCAATGTGATGCTCCATGTCAGGGCTATATTTCAAAAGATGAGTACCAGAAGAAAGTAAGCAAAGTCTTGGAATTTTTAAATGGTAATTATGCTCCGGTCATGACAGAACTGAAAGAACAGATGATGCAGGCTTCAGAAAATATGGAGTTTGAGAAGGCCATAGAATATCGTGAACTTCTGAATAGTGTGAATCAGATCGCACAGAAACAGAAAATCACAGCTACAGATGGAGAAGATAAGGATATCATTGCAATTGCATCCGACGATACGGACGCAGTGGTTCAGGTGTTCTTTGTAAGGAGTGGCAAAATAATAGGAAGAGACCATTTTCATGTAAGAGTTGGAACAGAAGAATCCATCACGTCCATTCTTACAGAATTTATCAAGCAGTTCTATTCTGGAACACCATTTATTCCGAAGGAGATTATGCTCCCAGATAACATCGAGGATGTGGAAGTGTTGGAGGAATGGCTTACAGCGAAACGTGGACGTCGTGTGTATATCCGCGTCCCACAAAAAGGCATGAAGGAGAAGCTTGTGGAACTCGCCAAGAGGAATGCAGAGCTTGTGTTAAGCCAGGACAAAGAGAAGATTAAGAGGGAAGAAGGAAGGACTATTGGAGCGGTAAAAGAAATCGAAGAACTTCTTGGAATCTCAGGGCTGAATCGTATGGAAGCATACGATATTTCCAATATCAATGGATTTGAAACCGTAGGATCCATGATTGTATATGAGAAAGGAAAGCCAAAACGAAGCGACTATCGTAAATTCAAGCTTCGCACAATTACCGGACCGGATGACTATGCGTCTATGAATGAAGTGCTTACAAGGCGTTTTACTCATGGAATGGAGGAACAGAAGGAAATCATAGAGAAGAATCTGGAAGAAGAGACTGGAAGATTCAATCGTTTTCCGGATGTCATTATGATGGATGGCGGTCGAGGTCAGGTGAATATCTGTCTGCAAGTATTGGAGAAGCTGGGACTTCATATTCCCGTCTGTGGTATGGTCAAGGATGACAATCACCGTACCAGGGGACTTTACTATAATAATGTAGAGATTCCTATCGATACTCACGGAGAAGGATTCAAGCTGATTACACGAATTCAGGATGAAGCCCATCGCTTTGCCATTGAATATCATCGTTCCCTTCGTTCCAAATCTCAGGTACATTCTGTCTTAGATGACATCGATGGAATTGGTCCAGCCAGACGAAAAGCTTTAATGCGACGGTTTCAATCACTTGAGAATATTCGCAATGCCACCCTCGAAGAGTTGGCAAACACGGAATCTATGAACCAAGCAGCCGCTGAAACTGTCTACGCATTCTTTCATTAACTTGGGACGGGGTTTTCTTTGTTTTGGGACGTGCACTTTTACGTTTTGGGACGGGGTATTTTCGAAAATACCCCGTCCCAAAACCAGAAATACCCCGTCCCAAAACAAAGAAAACCCCGTCCCAAAAAGGATGACGAAATCTAAGTTCTGTGATATGATAGAATTAACTATGCAAGGGTAGGTAGATCAGGAGGAATTGCGTATGACAGAGTTAAATGTTAGCGTAGCAAAGGTAGCCGAATTACTAGATTTAAAGAATTATACCAGCGATATGGATTTGAAGAAGCGTAAGATCCATTCCACTGACGTAAACAGACCAGCGTTACAGCTGTGTGGATATTTTGATCACTTTGAACAGTCACGCGTTCAGATTATTGGAAACGTTGAGAACTCATACATCAAATTATTAAGTGAAGAGGAACAAAAAGAGCGATATACACAGTTTATGAAATATGACATTCCATGTATCATTTTCTGTCGTGATATTGAACCAGACGAGACTCTGATTAAGATTGGAGAGGAAAACAATGTCCCGATTCTTGGAACTACTCGTTCCACATCAGAATTCATGGCAGAGTTGATTTACACATTGACAGAGCAGCTGGCTCCATGTATCACTGTTCATGGGGTATTGGTTGATGTATATGGTGAAGGAATCATGATCACCGGTGAGAGTGGCATTGGAAAAAGCGAAGCAGCCCTAGAATTGATTCGCCGTGGACATCGTCTTGTAACAGATGACGTAGTAGAAATCCGCAAAATCAATGAGCACACATTGGTGGGAACATCCCCAGATATCACCCGTTATTTCATCGAGCTTCGCGGCATCGGTATCATTGACGTGAAGACATTGTACGGTGTAGAATGTGTCAAAGAGAAGCAGCAGATTGATCTGGTAATCAAGCTGGAAGACTGGAAGAAAGATGCAGACTATGACAGACTTGGTTTAGAGGAAGAATATATTGAGTATCTTGGCAACAAAGTTGTCTGCCACTCACTTCCAATTCGTCCAGGACGTAATCTTGCAGTTATCTGCGAAGCAGCCGCTGTGAACCATAGACAGAAGAAGATGGGATACAACGCAGCTCAGGAATTATATCGTCGTGTTCAAGCCAACCTCACAAAAGGGAAAGATGAAGACGAAGAATAGTATTATATAGAAGAAACATAAGGAGATATTAGACAGAATGGATAAGAAAAATGCTTGGGAGAAATACCCAGAAGGAACAAAAAGAGACGAATTGATGAAATTTGCAGAGGATTATCGCAAATTCATTTCAGATTGCAAGACCGAGAGAGAATGCACCAATGAGTTTTACGCAATGGCCAAAGCAGCAGGCTACCAGGATATGGACGAACTGATTGCAGCCAAAGCAACTGTGAAAGCTGGCGATAAGATTATTGCCAATAACATGGGAAAAGGCATAGCAATGTTTATCATGGGCAAGAAAGATATGGAAGAAGGAATGAATATCCTTGGCGCACATATCGACTCCCCACGTATGGACTTGAAACAGGTTCCATTATATGAAGATACAGACATGGCACTCCTTGACACTCACTATTATGGTGGAATCAAGAAATATCAGTGGGTAACACTTCCACTTGCACTTCACGGAGTAATCTGCAAAAAAGACGGCTCTATTGTAAATGTAAACATTGGTGACAAACCAGAAGATCCAGTATTTGGAGTTACAGACTTATTAATTCATTTATCTGCAGACCAGTTAGACAAGAAAGCTGCGAAAGTCATCGAAGGCGAGAGTCTCGATTTATTAATCGGAAGCATTCCAGCGGATGAGAAGGATGAAAATGGAGAGACTGTAAAAGACCGCGTGAAAGCAAACATTTTAAACATCCTTTCCAAAGAATATGACGTGGAGGAAGACGACTTCCTTTCAGCAGAAATCGAAGTGGTTCCAGCAGGAGCTGCAAGAGATTATGGATTTGACCGCAGCATGATTATGGGATATGGACATGACGACCGTGTCTGCGCATACCCATCTTTCAAAGCAATGATGGAAATTGACGTGCCAGAATATACAAGTGTATGTCTTTTAGTAGATAAAGAAGAAATCGGAAGCGTTGGAGCAACTGGAATGCAGTCGAAATTCTTCGAGAATTGTGTGGCAGAAGTAATGAGCATGGCTGGAACTTATTCTGAGCTTGCAGTACGCCGTGCAATGAAGAACTCTAAGATGTTATCCTCCGATGTATCCGCAGCATTCGATCCAAACTTCCCATCTGTTATGGAGAAGAAGAACTCTGCATACTTTGGAAAAGGCCTTGTGTTCAACAAGTTTACAGGCTCCCGTGGAAAGGGTGGCTCCAACGATGCCAACCCAGAATATATTGCAAAATTAAGAAATATCATGGATACCAACAATGTCGCATTCCAGACAGCAGAGCTTGGTAAAGTAGATCAGGGAGGCGGAGGAACCATCGCTTACATCCTTGCCAACTACAACATGAATGTAATCGACAGCGGAGTAGCTGTACTTAACATGCATGCGCCATGGGAGATTATCAGCAAGGTTGATTTATATGAAGCATTAAGAGGTTATGTTGCTTTCTTAAAAGAAGCCTAATCAGATATAAAAAGGAAATCAATTCATGAATCAGAAGTTTTTAGAACAATTAACTGAAATACTTCCAGAAGAACAGATTTATAAGGATGAACCAATGAGCAGGCACACCACTTTCCGCATCGGCGGAAAGGCGGATGTGCTTGTTATGCCTACATTAGATCAAATCGCAAATGTGATGGAACTGTGCAACGAGCATCAGGTACCAGTGACAATGATTGGAAATGGAAGCAACCTTCTGGTAGGAGACAAAGGAATCCGTGGACTTGTAATGGAACTTGGAAGACCTGCCGAGGAAGTAAGCATTTTCCAAGAGTGCATGGAAGTTGGCGCAGGAACACTGCTCTCCAAAGCGGCCAGTGAAGCAGCCAAAGCAGGACTATCGGGACTGGAATTTGCAGCAGGAATCCCTGGCAGCTTGGGTGGTGCAGTGGTAATGAACGCCGGTGCCTACGGTGGTGAGATGAAAGATGTCATCCAGTCTGTTATCGTACTGACCCAGGAAGGCAAGCAGAAGAAATTGTCGCTATCCGAACTACAACTTGGATATCGTCACAGCTGTATCCAGGAAAATGGATACATTGTGTTGCAAGCCAAGCTCCTTCTTCACAAATCAGAGGAAGCGAAAATCCGTGAAGCCATGGCAGATTACAGGGAACGCCGTGTGTCCAAACAGCCTTTGGAATATCCAAGTGCCGGAAGTACCTTTAAGCGTCCAGAAGGATATTTTGCTGGAAAACTCATAGATGACGCAGGACTTCGTGGTTATCAGGTAGGTGGTGCACAGGTATCCGAGAAGCACTGTGGATTCGTGGTGAACAAAGGAAATGCCACAGCAGCAGACGTATGCCAGCTGATCAAAGACGTACAGGATAAAGTGTTTGAACAATTTCAGGTTAGAATTGAACCTGAAGTGAAGATGATTGGAGAATTCTAATATGAAGTATGTAATCGTAACCGGAATGTCCGGCGCAGGAAAATCCACAGCTATGAAAATGATGGAAGACATGGGATTTTTCTGCATTGATAACCTTCCGATTCCACTTGTAGAAAAATTAGTAGAATTCTCAGATCATTTTTCTTCAGAAATGCAGAAGGTTGCCATTGGTATTGACATTCGTAATGGCGCTGGATTAGATGATTTAAGAGGAACCTTGGATCATCTTACCGAGCATGATGGAGAGGCAACCTTTGAAATTCTGTTCCTGGATGCGGAAGATGACGTGTTGGTGAAACGATATAAAGAGACCAGACGTAACCATCCTCTGGCAGGAAGAGAACGTATTGAACAGGGAATTGGTAAAGAAAGAAAAGAATTAGAATATTTGAAGAGCAAGGCAGATTATATCATTGATACCAGTCAGCTTTTGACCAGAGAGCTGAAGAGCGAATTGGAGAAAATATTTATTCAGCATCAGGATTATAAGAATCTGTTTGTTACAATTTTGTCTTTTGGATTCAAGTATGGCATACCATCCGACTCCGATATTGTCATGGATGTGCGTTTTCTACCGAACCCATATTACGTGGAAGGACTTCGCGCCAAGACTGGAAATGATAAAGAGATTCAGGACTACGTTATGCAGTTCCCAGAGGCCAGTGAGTTTCTGGATAAATTGGAGGATATGGTGAATTTTCTAATTCCCAACTATATATCTGAGGGGAAGAACCAGCTGGTAATATCCATCGGATGTACGGGAGGAAAGCACCGCTCCGTCACATTGGCAAACGAGCTTTATAAGCGCTTGGAAGGAAAAAAGGAGTTCGGACTAAAAATCGAACACCGTGATATCGGAAAAGACGCATTGAGAGGAAAATAACATGTCATTTTCAAGCGATGTGAAAGAAGAGCTGGCGAAGCAGTACAGCAAAAGCCGCCATTGTCAGATTGCAGAGCTGGCCGCCATTGTTGCGATGGAGGGGCAGATTCGGCTAAAGCCATTGGCGCTGGAATTTCAATCAGAGAATCCAGTTTTAATAGCAAAATATGCAATTTTGATGCGTAAGGTATTTGATGTAGATATTACCAAAGAGCTAACTCCGGCAGATAGCATGCGGGTGCTGCAGACGCTGAAGATTTCAGATGACCTACAGCTTTTTAAGCACGCCCATGATGTGGTGTCCTTGCGTGGAATACGGATGAATGGGCTCCTGGTTCAAAAAACCTGCTGTAGGAGAGCATTCATTCGAGGTGCATTTCTGGCAGCAGGCTCCATCAGTAACCCGAATAAATCGTATCATTTTGAGATTGTATGCCACAGCGAGGAACAGGCAAAGCAATTGCAGAACTTAATGGAAAGTTTTGAAGCGGACGCAAAGATTGTGCTTCGAAAGAATCACTATGTGGTGTATATAAAAGATGGTTCACAGATTGTCGATATGCTAAACGTTATGGAAGCCTACGTGTCTTTGATGAATTTGGAAAATGTACGAATCATCAAGGAAATGAGAAATACCGTAAACCGCAAGGTGAACTGTGAAACTGCGAATATCAGTAAGACTGTAAACGCGGCAGTGCGCCAAATTCAGGCAATCGAATATATTAGAGATACCGTTGGTCTGGATAATCTCCCTGATAATCTAAGAGAAATGGCATTGCTTCGTCTAGAATATCCGGAGAGCCCTTTGAAAGACCTGGGCAATTATTTAGAACCACCAGTAGGCAAGTCAGGTGTGAATCACAGACTTCGAAAACTTACAGCGATGGCAGAAGATCTTGGCTTGGAATTAGAATAATCAATGAAGAGGTATATATGAAAAAAAAGTTATTATTTATATTCAACCCACATTCTGGAAAAGGATTAATTCGTAATTATCTTGTGGATATCGTGGATACTATGGTAAAGGCCAATTGCGATGTGACAATATATTCAACACAGGAAAGAGCAGATGCCACCAGAAAAGTCATAGCGGAAGGTAAGAACTATGATCAGATTGTCTGCAGCGGTGGAGATGGAACCTTAGATGAAGTGGTAACTGGAATAATTCAAGCAGATTTGAATCTTCCTCTTGGTTATATTCCAGCAGGAAGTACCAATGATTTTGCCAATTCACTTGGAATAGAGAAGGAGATGCAGTTATCCTGCCTCACATCCGTGTATGGAAGTCCTTTTCCCTGTGATGTAGGACAGTTCAATGAGGATACCTTCGTGTATGTGGCTGCGTTCGGCCTTTTTACAGAAGTGTCTTATCAGACACCACAGCAGCTGAAGAATATCTTCGGTCATGCAGCATATATACTGGAAGGCGCAAAGCACCTTCGTGATATTCCATCCTACATTATGCACGTGGAATATGACAATCAGCGAATCCAGGATGAATTTATATACGGAATGGTAACAAACTCCATTTCGGTAGGGGGATTCAAAGGGATGACAGGTCCGGATGTGAAATTGGACGACGGAGAATTCGAGGTAACCCTCATACGTACTCCGAGAAATCCAATTGAATTGAATGAGATTCTTGCTTGCCTGACGAATATGATTGATGATTCAGATTTGGTATACACCTTTAAAACCCGTGAATTACATATACAATCCAAATCCAAAGTTGCATGGACTCTAGACGGAGAATTCGGTGGAGAACATGAAGAAGTCGTGATCAAAGATCTGCAGAAACGAATCAACATCATGGTAGATTTGGAAGAAGCGGTCAAAGTATCGGAAAACGAAACTTTAACGGAATAAAGATTGTCTATAATTTAACTTTATTTTTATAAGAAAATGTAATATAATCAAAATAACTTATGTTTAGGAGGATAATCAAATGTTAGTATCTGCAAAAGAAATGTTAGAAAAAGCAAAAGCTGGTCATTATGCAGTAGGTCAGTTCAATATCAACAACTTAGAGTGGACAAAAGCTGTTCTTTTAACAGCACAGGAGTTAAACTCTCCAGTAATCTTAGGTGTATCTGAAGGTGCTGGAAAATATATGACAGGTTTCAATACCGTTGCTGCAATGGTAGAAGCTATGGATTATGAATTAGGAATTACTGTTCCTGTAGCACTTCACTTAGATCACGGAACATACGAAGGATGCTACAAATGTATCCAGGCTGGTTTCACATCTATCATGTTTGACGGCTCTCATTACCCAATCGAAGAGAATATCGAGAAAACAAAAGAATTAGTTAACATTGCTCATGCAATGGGAATGTCTATCGAAGCTGAAGTTGGTTCAATCGGTGGAGAAGAAGACGGAGTTGTTGGAGCTGGTGAGTGCGCAGATCCAGACGAATGCAAAATGATCGCTGACCTTGGCGTAGACATGCTTGCAGCTGGTATCGGTAACATCCACGGCAAATACCCAGCAAACTGGGCTGGATTAAGCTTTGAAACATTAGATGCTGTTCAGTCTAAAACAGGTGTTATGCCATTAGTTCTTCACGGTGGTACAGGTATCCCTGAAGACATGATCAAGAAAGCAATCTCTCTTGGAGTAGCTAAGATCAATGTTAACACAGAGTGTCAGTTATCTTTCGCAGATGCTACACGTAAATATATCGAAGCTGGTAAAGACTTAGAGGGTAAAGGATTTGATCCTCGTAAATTATTAGCTCCAGGAACAGACGCTATCAAAGCAACTGTAAAAGAGAAAATGGAATTATTCGGTTCCGTTGGAAAAGCTGAAGACTAATCTTCAATTACGATACAGGGCATGGCCATTCGGTCACGCCCTGTTTTTTCGTTGGGGACGGAGTTATAAGTAGCTGAATACTTATTTATAAGTAGTTTAATATAGTAGATAAGTAAATTTTAACAAAAAGAAATATAGGAATGTCGAAAAACTGTCAAATTAGATAAATCGATTTTAAATTAAAAAAAGAGGTTGCATTTTAATTTGAAAAGAGGTATCTTAAACACATAATAAATGTGAGATATGAACGAGGGCGTTCCAAGAGACTTGGAATGCCCTTTTTTCATAGAAGCATGAAAATGCTTGACATCATGGGGATTTGATGAAGGGCAATAAGATAAGAAAGGATGTTTAGAAAATGAGTGAATACTACAATGTAGCAGACATTTTTGGAGAAAACGTATTTAATGATACCGTTATGTTAGAGCGTCTTCCAAAGAAGGTTTATAAGAAGCTTCACGAAGTAATGGAAGAGGGAAAAGAACTTGACATTGAGACAGCAGATGTAGTTGCACATGAGATGAAAGAATGGGCAATTGAAAAAGGCGCAACTCATTATACTCACTGGTTCCAGCCATTAACAGGTGTTACAGCAGAGAAACATGATTCGTTTATCACAGCTCCAATGGCTAATGGAAAAGTTTTAATGAGCTTTTCAGGAAAAGAATTAATTAAAGGTGAGCCAGATGCATCTTCATTCCCATCCGGAGGACTTCGTGCAACATTCGAAGCTAGAGGATATACAGCTTGGGATTGTACATCACCAGCATTTGTTAGACAGGACGCAGCAGGGGCAACACTTTGTATTCCTACAGCATTCTGTTCTTACACAGGAGAAGCACTGGATCAGAAGACACCACTTCTTCGTTCTATGGAAGCAATCAATGATCAGGCACTTCGTTTATTGAAACTATTTGGAAATACAACATCTAAGAAAGTTACTCCATCTGTTGGAGCTGAGCAGGAATATTTCATCGTAGATCGAGAGAAATATCTCCAGCGTAAAGATTTAATCTTTACAGGACGTACCTTATTTGGTGCAATGCCTCCAAAAGGACAGGAAATGGACGATCACTATTTCGGAGCAATCCGTGAAAGAATCGCTTCTTATATGAAAGATGTAAATACAGAACTTTGGAAGCTTGGTGTATCTTCGAAAACACAGCATAACGAAGTGGCTCCAGCACAGCATGAGTTAGCTCCAATCTATGCAGAGTGTAATGTGGCAGTGGATCATAACCACCTGATTATGGAAACATTAAAGAAAGTAGCTGGACGTCATGGCTTACAGTGTTTACTTCATGAGAAACCATTTGCAGGTGTAAATGGATCTGGAAAACATGACAACTGGTCACTTACTACAGATGATGGAATTAATCTTTTAGAGCCAGGTGCAACACCACATGAGAACATTCAGTTCTTATTAGTATTAACCTGTATGTTAAAAGCCATTGATGAGCATGCAGATCTTCTCCGTGCAGCAGCTGCTGACGTAGGAAATGATCATAGATTAGGTGCAAACGAAGCACCACCTGCAATCCTTTCTATCTATCTTGGAGAGCAATTACAGGATGTAATCACACAGCTTATCAGCACTGGTACTGCAACACATAGTATTCCAGGCAAGAGATTAGAGACTGGTGTTAAGACTCTTCCAGACTTTATGAAGGATGCGACAGATCGTAACCGTACATCACCATTTGCTTTCACAGGTAACAAATTCGAGTTCCGTATGGTAGGCTCTCAGGATTCTGTTGCTCAAGCAAATGTAGTATTAAATACAATCGTAGCCGAGGCATTTTCCAACGCATGCGACATCTTAGAGGCATCAAATGACTTTGACCTCGCTGTACATGATTTGATTAAGACATATGCAACTGAGCATCAGAGAATTGTCTTCAATGGTAACGGATACTCAGATGAGTGGGTTGCTGAAGCAGAGCGTCGTGGACTTCCAAACATCAAATCTATGGTTGATGCAATCCCAGCATACATTGCTCCTAAGAATGTAGAAGCATTTGAAAAATTCAATGTTTTCACAAGACCAGAGCTTGAATCCCGCGTTGAGATTGAGTATGAGACATTTGCAAAGACAATTAATATTGAAGCAAAGGCAATGATTGATATTGCTGGAAAACAGATTATTCCATCTGTAATCGGGTATACAACAGAGCTTGCAACTTCTCTTTCAGCAGTACAGACAGCTTGCCCAGAGGCAGACACAAGCGTACAGAAAGAACTCTTAATCGAGACATCTGCATTATTGTCAGATGCTAAGGTTGCTCTTGCTAAATTAGAGGAAGTAACTGAAATTGGTGTAACTATGGAAGAAGGAAGAGAACAGGCTGTATATTACAGAGATACTGTAAAAGCTGCTATGGAAGCTTTAAGAACACCAGTTGATAAATTAGAGATGATCGTAGATAAAGAGATGTGGCCAATGCCATCCTACGGAGATCTGATTTTCGAAGTATAATAATAGTCAGTAATACAACAATTTTATAAACATCACTTTCAATCACGAATGCGATGCATTTTCGAACCACAAAGCTGTGGAACAAGAAAATGTGTCGCATTTTTTTTGTTGGGGGACGGAGTATTTGCATAAAAACCCCGTCCCCGATGAGAAAAGGGACATATCAATAAATGAAATTTAGGAGGATAAAGTTATGACAGAAGATGCAATTGTAGGTTTAGTAACAGAAAACACGTTTGCTGTCTGGTTTCTGATAGGTGCCGCTTTGGTATTCTGGATGCAGGCAGGATTCGCAATGGTAGAGACAGGTTTCACCAGAGCAAAAAACGCAGGTAACATTTTGATGAAGAATCTTATGGACTTCTGTATTGGTACCGTAGTGTTCATATTGATTGGATTCTCATTATTATTAGGAGAGGATTTTCTTGGACTGATTGGAAAACCAGGATTTGATATTTTTACCTCTTATCAGAGCTTTGATTTTTCCAACTTTGTATTTAACTTAGTATTCTGTGCAACAACAGCAACTATCGTTTCAGGTGCAATGGCAGAAAGAACCAAATTCTTATCATACTGCATATATTCAGGTGTGATTTCCGCATTGATTTATCCAGTGGAAGCACATTGGATCTGGGGTGGCGGCTGGCTATCTCAGCTGGGCTTCCATGATTTCGCTGGTTCTTGTGCAATTCATATGGTTGGTGGTATTTCTGCTTTAATCGGGGCAGCAATCCTTGGACCTCGTATTGGAAAATTTACAAAGGATAAATCAGGTAAGGTTGTCAAAGTTAATGCATTTCCAGGACACAACATTCCACTTGGCTGCCTAGGATGCTTCATTCTATGGTTTGGATGGTATGGATTCAACGGTGCAGCCGCTACTTCCGTAGAACAGCTGGGATCTATTTTTCTAACAACAACCGTAGCTCCAGCAGTTGCAACTGTTGTATGTATGATTTTTACATGGGTGAAATATGGTAAACCAGATGTATCGATGTGTTTAAATGCTTCACTGGCAGGGCTAGTAGCAATCACAGCTCCTTGTGATGTAACGGATTGCCTCGGAGCAATTATCATTGGCTCTGTAGCTGGATTATTAGTCGTATTTGGTGTATGGCTGTTAGATAACGTGTTAAGAGTAGATGATCCAGTTGGCGCAGTAGCAGTTCACTGCATGAATGGTATCTGGGGAACAATTGCGGTTGGTCTATTCGCTACAACATCAGCTCCTGGAAATGATTCCGTCGTAGGTCTTTTCTACGGTGGTGGATTCCATCAGTTAGGACTTCAGTTATTAGGCGTTGTATCAGTTGGTGGCTGGGCAGCAATTATGATTACAATTACATTCTTAGTAATTAGAGCAACAGTAGGACTTCGTGTATCAGAGGAAGAAGAAATCGTTGGACTTGATTCCATGGAGCATGGTCTTCCATCTGCATATGCTGGATTTTCTATCATGGATGTATCCAACTCAATGACAATGGATGTAAACGAGAACACAGATCTTGGTACTCCAGAATACGAAGCAGCATCAGAGGTTCAGAAGGATGCAGCAGTTAGAGTGATTTCTATCCCACGTGATACAACAGGAATCTACAAAGTCGTTATTATTGCTAGACTTTCAAGATATGACCACTTAAAGAAAGCAATGAACGATATCGGCGTAACTGGTATGACAGTAACCCAGGTTATGGGCTGCGGTATCCAGAAGGGTGCTGGTGAAAAATACAGAGGTGCTGAATTAGATGCAACCTTATTACCAAAAGTGAAAGTTGAAGTTGTCGTAAGCAAGATTCCAGTTGAAACAGTTGTGGAAGCTGCTAAGAAGACACTTTACACAGGTCACATCGGAGATGGCAAGATCTTCGTATATGATGTAGCCAAAGTAGTAAAAGTCCGTACCGGTGAAGAAGACACCGAAGCATTACAGGACGTTGAATAGGTAGTAACCCATAATAGAGGTAACTATAAATATTTTTTCATTAATCAAACATCGAACAGAAAGCCAGGACATTTTGTCCTGGCTTTCTGTCTTGGGACGTGCACTTTTACGATTCGGGACGGGGTTTTTCTTGTTTTGGGACGGGGTTTTTTCGAAAAAACCCCGTCCCAAAACAAGAAAAACCCCGTCCCAAAAAAATCATCAAACTTTTACGTGAACTTTACCCTATTGTAATTTGGCTTTTACAACAATCGTTTATGCTAAATATAGTTTTTAATAACACATTTTTTATAGGAGGGAATATGAAAAAAAGAACACGTATTATATCAGGACTGATGGCAGCAACTATGTTTGTTGGACTGGGAATGGGAACAACAGAGGTAATGGCAAGAAGCTCAACAAGAGCAGCATGGAATAATGCAGCAGGAGATGCAAAAGAAGAAATTACACTGAACAATACACATTCGGTGGAGACTAATGAAGACGGAAATGAGACTACTGTTCAATCAAATGTATATGCAGATAGTACAAAGTGGGCTGCATGGCAGAAAAACTGGAGCACAATTAAGAATAATTATTATCAAGTTGCGTTAACACCAGGTAAAAATGCAACAGAATTAAATTTTGCATGGTATTCAAGTGCAACACAGACTCCTAGAGTAAAACTGATGAATAGCAATGGAGTTGAAATTAACACATTCACAGGAACACAGAGTGCAGCATCAGACGATGCCGATGTTAAACTTGAAGGCGTTTCTTTAAATGCAAATAAAGTAACAGTAACCGGGTTACAGGAAAATACGTCATATAAGTATCAGTATTCTACAGATGGAGAAAAGTGGTCAGAAGTGTACACTTATTCAACAGAATCTACAGATAAATTCTCTGTAATGTATGTAGGAGATCCACAGATTGGTGCATCTACTAATCAGCTTGGTGGAGAAACACCAAAAGAGTACTATGCAATGAACGATGCCTATAACTGGAATCAGACTTTGGAGAATGCAGTTAATAAATTTCCGAATTTAGCATTCTTATTATCAGCAGGAGATCAGATTAATCAGACGAGTGTTGGAAGTCAAGCAAATAATCTCGAACAACAGGTTGAATACGCAGGATTTCTATCCGCTGAAGAACTTCGTTCCCTACCAATAGCAACCACAATCGGTAATCATGATTCGAAGTCATCAAACTACAGCAATCATTTCAATTATCCAAATGCGTCAACTACTACAGAAACTACAGCTGGTAAGACTGAGGCAGGAACAGATTACTATTTCAGATATGGAAATACTCTTTTTGTAAGCATTGATACCAACAATTATAACTGTGCTACTCATGAGAACGTAATCAAGAAAGCAACAGAAGAGAACAAGGATGCAACATGGAAAGTAATTATGTTCCATCAGGATATTTATGGATCTGGCTATGATCACTCAGATTCAGATGGAATCGTGTTAAGAACACAGCTTACACCAATTATTGATAAATATGGATTTGATGCAGTACTTCAGGGACATGATCATACCTATTCCAGAACTTATCAAATTTCCGCAAAGGATGGTGAGTATACCAAGTATACAACTACACCATATAATTCTGGCGATAAAAACGATACAAAATATAACACTCCTGAATATAATGAATATATGGCTCAGAACAACTGCTACAATCTATTAACAGGCGCCGAGAGTCTGAATAAAGTAGTGGATCCAAAAGGAGCTGTGTATTTTGAAGCAAACTCTTCTACTGGTAGCAAGTATTATCAGATGATTGGAACTCAGCAGAATTATATCGCAGCAAGAAGCCAGAGCTGGCGACCTACTTATTCTGTATTAGATATTACGGAGACTACATTGACAGTAAATACTTATGATGCAGCATCAGGAGATGAACTTGTAGCAGATGGTGGAATTGATACTACCTATACAATTGTAAAATCAGTAGACAAAACAGCTTTGAATACTGAGATGGCAAGTGCTCAGGCAAGCTATGATACAGCAAAAAAAGCTGGAAATTATACAGAAGCTTCATTAAAGACATTAGAAGATACTCTTACAGCAGCAAAAGCAGTATTGGAAAATGAAGAAGCAGGCACAACAGAAATCGCAAGTGCAATCACATCTTTACAGGATGCAGTAAAAGGATTAACAGTAAAAACAGCAACTGTAATTGCAGATACAACAAGCGCTAATACAACAGAAGATGTTCAATCTGCACTTCTTGCAGCAATTGCAACTTCTACAGGTGAAATTGATGCTACAATTCCAAAAGATACTACTGTTACCAAAACGGTAATGGAAGCAGCAAAAGCAGCAGGATTAAAAGCAATTTACCATTCAGATGCGAAATCAAAAGTAACATGGAAGTTCAATTCTATTACAACACCAAAAGATTTTAATCCAGAAGTGACCGTTGGAACCAAAATCGCAGCTGTAGATAGTGCATTAAAGAAACTTTCTGTTCCAAAAACAACAAAACTAACTGAAGTAGAATTTGCCTTTGATGGTGAACTCCCAGGAACTGCTGAAGTTACATTGGACCTTTCTGAGGCAGGATTTACTGACAATTCCAAGGTATATCTCTACTACTGCAATGAGGAAAAAGGAGAATTCGAACTTGCTGGCGAAGCAACCTATAAAGCTGGCGAAGCAACATTTGAAATCACACATTGCTCTAATTATGTAGTGTCAAATGAGAAGCTTCCAGCAGCAAATACATCACTGAAATCAGTACAAGCAGGTGATAATAGCCCAGTTGCAATGATTTTATGGTTTGCACTTGGATTGACCGGAATGGCAGGAGTTGGAGCCGTTGGTTTTACAGAATACAAAAGAAAGAAGAACATGAATGGCGAAGCTGAATAATAAGTATATCAAATTATTCATTGTTCTGATTTTAGCAGCTGCATATATTGCAGCTGCTATTTTCCTTAACAATGTAGAAAAGACAGAGATGGTCTCAATGACAGGCTATTCTTATGAACGAGCCCAGGTTACGGAAATCCTTTCCGATAATTTGCAGGAAAATGGAGAGCGTGTTGGCTACCAGTACCTTACGGTAGAGATTCTCTCTGGTGATCAAAAAGGAAAAATCCTTGAAGCCACAAGCTCAGAGGGAAATCTTTTTGGAGCAGTGTGCGAGGCAGGCGACCACGTTATTGTATCCTTAAGTGTATCTGGGGACACAACCACAGTCTCTGTATTTTCTCAGGATCGAATTCTTACGGTGTTCGCATTTGTAGGCATTTTCCTGCTGTTGATCTGTGTGATTGGTGGAAAAAACGGAGTGAAAGCGGTCGTGGGATTGATTTTCACCTTTGTATCGATTCTCTATTTGTTTATGCCGATGATTTATCGCGGAATGTCGCCATTCTTCTCAGCAGTAATTGTTGTTGTAGTTACAACGATTGTGACCATGTATCTGATTGGCGGAATATCCTTGAAGACCATTGCGTCTATTGCTGGAACAACGATAGGAGTATTGATTGCGGGAATCAGCGCGTGGCTGTTTGGCATTTGCGCGGATATTGATGGCTACAATGTATCAAACATCGAAACATTAGTGTACGTAGGACAAAATACAAAGATCCAAATCGGAGGTCTGCTTTTTGCAGGAATTCTTATTGCATCCCTTGGAGCAGTCATGGACGTTGCAATGTCTGTATCTTCCGCGATTTGTGAAATCAACGAGAAATCGCCAGGACTTAGCAGAAAAGAACTTTTCAAAAGTGGAATGAATGTAGGCCGTGATATGATGGGCACCATGTCGAATACACTGATTCTTGCATTTGTGGGAGGTTCACTGAGCACACTTGTAATTGATTATGCATACAATCTTCCATTTATGCAGCTAATTAACTCTTATAACATCGGTATTGAGATCATGCAAGGTGTTGCTGGCAGCATCGGCGTTATTCTCACAGTGCCGGCTGTTGCTTTTATCACATCTATCCTCCTAAAAAGACGTTAGGGGACGGAGTATTTCTTGATTCGGGACGGGGTATTCTTTGTTTCGGGACGGGGTTTTTTCGAAAAAACCCCGTCCCGAAACAAAGAATACCCCGTCCCAACTTGTAAAAGTGCACGTCCCGAAACAAGAAAAACCCCGTCCCAACATAAAAAACCGCAGCGACATGCTGCGTTTTTTCCATTTAATAATAATCAAATTAATGTGTTCCAGTAGTTCCAGTAGTTCCAATAGTGCCAGAAGTGCCAGAAGTTCCGGATGAACTATCAGTATCTGTAGTAGGTACTTTTGGAGGATCAGTGGTAGTAGTACCATTAGTTGTAGGATTGTTGTTCCCAGTTCCTGACGGCAACGTCGGTGTAATCGGCGTTTGCGTTGTGGTCGAAGCGTTATGCACACTACAGCTCTGATTCAAGAATTCCTGCGTTGCAAGGAAGTCATTCTCTTCGG
>CAZTGP010000033.1:23041-29949 GCA_964613325.1 uncultured Roseburia sp. | reverse complement strand
AATAAGAGTCTCCAAAACTCCAGAGGAGGGTTCGATTCCTTCCACCCCTGTTAAAGTCCTTGAATTTTCAAGGGCTTTTTTTCTTGCCTTGATTCATATATAATGTATATATGAAAAGGAGAAGGCCTATGAAGAATATAAGTAGAAAATGTATGGTATTAGGGTTAACAGTAGCTATGATGATCGGAATGACGTTGGGATGCGGAAAATCAGAGGATCAGATGGAGACTGAAAAGAAGAAACCATCTTCCACAGAGACTTCCAAAACAGAGGAGAAAGAATCCAATAAGGAGAATAATGGCTTCGTCTATAAAGATTTGTCAGACTATGAATTTTACTTCAGCAGTGGTGCAGGCGGATGGGCAACACAGCTGCTTATTCATGAGGATGGAAGCTTTGAAGGAAGCTATCAGGATTCGGACATGGGAGATACCGCTTCTGATTATCCGAATGGAATTCAGTATTCCTGCGATTTCACAGGTCAATTCACCGATCCCATCAAGGTTGACGAGGTGACGTATTCAGCTGAGGTAAAAAGCATACAGTGTGCTAAGGAACCTGGAACAGAGGAGATTAAAGATGGCGTCAAGTATATTTATAGTCAGCCATATGGTTTAGATGGTGCGAAGAAATTATTATTCTATCTCCCAGCGGCAAAGATTGCCGAACTTCCAGAAGGGTATCAAAGCTGGATTAACATGGCAATACAGCCTGATCAGACAGAATTATCCTTCTATGGCCTATATAATGAGGCAGAAGAGACTGGATTTACCAGCTATTCTAAGAATGCAAACAAAGAGGATACCAGCACCAATTCCATCGATGAAGAACTAAGTACTGTTGCACAAAAAGAAGCAGAATTAAATGATGAGCTTCAGAAGAAGGATATCACCCAGACTGAGATGAATGAGATATCAGCCCAAATCTATAAGCTGTGGGATGATGAATTGAATGTAATCTGGGAAAAGCTGAAGAGTACCTTAGATGAAAATGCAATGGATCAACTAATCGAGGAAGAACGGGCTTGGATTAAAGAGAAAGAGGATAAGGTCAAGAAGGCAGGAGCAGAAGTGGAAGGCGGTACGATGCAGCCATCTATAGAAAACAGTGAAGCAGCAGCTCTGACAAAGGAACGTGTTTATGAGCTTGCAAAGAAATTGAATTAATCATATGTATGAGCTTGAAGCTTCCGGTTGCATTTTCAAAGGGATGTATGTATAATCGAACTGATGTGAATTCTGACAAAACAAGTAGGAGATAATATGGATTATAGAATTACAATAGATGAATTTTATCAGTGGAAGGATAAGTCACTTCTGATTGATATTCGTGATAAAGGAAGCTACCAATATGGATATGTGGCTGGAGCTGTGAATGTTCCAGCGGATACACTGCTAAAACTGCATGAAGAAGCTGGTGAGAATCAAGAGTATTTCATTGAGGAGCTTGCAAAGCTTATGAATGTGACTGCCGAAGAGCTAAAGGAAAGAGAGCACATCCTTATCTATTGCCAGAAAGGCATCATTAGTGATGAGGTCACTATGTGCCTTCGGGAGTACGGATTACAGGCATATGATTTGGAAGGTGGCTATTTGGGCTGGCTTATGTCTGAGATGAAGCGTGATACAGAAAGTGATGAGGCACAATCTGAGAAAAATGCGCAGATTGAACTTAGTATTCGCAAAAAGTTCCATAAACAGATTTTTAGCAAGTTTGCAAAGGCAATCAATGAGTATGAACTGCTTTCACCTGGCGACAAGGTTGCGGTATGTATCTCTGGTGGTAAGGACTCCATGCTTCTTGCAAAGCTGTTTCAGGAGTTAAAGCGTCATAATAAGTTCGATTTCGAATTGGTATTCTTAGTGATGGACCCTGGATATAATAAGGAAAACAGAGCGGTTATTGAGAATAATGCCAAGATGATGAATATTCCAGTTACTATTTTTGAGAGCGAGATATTTGAGGCAGTATATGATATCGAAAAGTCCCCATGCTATCTATGTGCAAGAATGCGCAGGGGATATCTGTATAGCGAGGCGAAGAAGCTTGGATGTAATAAGATTGCGCTGGGTCATCACTATGATGATGTGATTGAGACAATTCTAATGGGAATGATGTACGGCGCACAGGTTCAGACTATGATGCCGAAGCTCCATAGCACAAACTTTGAGGGGATGGAGCTGATTCGTCCAATGTACCTGATTCGGGAGGATGATATTAAGCATTGGCGTGATTACAACGATCTGCATTTTATCCAGTGTGCCTGCAGATTTACGGATACATGCACTACATGCCGGCCAGATGGAAGCTCTGTGTCCAAACGAATGGAGATCAAGAATCTGATTAAACAGTTAAAGGAAGTAAATCCATTTATTGAATCCAATATTTTCAAGAGTGTGGAGAACGTGAACCTAAGCACAATTATTGCGTATAAGGAGAATGGAGTTACCCATCATTTCTTAGATGACTACGATAATAAGAAATAACCCACTGATTGACCTAATAGAAGAAGGATAGTTATGACATTACAACAATTACAACAGGTAATTACAATTGCAGACTGCGGTTCCATGAATGAGGCGGCGAAGAAACTGTTTGTATCTCAGCCCAATTTGTCTGCAGTGGTAAAAGAGCTGGAAGAAGAGACGGGCGTTACGATTTTTCTAAGGTCGAACCGTGGAATCGTCATCACTCCAGAGGGAGAAGAGTTCATCGGCTATGCCAGACAGGTAACAGAGCAGTATCAGCTGATGGAGAACCGCTATATCGAGAAGAATTCCAAGAAGAAATTCAGCGTATCCACCCAGCACTACACCTTTGCGGTGAAGGCATTCGTGGAGCTTGTGAAGCAGGTGGGAATGGATGAATACGAATTTGCAATTCACGAGACGAAGACCTACGAGGTAATAGAAAATGTAAAGAATTTGAAGAGCGAGATCGGAATTCTGTATCTGAATGATTTCAATCAGCAGGTCATGGAGAAGATTCTGCGTGAGAACAGCCTTCTGTTTGAGGAATTATTTGTCTGTGATACCTATGTGTATTTGTGGAAGAATCATCCTTTGGCGGAAAATGCACAGATTTCCATGAGGGATCTGGAGGAGTATCCATGTCTGGCCTTTGAGCAGGGCAAGAATAACTCCTTCTATTTCGCGGAGGAGATGAAGAGCACATATGAGTATAAGAAGATTATCAAGGCAGATGACCGTGCAACCCTGCTGAATCTTATGGTGGGCTTAAATGGTTATACGTTATGCTCCGGAATTATCACGGAGGAACTAAACGGGGATGACTACATGGCAATTCCATTGGCGGAATCTGAGAAAATGCGTATCGGGTATGTCAGACATAAGGGGGCAAAGATCAGCCCAATTGGAGAAATCTACATCGATGAGCTTCGGAAATACGGAGCAAGATAGAAAATGTATTGCTATAACTTTTACTTATAACCAAGTATTAAAACGGCGTATTAACACTTTTGGCAAGTAGTTGTTATAATAAATACATCAACAGGAAAGAATAAAGGAGGAGAACTCATGCGGAATATTACAGATCGTAAAAACACAACAGCTAGATTCGTGACCAATATGAATCGAATGATGCGAATGCAGATGACCATGTGCTGCAGTGAATACGTTGTGCGCCGAAATCCGTATGTTTCTTCTTTGAAACAATCAGTTTAATCTTTGATGGAGATCAATAGATTATGATGAATCCGGACAGTGGTGCCTATGGTGCTGCTGTCTTTTTTATTTGATAGGGAATGTATAAGGAGCGAATATGATACGTTTTGAACATGTAAGTAAAACCTTTCAGACATCGGCAGGAGAAGTAAAAGCGTTGTCTGATGTGAATCTCACAATAGAAGATGGATGCATTTTTGGAGTGATTGGGCTATCCGGTGCAGGAAAATCCACCTTGGTGCGATGCATGAACCTTTTGGAGAGACCGACCGAAGGAAGAGTGTATTTAAATGATACCAATCTCACTGGTTTGAATGCGTCACAGCTTCGCAAGGAGAGACGCAAGATTGGAATGATCTTCCAGCAATTTAACCTGTTAGAACAGAGAACAGCGCTAGGGAATGTCTGCTATCCGTTGGAGATTGCCGGAGTGAAGAAGAAGGAAGCTGTGAAGAAAGCAACGGAGCTTCTTCAGCTGGTAGGATTGGATGACCGAATGCAAAGCTATCCATCTCAGCTATCTGGTGGACAGAAGCAGAGGGTGGCAATCGCAAGAGCCCTTGCCACAGACCCAGAAATCCTGCTCTGTGATGAGGCAACCAGCGCCCTTGACCCAAATACAACACGGGCGATTCTGGAGCTCTTAAAGGATATCAATGAGAAGCTCAATGTAACAATCGTAGTGATTACCCATGAGATGAAGGTGGTAGAACAAATCTGTGACCACGTTGCAGTTATCGATCATGGAGTAGTGGCAGAAAATGGATTGGTTAAGGATATTTTCTTAAAACCAAAGTCAAAGATAGCCCAGGAACTCATTTTCCCAAAACGTCATGAAGCAGCATCTGCATCTGGCAAGAAAGTGTTCCGGTTATCCTTTGATGGACAGTCAGCTTCAGAACCTGTGATATCCAATCTTGTTCTGGAATGTCAGACATCCGTGAACATCCTTGGTGCAAGCACAGAGAATATTGGTGGCAAGGCATATGGGCAGATGATTCTGGAGCTCCCAGAGGATGAGTTTAAGATTGCAAGAGTCAAAACCTATTTGAACGAGATAGGAATTAACTATGAGGAGAGTGAGATAGATGCAGATTGATCAATTGATTCAGCTGATGCTGGATGGCACAAAAGAAACATTATATATGGTAGTCGTATCAACACTGGTATCCTATTTACTTGGTATTCCAATCGGTGTCATTCTATACACGACAGATAAGGATGGAATTATTCAAAATGGAATCATCAACAAGGTGCTGGGAATTATTGTGAATCTGCTGCGTTCGGTGCCATTTATCATATTATTAGTAGCAATTCTGCCTTTTACAAGAGCAGTGGTTGGAACCACCATTGGTTCTACTGCAACGATTGTTCCCCTTGTGGTAGCTGCAGCACCTTTCGTTGCCCGAATGGTGGAATCTTCCCTAAAGGAAGTGGATGCAGGAATTATTGAAGCGGCACAGGCAATGGGATCTTCCCCATTCCAGATTATCTGGAAAGTACTTCTTCCAGAAGCAAAGCCATCCCTTCTTGTGGGAAGCACAATCGCAATTACAACGATCCTTGGCTATTCTGCCATGGCAGGATTCGTGGGAGGCGGTGGACTTGGAGCCATTGCAATCAACTATGGATATTACCGCTACCAAACGAATGTAATGCTGATCACCGTGGTACTGCTTGTCATTGTGGTTCAGATCTTCCAGGAAGCTGGAATGCATATTGCAAAACGAGCAGACAAACGAACCAAATAATATTGATATAAAACTTATACAAGATATAAATGAAAAAACGAATTAGTTTTTAAAGAAATAACTAATAAGTATGCAATGAAATAATCAAAAGGAAAAAGAGGAAAATATTATGAAAAAGAATGCAAAGAGAGTATTAAGTTTAGGATTAGCAGCTGCACTTACAGCAGGAGCATTGGCAGGCTGTGGCTCTGGGTCAGATGAGAAAAAAGGAACAGAGAGTGCAGACAACAGTAAAACAATTAAAGTGGGAGCAAGCGTATCTCCTCATGCAGAGATTCTAGAGCAGGTAAAACCACTTCTTGAGAAAGATGGTTACACACTTGAAATCGTAGAGTATAATGACTATCCAATTCAGAATACTGCTTTAAGTGAAGGGGAACTGGATGCGAATTATTTCCAGCATCAGCCATATCTTACAAGCTTCAACGAAGAGAACAAGACAGACCTTGTGTCTGCAGGATCAATTCATTTTGAGCCGCTTGGAATTTATTCTGAGAAGTTAAAAAGCATTGATGATATCGAAGATGGTGCAATTGTTGCAGTACCAAATGATGCAACCAATGAAGCGAGAGCATTACTCCTCTTAGAAGCAAACGGATTAATCACATTAAAGAAAGACGCTGGTGTGAATGCAACAGTTCTTGATGTGGAGGAGAATCCTAAGAACCTGAAGATTCAGGAAATCGCAGCGGAACAGTTAGTTCGTTCTCTGCCAGATGTGGCAATCGCTTGCATCAATGGTAACTATGCAATAGAAGGTGGATATAATGTATCCGATGCCATCGAAGTAGAGGAATCCACTTCACTGGCTGCTGAGACTTATGCGAACATCGTAGCAGTGAGAAGCGGTGATGAGAAGAGTGAGAAAATTCAGGCTCTTGTAAAGGCATTACAGAGTGATGAAATCCGTAAATTTATCGAAGAGAAGTATAAGGGCGCTGTTGTACCTGTATTCTAAATTATGAAAATGAGTGCCGCTGGCACTCATTTTGTACGCTATGGTGAATTATAAGGTCTGTCGTTTGGAATTGCGACAGACCTTCTTTATGCGTTTCTTTATGCGGCGAGACATGCAATTACAGCGAAAACAATAAATTGAAATGTCAAAAAAATATAGAAATATCACAAAAAAACACAAAATAATATTAAATTGACAGAAAATAAGAACCGATATATAATAAATGAAAGACATAAATGAAAGACATAAATGAAAGATATAAATGAAAGATATAAATGAAAGACATAAGTGCAAGACATAAGTGAAAGATATAAATGAAAGTTGTAAATGATGCGAGTTGATATGTTCCCGAAATGAAGATACTTTATTGAACCGTCTGTAGGAGCGAAAAAAATGAGAAAAAAATTAATCGTTACAATACTTTTTACAGCATTTCTATTGACTGCTTGTGGCACAACGAAAGAGTCCAAACGTATGGAGGTACCCAAGACCACATGGGGTATGACGGTAGAGGAG
>CAZTGP010000033.1:13630-22941 GCA_964613325.1 uncultured Roseburia sp. | reverse complement strand
TAGAGGAGTATTGCGGGAAGTGGAAAGAGTATCAGCCAAATCTCACAGATGAGAATTGGGATGAATTTTCCAAGAATGCAGGAATGTCAACAATCATCTGTTACAATGAAGAGATGAAGCGTGTATCATTCGAAGGGTTTAACTGGGTCGTCTATGACCAAATCGAGAATTAGAGAGTGTGCTTGAGGGATTGCAGGCTGGTATCAGGGAGATATCAGCTTGTTTTTTTAATTGAAAAAACGCCCTATTCATGGTAGACTAGGAACAGCAAAAAACATCAATTCAAATTCAGTTGAATTACTTACGAGAGAACAATATTCAGTTATTCTGCCAGGTGGAATTCCTCCACGCAGTAATCCTTACCTACACAATTGAATAAGACAAGCGGATAAAGCAAACCATAGAGGACAGAACAGATAGAAATGATATCAATAAAAGAAATTAAACAGATGACAGAGACAACCACATACAACAGAGGAGCACTTGTTTATAACAACAACCAGGTGACAGAGATTCATATTGAAGAAGATGAATATGGAGATGAGGAAATCACCGCAGTGGTGAAAGGAAGCGGCAGAAATCGATACGAGGTGTATGTCCGGGTGGATCCTCTTCAGGAGACCATCCAGGAGGCTGATTGTGACTGCCCTGCATTTGCGACATATTCTGGTCTGTGCAAGCATTGTGTTGCAGTACTGCTGAAATATAATGCAAGAACAAGTCAGACAAGCTCCTTTCTAAATTATCTGGAAGAGAACAATGGAGAGCGGAAGCCGTATCAGGCAAATGCTGTGAAGACGGTTCAGATGAGAAGCACTCCGGAATTGGAACGCCTTCTGGAGAAGCGGACCATGGACCGCACTATGCCTCTGCTTCAGGCAGACATCTATGGCAAGGTGCGGATTCAGACCATTATGGAATGTACAGGGGAAGGTGCCACCTTAGAGTTTAAGCTTGGAATCACACAGATGTATGTGATGAAGGATGTTTTTGAATTTGTGCGGAATGTGAAAAATCATGCAGAACATAAATATGGGAAGAATCTTCAGTTTGTACATTCTCTGGAGGCATTTCAGGATGAGTACAAGCCATTGGTGAAGTTTTTGATTCAATGGGCAGATGCCAATATGGATGCTTACCGTCCCACTTCTTATTATGGGTATTATATGCAGAGCACAATGCCCAAAAGCCGCTACGTGAGCCTTGTAGGGAGCAGCATGGAGGAATATTTGTTTCTACAGAAGGGCAAGAGCTTCGAAGCATATGTTGCAGGAATGCGGGAGACGAGATGGCAGATTACAGAGGAACCACTTCCCAGACAGATGCAGATTCAAAGAAAAGACAAGGGAATTGAAATCAGCCTGAAACGATTCTGGGGATACCGGCTGGAACGGTATTATGTATACTTCCACAAGGGGCTTGTATATATGGAACCAATGGAGAAATTGGAGCCAATCAATGACTTTATTATGACTATGGGGCAGATGAATGATGGGAAAGCCTATCTTGCAGAAAAGGATATACCTGCATTCTGTAACAATTTATTACCCTCACTGGAACAGTTCTACGAGATTAAACGAATTGATTTTGATGAAAGCAATTATGGAGTGGAGACTCCTGAGTTTAAGATCTATCTGGATGCACCTCAGGAGAATATGATTACCTGCCACCCAATGGCAGTCTATGGGGAGAATAGATATTCACTCTATGGAAAAGAGAAGCTGTCCTCTCGAAACATCGAGGCAGAGGCATCTGTTCGGAATCTTGTGGGAAGCTATTGCAATGCATTTGATGAGAAAACAAATAACATGGTGGCAATCGATGATGAGGAAGTGATTTATGAGCTTCTGGTGGATGGAATACCAGCTATGCAGAACATCGCAGAGGTATTTGTCTCTGATGCAATCAAGAAGATGGAGGTAAGAGAGGCACCAAAGATTACGGTGGGCGTCTCTATCACAGGGAATCTTATGGAGCTGACCCTGGCAGCAGGGGATATGCCAAAGGATGAACTGATCGAGCTCCTTTCCAAGTATCATCAGAAAAAGAAGTTCTATCGTTTGAAAAATGGCAGCTTTATCAATGCAGGGGAGTCCGGTCTGGAAGCCCTTGCTGAATTGAAAAGCGGATTGCAGATTACGGATAAGCAGCTGATGCAGGATACGGTAAAGCTGCAGAAATACCGTGCACTCTATCTGGATGCGCAGTTGAAGGAGAACCCGGTAATTACCGCCACCAGACAGGAGACGTTCCGTTCTCTGATCCGTAATATGAAGACTGTGGAGGATAATGATTTTGAGGTTCCGGCATCCTTAAATGATATTTTACGAGAATATCAGCGCAATGGCTATCTTTGGATCCGTACCTTGAAGCAGAACGGATTCGGGGGAATTCTTGCGGATGATATGGGACTTGGGAAGACCTTGCAGGTTATATGTTTTCTCCTATCAGAGCATCAGATGGCGCAACCAGAGAAGCGGAGCAGCAAAGAACATAAGGCGGCACTTATCGTATCACCAGCTTCCCTTGTATATAACTGGAGTGAAGAAATTAAAAAGTTTGCCCCAGAGCTTACCACAGTTATGGTGATTGGCTCTGCAGAGGAGCGAAGTGAGCTGCTGCAAAGTGCCGGACCGGAGGATATTTTAATCACTTCCTATGATCTTTTGAAACGAGATGTGGAGATCTATACACGTTATACGTTTTCCAACGAAATAATTGATGAGGCACAGTTCATTAAGAATCATAATACCCAGGCGGCCAAGGCAGTGAAGCTGATGAATGCGGATTTCAAGCTGGCACTGACAGGAACCCCGGTGGAGAACCGATTAAGTGAATTGTGGTCAATTTTTGACTATCTGATGCCGGGATTCCTATATGGATATCAGAAATTCCGCGAAGAAATTGAGATACCAGTGGTGCGAAATGGCGATGAAGGCGCTACCGCAAGGCTTCAGAAAATGATTCGCCCATTTGTGCTGCGCAGATTGAAAAAGGATGTGCTAAGAGATCTGCCAGATAAGCTGGAAGAAAATATGTACGTGAAAATGGAAGGGGAGCAGCAGAAGCTGTATGACGCCCATGTGCAGAAGATTAAGCTTCTGCTGGATAAACAAAGCGGTGAGGAATTCAAAAGCTCCAAGATTATATTGCTGGCAGAGCTGACGAAGCTAAGACAGCTTTGCTGTGATCCGGCGCTGCTCTACGAGGATTATAAGGGAGAATCAGCGAAGACTGATATGTGTGTGAATCTGATTCAAAATGCGGTGGAGAATGGTCATAAAATTCTTCTGTTCTCGCAGTTCACTACGATGTTAGAACGGCTTACTATGGCACTTAAGAAAGAGAAAATCCGTTACATGGTGCTCACAGGTGCCACCAGCAAAGAGAAGAGAGCCAGGATGGTCGCGGACTTTAACAACGATGATACTTCGGTCTTTTGCATCTCACTGAAAGCAGGTGGAACAGGGCTGAACCTTACCGCTGCAGATGTGGTAATTCACTATGATCCTTGGTGGAACCTTGCGGTTCAGAATCAAGCTACGGACAGGGCTCACCGCATTGGGCAGAAGCATGCGGTGAATGTATATAAACTCATTGCAAAGGGAAGCATTGAGGAGAATATTGTGAAGCTTCAGGAGAAGAAGCGCATGCTGGCAGACCAGATTCTCGGCGGAGAAGGAATGGGTGCGGGCAGCTTCACAAGAGAAGAATTATTGGAGCTGTTAGAGAGCTAATCTGGGCAGATTCAGTTTCAATATGAATGGATAACTATAGATTTTTCACAATTGGCACAATATGCCATGATATGGAAGGAGATCACATGAAAGAACAATCGATATGGATTGCAGGTGCAGAGGGGAAGCTTGGATCGGCACTTCGCCATCATTTAAAGACAACAGATTTTTTCAGGGTTGTTACCACAGATAAGGATGTAGATATTTTAGACGCAGAGGCAGTGACGGATTATGCCAATATGAATCGTCCGGCTGTGGTGATTAACTGTGTCGGCTTATCCGATGAGAAGCGCTGTGAGGAGAACATGGTAGAAGCATTTCGGGTGAATGCGCTGGGAGCCAGAAATCTGGCAGTGGCAACCCGTTCCATCAATGCCAAGATTATTCATATTTCAACAGATGATGTATTCGGCGGTGAGAAAAAGGATAAACTTACAGAGTTCGATATGCCGGTTCCAACATCGATATATGGCAAATCAAAGCTTGCAGGAGAGAATTACGTGCGTGAATTGAATCCAAAGCACTTGATCGTGCGAAGCTCCTGGATTTACGCACCAGCAGAGAATGATTTCCTGACACAGGTGCTGGAAAAAGCAAAGGCTGGGGAGAAAATCGAAGCCTCCCTTGACCATATCAGTACACCAACAAGTGCAGAGGAATTAGCAAAATTCATTGAAGTATTATTGATGAGTAAAGAATATGGAATCTACCATGCTTCCTGTGAAGGCGCATGCAGCCGTTATCATTTCGCAAAAGCGGCGTTAGGATATGCAGGATTCAACACGGAGCTAGTGGAAGGCGTATTTGAGAATCATGGAGATGTCCATACCAAATATACGATTCTCGAGAATTTGATGATGAAGATGACAGCTATCTATGAGATGCCAAAATGGGAGACTGCTCTTCAGAATTATATTGGCACATTAGGTTTGAAAGAATAGAAAGGTTTGATTGAATGACAGAAGCAAAGAAAAAGAAAAGAAAATTAGGTGCCACTGGAAAGATTTTTCTTGGATTAATCCTTGGAATGATATTTGGTATTATTTTAAATTATCTTGTTCCAGAGAGCTCCTTTAAAAACGATGTACTTATTAATGGAATCTTATATGTAATTGGGAATGGATTCTTGCGTTTGATGAAGATGCTTGTTGTTCCACTTGTATTTACTTCACTGATCTGTGGTGCAGCAGCCATCGGCGATACCAAGACACTAGGAAAAGTCGGAATAAAAACAATCATTTTTTACCTGTGCACAACAGCACTTGCAGTAACAGTGGCGATTCTTGTGGCCAATGTGATTAATCCAGGTATTGGATTGAACATGAATGATATTCAAGCTGGAAATGTATCGGCAACCTCGAATAGCACAAGTCTTACTGAGACATTGCTGGACATCATTCCAGACAATCCATTCAATTCTCTGGCAAATGGAACGATGCTGCAGATTATCGTGTTTGCGCTGATTATTGGAATCCTTATTGCAAAAATGGGAGAGCGCGCAGAACTGATTTTCAACTTTGCAAGCCAGTGCAATGACCTGATGATGGAGATGACAATGCTTGTTATGAAAGCAGCACCAATCGGTGTGTTCTGCCTTATTGCCAAGACATTTTCTGGACTGGGTATAGATGCAATTCTTCCGCTTATGAAATACGTGGCGAGCGTTATTGTGGCGTTGACGGTGCAATGCTTTGGCGTATATATGCTGCTCTTATTTGCATTCACAAGGCTCAACCCATTCCGTTTCTTCCAGAAGTTCCTTCCAGTGTTTGGCTTTGCATTTTCCACCGCAACCTCCAATGCGACAATTCCGTTGTCCATTGAGACTTTGGAGGAGAAGATGGGAGTCTCCCGAAGAATATCTTCCTTTACGATTCCGCTGGGAGCAACCATCAATATGGATGGAACGTCCATTATGCAGGGAGTCGCAGTGGTATTTGCAGCGCAGGCATATGGGGTACATCTTGGATTAGGCGGCTATCTGACCGTGATTGCCACTGCCACACTGGCTTCCATCGGAACAGCGGGAGTGCCAAGTGTTGGACTGATTACGCTGTCGATGGTATTTGAATCAGTTGGACTACCTGTGGAAGCGATTGCTTTGATCATGGGAATTGACCGAATCCTTGATATGATTCGAACAGCGGTGAATGTTACTGGAGATGCTGTGTGTACCACTGTGGTTGCATTCCAGAATAAAGCACTGGATATGGAGACTTTTAATAAAAAAAGTGGCAGTAAATAGTGAAATTAATTAAGGCAGATTCTTGTTTGAATCTGCCTTAAATAGTACATAGGTACTGACACAAATGTAAGAAAAATCAGATAATTACCTATCTATCATAACATACACGACTAAAGAACTAGGAATACGATTCGCAAACGTTATGAAAACGTTTTCATTATAAAAGCCATTAGAAAAAGTGATAAAACTTTATCAATAATGCACAAATCATAAATCTATACATACAATAATATATGTAAAATGTCCATATGCTGTGAAACCGGTTGCCTTTATAGCAAAAAATAGAAATTCAAAATTCAATGATATTACGAAAATTCCGTCATTATGTAGGAAACCGGAAGGGTATTTGCGGTTTCCTCAATTTTGACAAAAGAAATAAATGATGTCATAATCGCAACAGTTGGAAATGATACTTGAATGCAGGACAGATATTTTTGTACCTCGTTAACATATGGATTGAAGAAAGCTGGTAATGGTTATGTATGAAAATGAAAAAGTAATCCGTTTTATGGACACAGAAGATATTAAGGAATTTGTGAAAGCTGCTGGGAAATGTAATTTCGATATCGATGTATTTTATAATCGAGCAGTCATCGATGCAAAATCTATTTTAGGAATGCTTGGTGTTGGTCTGATGAATGATATGACCATTCGCTATGGTGGAGAGAACGAAAACTTTGAAAACGTTATTGATAAATTTGCAACAGCATAATACAATAACTTCATAGACATTCAGAAAATGTCTTGTCTTAGAACATGTGTCTAAGGCAAGGCTTTTTTATTACGAGAGAGTGCATACTTATGCGGATTCATGGGATTAAGAAGGTAAGTGCACACGTTCTTATATTATAAGGAAATGATATCATGGCCAAGAAGAAGGAAACGGAACAACTGAATAATGAGATGAAGAAACCCCAGGTACGTATCTCAGTCCGCAACCTTGTAGAATTCATTTTCCGAGAAGGTGATATTGATAATCGCCATGGTAAAGCAATGAATCCGGATGCCATGATGGAAGGAACACGAATTCATAAGAAAATCCAAAAAGGGATGGGACCGGAATATATGGCGGAGGTTCCGCTTAAGATAGCTTTAGATGAAGAGCTGTATGAACTTGTCATAGAAGGCCGCGCAGATGGCATTTTCACAGAGGAGAATGAAGCGGTCACCGTCGATGAAATTAAGGGCGTCTATATGAAGCTGGAGCAGCTTCAGGACCCTATCTATGTACACAAAGCCCAGGCAATGGTGTATGCATACATTTTCGCATGGCAGAATCAATTGGATGAGATAGGAATCCAGATGACTTACTGTAATTTGGATACAGAGGAATTGAAGTATTTCAGGGAACGCTTCTCATTTGAGGAATTGTCGATGTGGTTTTGTGATTTGACTTCTTCCTATAAGAAGTGGGCGGATTTCCAGTGGCAGTGGAAGCAGAAGCGTCAGGAATCGATTCAGGGGCTGGAATTTCCATTCCCATATCGAAAAGGGCAGAAGAAATTGGTGGGTGATGTCTACCGGACCATTAACCGGAAGAAGAATCTGTTTATTCAGGCGCCAACCGGTGTGGGTAAGACAATTTCTACGATTTTTCCAGCGGTGAAAGCAGTGGGGGAGAATCTGGGAGATCGCATTTTCTACCTGACAGCCAAGACCATTACAGCAAGTGTCGCAAAGGAGACCTTCGGACTCTTAAAGGAGCAGGGATATAAGGCTAAGGTGATTCAGATTACGGCCAAGGAGAAGCTGTGTCTCTGTGAGGAGATGGAGTGCAATCCAGTGAACTGCCCTTATGCGAAGGGACACTATGACAGAGTAAATGATGCGGTATTTGATTTGCTGCAAAAGTCAGATTTGTTCACAAGAGAGGAAGTACTTGCACAGGCAGAAGAGTTCCAGGTATGTCCCTTTGAGATGAGTCTGGATGTGGCGACCTGGGCGGATGATATTATCTGCGATTACAATTATGCCTTTGATCCCAATGTATATCTGAAGCGATTCTTCCAGGAGGGCATCAAGGGTGATTACATTTTCCTGGTGGATGAGGCACATAATCTGGTGGAACGCAGCCGGGGGATGTATAGCGCTTCTTTATATAAAGAGGATTTCCTTATGGCAAAGAAGATATTGAAGCCGTACAGCAGGAAGCTGGAGAAGAATCTGGAACGCTGCAATAAGGTAATGCTGGATTACAAACGTGAGTGCACCAGCTATGTGATCTATGAGAACATTGCGAATCTTCTGTTCCATTTGATGCGTCTGGCATCCGATCTGGACGAGTTTTTGCAGAAAAATGCTGAGTTTGCTGGTAAGAAGGAAGTTTTAGAGTTCTATATGAATCTGCGCAATTTCCTCAGTATATATGAACTGGTGGATGAGCATTATGTAATTTATACCGAGGTGCAGGAGGATGGACGATTCCTGTTGAAATTATTCTGCGTGGACCCTTCTTCAAATCTACAGAAATGTATTGATAAGGCGAATTCTACTATTTTCTTCTCAGCAACGCTTCTTCCGATTAATTATTATAAGCAGCTTCTTAGTACCAAAGAGGATAACTATGCGATTTACGCAGAGAGTACCTTTGCACAGGAACAGAGAAAGCTATTATTCGGCAGGGATGTAAGTACGAAGTATACCAGAAGAAATGATGCAGAGTTCCAAAAAATAGCTTCTTATATTATGAAGACGGTGCAGTGCCAGAAGGGAAATTACATGGTGTTTTTTCCATCTTATAAATTGATGAATCAGGTGTATGACCATTTCTGTGAGATGTCGGGAGGCACTATCGATGCGGTGCTTCAAGAATCGGGTATGAAGGAGCAGCAGAGAGAGGAGTTCCTGCAGGAATTCGATGAGGAGCACAAGCAGTCTTTTGTTGCATTTTGTGTTATGGGAGGAATCTTTGGAGAAGGCATCGATTTGAAGAATGATAAGCTGATTGGTGCAATCGTAGTAGGCACAGGATTGCCACAGATCAGCAACGAGAGAGAAATCCTTAAAAATTATTATGATCATCAATCTGGGAACGGTTTCGATTACGCATTCCGTTATCCAGGAATGAATAAAGTGCTTCAGGCAGCAGGGCGGGTCATTCGAACCACAGAGGATCAGGGAATTATTCTCTTGCTGGATGATCGTTTTCTGCAATCGGATTATGATGCACTATACCCAAGGGAGTGGAGCGATAGAGAGGTCTGTACCCTGGATAGTGTTGAGGAAGCGATTCGTAAGTTCTGGGAAGCAACTTGAGAATTATCCAGGTGAGGAACTGAGAAATAGTGCGAGAGATAGTTCGAGAGATAGTTCGAGAAATAGTGCGAGAG
>CAZTGP010000033.1:0-13530 GCA_964613325.1 uncultured Roseburia sp. | reverse complement strand
CTGAGAAATAGTGCGAGAGATAGTTCGAGAGATAGTTCGAGAAATAGTGCGAGAGATAGTGCGAGAGTATCTAGTGGGGAAATAATACATGAAATGGCTGCTTGGGATATATTTTCTCGGGTTTTTCATATTATCTCACAAATTGGTTGACATAATAGAAAGTGACGCATTAGATTTTTAGAAAATGTAGATGTGGCGCGTTGACTTTTTGCAAATATTCTTGTAAGCCCATTATTTGCAAAAAATGGTGCTTAATAAGGCTCATGGAAGTGCGAAATTTTGCAAATATTCCTAGAAACTCGATAGTTGCAAAAAATATTATGATTTTTTTGCAATATAGCATTGATCAGGAATATATGCAAAAAATTGCTTTACATAATGACTCAAAAACAGAGTTTTTTTGCAATATAGCATTTATTTTGCTCTGATGCAAAAATGACATTTCTCAAAACCAGTTAAGCATGTTCATTCGGCTAAATTGCAATCAAGACATGCTTAATTTTTCTTTATATGACTGAAATAGATTTAAGCAGCATGTTTTTTTTGAAAAAATGAAATTGAACATGTTTGAATCTTATGAAATGCAATAGAATCTACGGATAGAAGCATGTTCAACTGTAAGATATGACATATGAACATGCTTCTATTATAAATATGCATAAATAAGTCAATAAGTAAGCATGTCTAATCATCACAATTAAATATTAGCCATGCAATGAAACCAAAATAATGGTTAGGCAACAATACTTTACAGATTAGGAAGCAGCTTCAAGAACTCCTCGGTTGAGGCGGATACTGGAAGTGATGTGTTCACAGAAGCAATCATCTGGCGAACAGGCATTTTCTCCTTGGTCTTTAACACGAATAATTCCTTGGATTCTCTGGTGAGACAGTAGTCTGGAATAAAGGCGATTCCAAGTCCAATCTTAGCAAGATCGATTAAGAGGTCATTACTACTTAACTCGATCTCAGGAATCAACTCTAATTGATGCTGGAGAAACAGGTTATGTAGGAACTCGCTTGTGGTACTCTTGCGGTCAAGCATCATCAGAGGATACTGCTTCAATTCTTCAAATGGAATCTCCTGCTGTTTCAGATTAAAATATGCAGGGTTTGCGATAAATACATCTGTAAAGGTAGCCACTGTCTTCTGAATATAGGAATGATTCAGATGGGAGTTCGGAAAGTTGGTTACGATTAAGTCAACCTTTCCCTGCTCCAGCAGATCTACACAGTTAATAGAGGTGTCATTGGTTACTTTAATCGGAACATTTGGGAACTTCTTATGGAATTGTTTCAGGTATGGAACTAAGAAGTAACGGCAAATGGTATCGGATGCACCGATGTGCAGCTGACCAAGTCCCATGTTGCTGGAATCGAGAAGCTGGTTCTCACCTCTGGCAATCAGGTTCATGGCAGGTTCTATATGTTTTAACAGAATCTTGCCAGCTGGAGTAAGCTGAACCTTCTTGGTGCTGCGGATGAAAAGTGGCTGATCCAGTTTCTTCTCTAAGGTCTTGATAGACTGACTGACAGCAGACTGAGAGATGAATAGCTTCTTGCTGGCTTCGGAGAAGCTTAAGGAAGACGCAACATAATAAAAAACTTTATATAACTCGTAATTGATATCCATAAATAATGTCCTTATCTTTCTTATATTATCTTATAAGTGAAACTGTAACTGATTATAAGACAGACTAATAGAACTGTCAATTAATATTATTTATACTGAGGGAAAAACCATTGAGAAGTATAATTAATATAGCTTATAAAACTGATTAAATATATTAATTACACTAATCTAAACGTTCATGCTATACTAATGTCAAACTAATAAAAGCCTATAACACATCTGGAGGTAATCTGATGAGCAATGTACGTCGTGTATATGTAGAAAAGAAGCCTGACTTCGCAGTAAAGGCAAAGGAATTAAAACATGAAATCAAGCACTATTTAGGAATCACAACTATTACAGCTGTGCGTGTGCTGATCCGTTACGATATTGAGAACATTTCAGAGGAGACTTATAAGAAAGCATTAATGACTGTTTTCTCAGAGCCACCAGTAGATAACGTATATGAGGAAGACTTCGAATTAGGAACTGCTAAGGCATTTTCTGTCGAATTCTTACCAGGTCAATTTGACCAGAGAGCTGACTCTGCAGAGCAGTGTGTCAAATTATTAAATGAGAATGAGGAACCAATTATTCGTACCGCAACTACTTATGTAGTAGAAGGAACAATTTCAGATGAGCAGTTAGAAGCAATCAAGCATCACTGCATCAACCCTGTAGATTCCCGCGAGACAGGACTTGAGAAGCCTGAGACACTTGTTCAGAACTTTGATGATCCAGCAGACGTTATGATTTTTGACGGATTTACAGATATGCCAGAGAAAGAACTCAATGAACTTTACAGCTCTTTGAATCTTGCTATGACATTTAAGGATTTCCTTCATATTCAGAAGTATTTCAAAGGGGAAGAGAAACGTAATCCTTCCATGACAGAGATTCGCGTACTGGATACTTACTGGTCTGATCACTGCAGACACACTACATTTTCTACCGAATTAAAGAACGTGAAGTTTGACGAAGGCTTCTATCAGAAACCAATCAAAGATACCTACGAAGATTATTTAAATACACATAAGAATTTATATGCAGGCCGCGACGACAAATTTGTCTGCCTGATGGATCTTGCACTTCTTGCTATGAAACGTTTGAAAAAGGAAGGCAAGCTTGATGACCAGGAAGAGTCTGATGAGATCAATGCATGTTCCATCGTTGTTCCTGTAGAAGTAGATGGCAAGATTGAAGAGTGGCTTGTAAACTTCAAGAATGAGACACACAATCATCCTACAGAAATCGAGCCTTTTGGTGGCGCTGCTACCTGTCTGGGTGGCGCAATCCGTGACCCATTGTCAGGACGTACTTATGTATACCAGGCTATGCGTGTTACCGGTGCAGCAGATCCTACTGTTTCCGTAAAAGACACACTTGCTGGTAAGCTGCCACAGAAGAAATTAGTTCGTGAAGCCGCACATGGCTATAGCTCTTATGGTAACCAGATTGGTCTTGCTACCGGATATGTGAAAGAGGTATATCATCCAGATTACGTTGCAAAACGTATGGAAATCGGAGCAGTTATGGGTGCCGCTCCAAGACGTGCTGTGCAGAGACTTACCTCTGATCCAGGAGATAAGATCATCCTTCTTGGTGGACGTACTGGCCGCGATGGAATCGGTGGAGCAACAGGTTCTTCCAAAGCACATACCACACAGTCTACATCAGTATGTGGCGCTGAGGTTCAGAAGGGTAACGCACCTACCGAACGTAAACTACAGAGATTATTCAGAAGAGAAGAAGTCAGCCATATCATTAAAAAATGTAACGACTTTGGTGCCGGCGGAGTATCCGTTGCCATCGGGGAGCTTGCAGACGGACTTCGTATTCAGTTAGATAAAGTACCTAAGAAATATGCAGGTCTTGACGGAACAGAGATCGCAATCTCTGAATCACAGGAGCGTATGGCAGTAGTTGTTGCTCCTCAGGATGTTGACCAGTTCCTTGCATATGCAAAGGAAGAGAACTTAGAAGCAATTGAAGTTGCAGTGGTAACAGAAGAGCCTCGCCTTGTATTAGAGTGGAGAGGAAAAGAAGTTGTTAACATTACTCGTGCATTCTTAGACACCAACGGAGCCCATCAGGAAGCAGAAGTTGCAGTGGATATGCCAGAGCAGAAAGACAACTACTTCAATAAGATTGCATCCAAGAAAGTCGCTGATGCAGTGGCAGCAGATGATATGAAAGCAGCTTGGACTGCAGAACTTGCAGATTTAAATGTTTGCTCCCAGAAGGGACTTGTTGAAATGTTCGACGGTTCAATCGGAGCAGGCAGTGTATATATGCCATTTGGTGGAAAATACCAGCTTACAGAGACACAGAGCATGGTTGCAAAACTCCCAGTTTTAAAAGGAAAATGCGACACAGTTACTATGATGTCTTACGGATTTGATCCATACCTTTCCTCATGGAGCCCATACCACGGTTCTGTATATGCAGTATTAGAATCACTTTCTAGAATCGTAACAGCCGGTGGTGACTTCAAGAAGGTTCGTTTCACATTCCAGGAATACTTCCGCAGAATGAACGAAGATCCAAAGCGTTGGAGCCAGCCATTCGCAGCATTACTTGGAGCATACAATGCACAGATTGGATTCGGACTTCCATCTATTGGTGGTAAAGATTCTATGTCTGGAACCTTCAATGAGATCGACGTACCTCCAACACTTGTATCCTTCGCAGTTGATGTTGCAAAAGAGAAGGATATAATCACTCCAGAGCTGAAGGCAGCAGGCAGCCAGCTTGTAATGTTTACCATTGAGAAAGACCAGTACACACTTCCTGTATACGCACAGGTTATGAAATTATATGATGCAATCCACGAGATGATCCAGAAGGGTGCAATTGTTTCTGCATACGCATTAGATGGAAAAGGCCTTGCAGCAGCAGTATCCAAGATGGCATTCGGTAACAAACTGGGTGTTACTGTTGGCGACAACGTAACCAGCGACATGATGTTTGCTCCTGGTTTTGGTAACATCGTTGCTGAAGTTCCAGCAGATAAGATGAGTATTGTGAAAGATATTCTCGCAAACGCAGGTCTCTGTGGATATGATGAAGTAGTAGGTGAAGTGAATGCAGACCAGACCTTCTACTATGAGAACGTAACAATCTCCATGGACGAAGCAATTGCTGCTTGGACAGGAACATTAGAAAATGTATTCCCTACCAGAGCAACGGAAGAAAAAGACGAAGTGAAGACAGGCTTATTCGATGCAAAAGAAATCTATGTATGCAAGAATAGGGTAGCAAGACCTACAGTATTCATTCCAGTATTCCCAGGAACCAACTGTGAGTACGATAGTGCAAAAGCATTTGAGCGTGTAGGCGCAGATACAATTGTAAAAGTATTCAAGAACTTAACAGCAGAGGATATCCGTGATTCTGTAGAAGAATTTGTAAAGGCAATTGATCAGTCACAGATCATCATGTTCCCAGGTGGATTCTCAGCCGGTGACGAACCAGACGGATCTGCTAAATTCTTTGCAACAGCATTCCGCAATGCAAAGATGACAGAAGCTGTGAACAAACTCTTAAATGAGAGAGACGGACTTGCACTTGGTATCTGTAACGGATTCCAGGCACTTGTAAAACTTGGCTTAGTTCCACATGGTGAGATCCGTATGCAGTCAGAGGATGCACCAACCTTAACTTACAATACAATCAACCGCCACATCAGCAAGATGGTCTATACCAAAGTGGTATCCAATAAATCTCCTTGGTTAGCAGGAGCAGAACTTGGCGCAACCTACTGTAATCCAGCATCTCATGGTGAAGGACGTTTCGTAGCACCACAGGAATGGTTAGAGAAACTCTTCGCCAACGGACAGGTAGCTACACAGTATGTAGATCCAGAAGGTAAGATTACGATGGACGAAGAATGGAACGTAAATGGTTCTTACATGGCAATCGAAGGTATCACAAGCCCAGACGGTCGTGTACTCGGCAAGATGGCTCACTCAGAGCGTCGTGGCGACTCCGTAGCAATGAACATCTACGGTGAGCAAGATATGAAGATTTTCGAATCAGGTGTGAAATATTTTAAATAGGGACGTGCACTTTTCCAATCTGGGACGGGGTATTTTTCGATTCGGGACGGGGTTTTTTCAAAAAAACCCCGTCCCGAATCGCATTATACCCCGTCCCAAGATGTTATAAATGACTTGAAATATAGTGAGCCCGATACTCCGTAGGCGTGCATTGTTTCTGCTTTTTAAAGATGCGGTTAAAAGATGATATGTTAGAAAATCCAGACTGCAGCGCAATCTCTGTGATAGATAAGCTCGGTTCGGAGAGCAGACTCTCTGCAACTCGAATGCGCTTGTAGCATAGATAATCGAAAAATGTATAGTTCGTATACTCCTTAAATAGCCGGGTAAAGTGATACTTGGAAAAACCACTGTAGGAAGCTACTTCGTCAAGAGTCAGTTCTTCCATATAATTGGCATCAATGTATTCGAGGACATTGTTGAACTTTTGAATATACTCATGCCGCTTGTACACATGTGGAGCAGAGAAATAGTCATAGGTTGCCTGACGATTGCGCCCTAAAGCAACGAATAATTGAATCAGTTGGGAGAAAATGATTAGTTCCCGATAATCAAGTCCATTGAAATATTCGTCCTTCATCTGCAAAAGCAGCTGATAGACTTCTTCGTGTACATGAGAATTCTTCTGTTTTGTAATATGCAAAGGCTCGGTAAGGAAGGACTGCACACTAGAAAAGCCATGGAGGTTCGATAAATCTGAAATTTCGAATAGATAAATGAAACGAGCTCCCTTTTCTGGCGCAGATAATTGATGAAGATCCCCAGGAGGAATAATAAGGATATCGCCTGGAAGAACATGGTAATGATTGGTTGTTGTATGTACATCATAGTAATTATCCAAAGGGAGAATAATCTCTAACGCATGATGCCAGTGAGCATCGTATCCATAATCTTGATTGTTATACCAGATACGAATACTGGTATTTTTCTGATAGTCTACAATTTCAAAACCATCTTCAATGGTGCGTGTCCCCTTAAAGTCTGAATTTTGAAAAAAGAATGAATTCATATCGACTGCTGCTTCGTTCCCCATAAACCTGACCCCCATCATGATTAAGTATACAATTATTGCGATTCCATATTCTGGAAAACAGCAATATCTTAGAAAGAATCATATCATAAGTAGATTTAAAAGTAAATAATGCACAAAAAAATGTAAAAACATGACGATAATTGGGCAATATGTGAACAGTGAATAGCAATATGAGATAAGCGTGTGAAAATGGTTTCCTTTATGATGAAGTTGTTGGGGTAATTATAACAATGGAAAAGTAAAAGGAGGAGAAGAAAATTTATGATTCACGCAAAATTAAGGAAAATGCTATCGCTCGTATTAGCAGGGACTGTTGTACTTGGAATGGTAAGTACAAATGGACTGGAGGTACATGCAGACAATGGAGCCCTATCGGGGTTCGGAGATGATTTTGAGAGCTACACAAGCGCAACAGACATGAGTGGCATCGTCTCTAGCTGGGGAACACCAACATTTCAGGTGACAGACAGAGAAACAAATCCTAATCAGGTCTTTGAAGGAAATCATTCTTTATTGGTAACTGAAAGAGGAGATAATGGAATTCTTATATACCCTGGAATTGAAAAATATAAGGGGTACAAAGTGAAGCTGAGCTATGATGTAAAAGTGGAAGCTGGAGTAAAATTCACTGGTGTTATTCAAAATACTGGGTCTGACAATGATTATAAGTGGGTGGCTACCGTGGACACCACAGGTGAGTGGCAGCATGGTGAGGAGACCTTTGATGTACCAGGAGAGCCACAGAATCTGTATTTTCAAACAGCGGATGGAAGCTATAATGGCACAAAGGATGAATTTGTAATTGATAACATTAAGTTGGAGGTTGTTGGAGCACCAGAGCCAGAGGGAGAGATTACTTATGTGGATACCTCTTCCTACGAGAAACTTGCAGAATTATACAAAGATGATTTCAAGCTAGGGGTAGCTTGTGAATCTACAACCCATTGGGAAGGAAACGAGAATAAAGAGATTGGCAATGCAGCGAAGGAAGCATTGATGAAGCAGACATTTAACAGTATTACCTTTGGTAATGAGTTAAAGCCAGCTTATAACTTGAATAAGTCTGGAGATGGAACGTCTTTATTCCGCGTGGACCCATCAGCAGAGCAGATGCTTACATGGGCAAAAGCAAATAATGTTGGGGTTAGAGCCCACGTTCTTGTATGGCACAGCCAGGTAGATCCTTCCTTTTTTGCAAAGGATTTCAAAGCAACTGTAAATGGTGCAGAGACTACAGATGAGACGAAAACATTAGATGCGGATTGTCTTGTTGACCGTGATACACTGCTTGCTAGAATGCAGAATTATATCGACGGCGCAATGGAATACCTGTATAAGAATGGATATGCCAAAACAGTTTATGCTTGGGATGTTGTAAATGAAGCAACGGATGAAGGCAAAACATATGGCATGAGAGACAGCTACTGGAAACAGATTATTGGACCAGACTTCCTATACTATGCATTTTTATATGCAAGAGAAGCAGAGGTGAAGTATTCCACACAGTATGCGGCTAAATATAACTTAAATGCATCAGGGGATCTGTCTGGCATTCAGCCAAAGTTATTCTACAATGACTATAATGAATGGATGAGTAGAAGCGACGATATTGTCAATTTTCTCACGAAAGTGCAGTGGAATAAAGATCACAGTAAAGTTAGCAGCACTGTTATCAACGCAGACGGTGATGGAACCATCTATGGGGACGGATTGATTGATGGTATTGGTATGCAGGGACATGTGAAGGATGACCAGAATATCGATTCTTATATGGCCGCATTAGAGAAATATGATAAGGCAGTTGGTGAAGTACACATTACAGAATTAGACGTAGAATGTTCTTCAAAAAATGAGAATAGATACTACTATCAAGCAAAATTCTACTATGACTTTTTCCAGAGATTGAAAGAGGAAGTAAGGGAAAAGAATGTAAACTTGACTTCAGTCACAATCTGGGGACTTACAGATGATGCCTCTTGGAGAAGCTCTGGTAATCCACTATTATTTAATAAGGATTTATCAAAAAAGGCAGCCTTTGATGCAATGGTTTGGGCAGGAAAAGGCCAAGGATTTAGCCTTGAACCAGCACGTGTGAAAGTAGATTTCTCAGACAAGAAAGAGGATTTCGAGGACAAAGATGGCGAAGCTGCTACAGTAGAGTCAACCGGAATGACAGTAAGAGGCAGTGGACAACTTGCAATTACAGATTCTGACAAAAAGAATGGCAAAAAATCAATTGTTGTAACGAATAGAACAGCAAACTGGAACGGAATGTCTTTTGCAGTAGAACGTTTTGCAGGCCAGGAGATTAAGATTAGTGCATGGGTAAAATGCGCAGATGATAAAGTGAAATTATCAGCAGATATCACAGATCTATGGCCAAATATTGCAAGTGTAGATATCAAAGATGGTAATTGGCAGTATATCAATGGAACATACAAAGTGCAGTATGGAACCACCGGTTTGAATCTATACTTTGAATCTTCAGGAACAAGCGATATCTATGTAGATGATCTGAACGTACATTATATCGGACTAAAAGAAGATTATGAAGACAAGGCATATAATGGAGTGGCAAGAGGCTCAGGACACCAGCCAAGACTGTCTGTCGTGGATACTGAGAACCACACAGCCGATGTTGAAAAAGGAAAAGCATTAATGGTAACAAGAAGTGACCAAAGCGCAAATATGAAATTTGATGTGTCTGCCTATATTGGAAAAACAATTGAAGTATCAGCATTTGTAAAAACATCAGATACCAAGATTCGTATGGGACTTGATACATCCACACCAGTACAGCTTGCAGAAGTGTCAACGGTTGATGGCTGGAACAAAGTAAGTGCGAAGGTAGCAATCCCAGAGAATTTATCTTCCGCATACATTTATCTTGAGACGAATGGGAAGGCAGATATGCTTGTAGATGATATTGCAGCAGTATATACAACAATTGAGCCAGAACAGAAACCGGAACAGAAACCAGAACAGAAGCCAGAAGATACCAAAGCACCAGCAACTGATTGGAATACAGCCATTGATAACATCAAAAATGCAGGTGTGAAAGAAACAGTAACTATCAAAGTGGATGAATCAGGAACTGTGTCAAAGAATGCACTTGCTGAAATCAAAGGAACAGATAAAACTGTCGTGTTTGATATGGGAAATGGCATCAAATGGGCAATAAACGGAAAAGATGTAAAGAATGTTCCGGAAAAAGATTTGAATCTGAAGATTACTCTGGATACAAAGAATATTCCAGAGGAGGTGCTAAAGAACAGTGACCTTGCAAAGAAGGATGTAGAAAAGACAATTCAGATGAGTTTAGCGGACAATGCAAGCTTTGGATTTACCGCAGCAGTAACAATCCCTGTGGGAAAAGAATTCGCAGGAAAATACGCAAATCTCTATTACTTTAATCCAGCCACAAAGAAGATGGAAGGACAGATGTCCGCATTGGTTGATAAAGATGGAAATGCAACATTTACTTTAAAACATGCATCTGATTATGCAGTTTCCATTACAGCGAAGGCAAAGCTATCCACATCACCACTTACTGGAGATAGCAATTATACAGGTGCATATGTGGCTATTCTTCTCATGGGCTTAGCACTGATAGGTGCAATGCAAATAAGAAGAAAAAAGGTAAATTGTTAAGCAATTATTATGTTTCTAAACAATTTATAAACAATTAGCACTCTCTATTGACGAGTGCTAACAATGGTGTTATAACATAGTCAACAAGAAAAAGATACCTCATCTGAATTGATCAGATGAGCAATTATAAGGAGGAATGACTTATGTTATTAACAACAAACAACAACTTATTTGATACTTTTTTTGATGATCCTTGGTTTGTAGATCCATGGTTTAATGACAAGGACATTCAGAGAGCTGAGAAGAAACTTTACGGACACAATGGCAAGAACCTGATGCTGACAGACGTAAAGGAAAACGATAAAGGTTATGAGCTTGAGATGGATCTTCCAGGATATAAGAAAGAAGATATCACAGCGAAACTTGAAAATGGTTACCTGACCATCACAGCGGAGAAAGGCTTAGAAGAGAAGGAAGAGGACAAGGAAAGCAAGAAATACATTCGCAGAGAACGTTTCGCAGGAACTTGCCAGAGAACCTTCTATGTAGGCGAAGAAGTGGAACAGGACGACATCAAAGCATCCTTTAAACACGGAATCCTGACACTTCAGATTCCAAAGAAAGAAGCAAAACCACAGGTGGAAGAGCATAAGTGCATAACCATTGAAGGTTAATAGAACTGGTGAAAAGGCTGACTGCACAATGCAGTCAGCTTTTTCCATTCCATGACATGCGGTTACGTTGTAACCATGTCTTAATTTCAATACATTTTTGCATAACAAAGCCGCGAGGGAGGTGACAATGATGGCTGCAAAAAGAGATTATTATGAAACACTTGGAATTGATAAGAAAGCAGATACATCGACAATTAAGAAAGCATATCGGAAGCTGGCGAAAAAGTATCATCCAGACACCAATGCAGGGAATCCGAGCGCAGAAGAGAAGTTCAAAGAAGTGACAGAGGCATACAATGTACTCAGCAACGAGGAAAAAAAGAAGCTCTACGACGAGTTTGGATTTGCAGGACTCGCGGAAGGATTCTCCGCGGAAGCAGCCAGAGAAGCGGCACGAGGTGGTGGGTATGGATTTGATCCATTCGGTGGCAGCTATCACAGCGGACCATACACACATCAGGAATTCCACTTCGAGAATGGAACAGGCGGCATGGATGCGGACGATTTGTTTTCTGGGATGTTTGGAGATTTTTTCTCAAACGGAGCCAGAGAAAATCACGCTGGCAGCAGAGGCAGAAGCAGGAAAGGCGCCGATGTGGAAGCAGCCATTACCATTGAATTTGAAGAGGCGGTATTTGGCTGTGAGAAGAATATCAGCTTGCATGATCCAGCAACGAACAGCACTCAGAATCTTGCCATTCATATCCCGGCTGGTATTGACTCCGGCAAAACAATTCGTCTGAAAGGACAAGGCAATCCTGGCGTAGGCGGCGGAGCAGCAGGAGATATCCTTCTTGCAGTCACCGTGCATAACAGCTCGGAGTATAAGCGGCAGGGCATGGATGTGTATAGCACGGTTCGTATTCCTTACACCACTGCGGCATTGGGTGGAAAAGTAAGAGTGCACACGCTGTATGGTGATGTGGAGTGTAACGTAAAAGAAGGGACACAGGCAGGAAGTAAGATACGATTACGTGGAAAAGGCATCGTAAGTATGAAGAATAAGAATCAGCATGGCGACCACTATGTAACAGTGGAAATTCAGGTGCCAAAGCACCTGACTCCAAAGGAGAGGCAGGTGTTACAGGAATATAAACGATTGCTGGAACCTGCCTCATTGTAAGCCTATGACAAACACACGTAAACATGTGATGTCTGTGCTATTGCTGCTTAGAATACCGGCCCAGCCAGGTATTGTCGCATTTTCTATCCCGGAGCCCTTCCACGGGAGACTCCGAATCCTCGCAGCGGTAATCCTTGCCGTTACGCTCCTGATACTGGCTGATGACCATGTGAGTTGGAACCTCTGATTCTGGCTCATTGAGCTTAGCCTGGAACTGGTAAAATACATCGTCTGCGGGAACATCCTTGATGTCCACGTAGTTCTCCAGCTTAGAAGTGTTCTGAATGGTATTCTTTAGAATGTCGCGGATATAGGCCTTGTTCTCATGAAGGCGGATAAGCTGTGGGAAGGTGCCATCCGGAATGCATTCCTGCCACTCTTTGTGCTCGTATTTGTAGAGCAGGCGGGCAGCTGCATGAAGATGAGAGACTTCCTGATTGAAGTGCTCCTCCCAAAGAAGCTTGATAGCAGGATCTGTCTCATCTTCGAAGCAGGAATAGTATAGATAACATTCGGTATATTCGTGATGAAGCAGACACTCCAAAAAGGAGACGGTTGGGTCCATAAGGCTTCCGTACTGACTTACATGCTGTTCCTCGATTAGACCGATTTCCTGATAAAGCTTACGTCCCATGTCTGTGTGGTAGATCGCGGAAGTATTCATATAGTAATTCATGGTCTGCTGTTCAGCAGCAGTGATAATGGCAACATCGAGCTTTGTCATTGGTGAAGCTGTCTTAGGGTCAATGTAATGGCGAATATTATCCATTGGGAAGCGATGCTCGGAGATGGTAGGACGTCCTGGCATAATCTCTGTGTAATGTCCCACAAGCTGCTCCGATTTCACACCGACTTCCATCTCTAACAGATCCGAATAGCGATAAAGATGGTCAAAGTCCTCCAACAAGCCAAAATCAAGGGCTGCTTTCACATTCATATCGGTCTCCCGCTGTGCCATCGCAGCAGTCAGATCAACGGCTAATTGCTCATAGCTGATGGTGTGCTCAAGAATCGTCTCATTGATTGGCTTCAATGCAGCAATCTCTTTCTGTTGCTGCTGTTCCACGCGGCGGACAAGGGCAAGCTCTCTTCTAAGATCGTTATCAGGGCAATGACGCTGGAAGTTGTGACTGAACCATACGGCTTCATACTCGGTGCCGTTCATCAGAATGACACGTGTTTTGGTGTAGGGATCAACCTCATTTTTGTCATAAGCTTTTGGGTAAATGTGAGACCAGCTGTGAAAGGCAGCCTCCACTGGCTGCGGCTTTAGTTCAAATGGATTCATAGTAATCCTCCTTTTGCAAAATGATGTTTCTAATATGCGCATAGTTACTTGCGAAACGTTTTACATTCACAATGTCTATGTACTACGAATACAAGTAAACATAGGCACGCTTTCGCTACGTTGGCTCATGCAACGGTACTAAGCGACCAAA
>CAZTGP010000032.1:25678-31771 GCA_964613325.1 uncultured Roseburia sp. | reverse complement strand
GAGTAGTGAGTTTTCGCTATATACATATTGTGTGTTTATATAGTCGATGGAAGAATTCGGAAGACAAAAGGTGCAATGACACTTGGGCTGGGTATATTGCACATATCTTATAGTGTTTTTATGACTGTGGGAGATATTTAGTAGTTCTTATCAGGCTGCTTCGTAACAGCAACAATCGGACTGGATGTCCGATTGAAGTGCTACTGAGCCAGGGATGGCGAATTAGCACTGGTTGCGTAACTTATATAGGAAGTAAATGCAGCATGATTAGAACTACTTTATATCGGACACCGGAATAAAAGCAATATAAGATATGTGTAATATACCAGTAAAAGACTGGGGCACCTTTTGCCTTACGATTCAAAGAAGGAAATATTAAGGAGAGAAGCCATGTTATATATAGGAGTTGACCTTGGAACTTCCGCTGTGAAATTACTGCTGATGGATTCCAATGGACATATTGAAAAGATCGCGTCTCGCGAGTATGCACTTTCTTTCCCACACCCAGGCTGGTCCGAGCAGAATCCTTATGATTGGTTCGAACAGTCCATGGATGGATTGAAGGAATTATTGGCAGATTGTGATAAGAGCCAGGTAGCTGGAATCAGCTTCGGTGGCCAAATGCACGGACTTGTTACCTTAGATGAGAACGATGCAGTCATCCGCCCCGCAATTCTGTGGAATGATGGACGTACTACCGCAGAGACAGAGTACTTAAATGATGTAATCGGCAAGGATAAATTGTCAGCATATACTGCAAATATCGCATTCGCAGGATTCACAGCACCAAAGATTCTCTGGATGCAGAAGAATGAGCCAGAGCTTTGGGCAAAGGTAAAGAAGATAATGCTTCCGAAGGATTACCTTGCATACCGTTTATCTGGAACCTTCTGCAGCGATTACTCTGACGCATCCGGAATGTTACTTCTTGATGTGAAGAACAGATGCTGGTCACAAGAGATGATGGACATCTGTAACGTAACAAGAGAGCAGCTTCCAGATCTCTATGAGAGCTATGAAGTGGTTGGCAATCTGAAAGCAGACATAGCCAAAGAACTTGGACTTTCTACCGATGTTAAGATTATTGCAGGAGCTGGTGATAATGCGGCAGCAGCAGTTGGAACAGGAACCGTTGGAGAAGGAAGATGTAATCTTTCTATTGGAACCAGTGGAACCATCTTCATTTCCAGTGAAAAATTCGGAGTAGACGAGCACAATGCACTTCATTCCTTCGACCATGCAGATGGTGGATATCATCTGATGGGATGCATGCTTTCCGCAGCATCTTGTAACAAATGGTGGATGGATGAGATCCTAAAGACCAAAGATTACGCAGGGGAACAGACAGGAATCAATAAGCTTGGTGAAAACCATGTATTTTACCTGCCTTATCTGATGGGGGAGAGATCTCCACACAATAACCCAGACGCAAGAGCAATGTTTATTGGAATGTCGATGGACACCACAAGAGAAGACATGACTCAGGCAGTATTAGAGGGTGTAGCATTTGGACTGAGAGATTCTCTTGAAGTGGCAAGAAGCCTTGGACTTACCATTGAACGCTCTAAGATCTGCGGTGGCGGAGCGAAGAGCCCATTATGGAAGAAAATGATTGCAGCTATTATGAACCTGAAGCTTGATATTATTGAAAGCGAAGAGGGACCAGGATACGGCGGAGCAATTCTTGCAGCAGTAGGCTGTGGGGAATATCCAGATGTAGAGACAGCTTGTAATCAGCTGGTGAAAGTAGTAGATACTGTTGAGCCAGATCCTGAACTCGTAGCAAAATACGAAGAAAGATATCAGGAGTTCAAGAAACTGTACCCAACTGTAAAATGTTTATTCTGATAATTCGGAATGGTCTAATGTGACAATGGGAATTCCGCTATTCTTATATGCATTTATTGTATAATTGGAGATTCCCGTGTCAGAGATGACCATGTTAATGTCATCTGCTGTTGCATAACAGGAGATGGAGGAAGAATCGAATTTGGTATGATCAATAAGCGCGATACATCGGCTGGAATGGCGGATGAATTCGCGCTTTAAATCTGCCTCATAGATACTAAAATCCGTAAGCCCGCCATCGATGGAGAACCCCCTGGCGGATACAAATGCGATATCAGCATTAATCTTTTCTAACAAATCTTTGCCCAGAAGGCTTTCAATAGAAGCAGATTGCTGGGTTACAATTCCACCCACAAGGATTACGGTAATGCCAGGGATATCTTTCAGCTCAAGAGCTGTGTAGATGCCGTTGGTAATTACAGTAAGCTGAGAAAATCCATTGAGTTTTTTCGCAAGTGCATAGGCAGTGGAGCTGGAATCAAGAATGATACACATATTATCCTTGATATAGTGCAGGGCACATTCTGCTATCTGATTTTTCTCTGTTGGATTCTCGGATTCACGGTCATGAAAGTAATAAGCACGGGAGGTAAGATCCATAGATTCTTCCCTAGAAGCCTTATAGAGAGCACCACCATGGGTTTTCGTAATCAGCTGTTCATGTTCCATATGGTTGAGATCCGTTCGTATGGTAGTGGCTGATACGTTTAATAATTCACTTAGCTCGTTGGTTGTAGCTTTTCTATTTTTCATCAGGTATTCCAGAATCAGATTCTGGCGTTCTAATTGCATCATTTCGTGTGCCTCACATTTTCATTTATTCTATGTGTCTACTATACTATAGAAGTCTTAAATTCTCAAGAAAAATCCATTGAAATAACAGATAACGCAAATTTTACAGGGAATAAACAAAAGAAATCAAATGTAAAACAAAAGTAAAAATAAATAAACAAAAGAAAAAACAAATAAAAGCATTGAAATAAAAAAGATAAGATGGTATACTAACGTTAAATGAAATAAAACATTCACGAATACATATGGAGGTATTGGAACTATGAAATTTTTTATTGACACAGCAAATGTAGAAGATATTCGTAAAGCTAACGATATGGGAGTTATCTGTGGTGTAACTACAAACCCATCTTTAATCGCAAAAGAAGGTCGTGATTTCAACGAAGTAATCAAAGAGATTACATCTATCGTAAACGGACCTATCTCAGGGGAAGTAAAAGCAACAACAGTTGATGCAGAAGGCATGATTAAAGAAGGCCGCGAGATCGCAGCAATTCACCCTAACATGGTTGTTAAAATTCCTATGACTGTTGAAGGATTAAAAGCAGTGAAAGTATTAGCATCAGAAGGAATCAAAACAAACGTAACATTAATTTTCTCTGCTAACCAGGCACTTCTTGCAGCAGAAGCAGGTGCATCTTACGTATCTCCATTCCTTGGAAGATTAGATGACATCAGCCAGCCAGGTATTGATCTTGTTCGTACCATCGCTGATATCTTTGATATCTACGGATATGAGACAGAGATCATTGCAGCTTCTGTACGTAACCCAATTCACGTAACAGATTGCGCATTAGCTGGAGCACACATCGCTACCGTACCTTACAAAGTAATCGAGCAGATGACCAAACATCCATTAACCGATCAGGGAATCGAGAAATTCCAGGCTGATTACAGAGCAGTATTTGGCGACTAATCTATCAAAACATAGCGCATCTCTAGCGGGACATTGTTAGAGGTGCGTTTTGTACATCATGACAGAATTCACAATCTTTGTATTTTCGTACATGGACATAGTGAAGCATGGTGTTTTGCATTTTCTAATAGAAATATAGGTAGTATATAGTCATTGTGGAATTAAGGTGTTTCGCAATCATCTAGAAATAATAGGAAAAGAAGGGGAAATTATGAACAAACTGGAATTAGAAAAAATGGCAGTTGAAGTCCGCAAGGGCGTTGTAACTGGTGTTCATGCAGCTAAAGCTGGACATCCAGGCGGATCTTTATCTGCAGCAGATATTTTCACATATCTTTATTTTGAAGAAATGAACGTAGATCCAAAGAATCCAAAAGATCCAAACAGAGATCGTTTTGTACTATCCAAAGGACACACAGCTCCAGGATTATATGCAACGCTTGCGAACCGTGGATATTTCCCAGTGGAGGATCTTCTGACTCTTCGTCATATTGGATCACACTTACAGGGACATCCATGTATCGCACATACACCAGGTATCGATATGTCCAGTGGATCTTTAGGACAGGGAATCTCAGCAGCAGTAGGAATGGCACTTGCAGGTAAGATGCAGAACAAAGATTACCGTGTGTACACACTTCTTGGTGATGGCGAGATTCAGGAAGGCCAGGTATGGGAAGCTTCCATGTTCGCAGGCCACAGAAAATTAGATAATCTTGTTGTGATTGTGGATAATAATAATCTTCAGATTGATGGAGCAATCAGTGATGTTTGTTCTCCATATCCAATCGACGAGAAATTCAAAGCATTCAATTTCCATGTAATCAACATCGATGGAAATGATATGGACCAGATTGCAGCAGCTATGAAAGAAGCAAAAGAGACCAAGGGAATGCCAACAGCTATTATTGCAAAGACCACAAAAGGAAAGGGAGTTTCCTTCATGGAGAATCAGGCTGGATGGCATGGCAAAGCTCCAAACGACGAAGAATATGCCATTGCAATGGAAGAACTGAAGAAAGCAGGTGAAGCATTATGTCAGAAGTAAAGAAAATTGCTACCCGTGATAGCTACGGAAATGCTCTTGTAGAATTAGGAAAAGAACATGATAATTTAGTAGTTTTAGATGCAGACCTTGCAGCAGCAACCAAGACTGGTATTTTCAAAAAAGAATTCCCAGAGCGCCACATTGACTGCGGAATCGCAGAGTGTAACATGATGGGAATCGCAGCTGGAATGGCAACAACTGGAATGGTTCCATTTGTAAGCTCTTTCGCTATGTTCGCAGCAGGACGTGCATTTGAGCAGGTACGTAACTCCGTTGGCTACCCACATCTCAATGTGAAAATTGGCGCAACACATGCTGGTATCTCCGTGGGAGAAGACGGTGCAACACATCAGTGTAATGAGGATATCGCATTAATGAGAACCATCCCTGGAATGACAATCATCAATCCAGCAGATGATACAGAAGCACGCGCAGCAGTAAAAGCAGCCTATGAATTAGACGGTCCTGTATACCTTCGTTTCGGAAGACTTGCAGTTCCAGTAATCAACGATCCTGATACCTATCAATTCGAAATTGGAAAAGGCGTAGAGCTTCGCGCAGGCTCTGATCTTACCATCGTTGCTACAGGTCTTTGTGTTGGTGAATCTCTTGAAGCTGCTGAAATGCTTGCAGCAAAAGGAATCAGTGCTCGTGTCATCAACATCCACACAATCAAACCATTAGATGAGGAAATCATCTTAAAAGCAGCAAAAGAGACAGGCAAAATCTTTACTGTTGAAGAGCACTCTGTAATTGGTGGTCTTGGAAGTGCAGTATGTGATGTGTTATCACAGAAAATGCCTACTCAAGTATACAAAATCGGCGTAAACGACGTATTTGGAGAGTCTGGCCCAGCAGTGGCTTTACTTGCAAAATACGGCTTGAATGCAGAAGGTATCTGTAACACAATTCTTGAGAATCGATAATATTACGAAAAAAGGTTGCCATCGGCACAATGTCATCTTAACTGAATGACATTGGTCATTGGCAACCTTTTTTGCCGCCGTGATAAATGATTACTTCCTAATCGCGTCTGCGTATTATGATAAATGATTACTTTGTAATGGCGTCTGTGCATTATGATAAAAGATTACTTTGCAATGGTGTGTGCGCATTATGATAAAAGATTATTTCGTAATCGCGTTTGTGCATTATGATAATTGATTAGTTTGTAATGGTGTCTGTGCATTATGATAAAAGATTACTTCGTAATCGCGTCTGTGCATTATAATAACTAATTAGTTTGTAATGGTGTCTGTGTGATATGACATACAAATATCTCGTAATGGTCTATGTGCATTCTGACATACGAATACTTTGAATTGCGACTGGGGGGTAAAGTGTACCCCGTGTCAAGGACAAGCAGTGTATAGTTCGAGCATGTATAATGCGCAAAGAGTTCCAGTGAACCTCTTTTAAGTATAATATCCTGTATAACTCCTTAGCTTGTGATGTAAAATTCTTTAGCTTGTGATGTAAAATTCTTTAG
>CAZTGP010000032.1:24097-25578 GCA_964613325.1 uncultured Roseburia sp. | reverse complement strand
TTAGCTTGTGATGTAAAATTCTTTAGCTTGTGATGTAAAATTCTTTAGTTTGTGATGTATTTGAATAAACTGACATGTTACATCACATTTTCCAGAAAATTAGAGCTTAAATTATTGTTATGTAAACTGGTTTGTGAGGTATATGAAAAAATTGGATAACTACATCACAGAAATAGTGGAATTCTGTGATGTGGACAACAAGTTTTTTTGTATACCTCACACAAAATTTAAAAACTCCTTTTGGGAGGTGAAATATGAACCATTTTTGCAGTGACATGTGAGGTAATTATAAAGTTTTTTCAAATACCTCACAGAATTGAACAATTGGGGACATGGGATTCATGGTTTTGGGACAGGGAACCCATGATTTTGGGACAGGGAACTCCCTGGAAATCCAAAAAAACTCCTAGGAACTCAAAGAATGTTCTATTTTCTGTACATTTATACCAAAATATGCTAATATATTGATTCGAAATCAATACATTTCTTAAAAATTGAAATGTGTCTACTACAGATTGAATGGTGCATAGAACTATGGATAAAAAGAAAATGAAACAGATCCGGAATCTGCTTCGCATGATATTCATTGCGCTTCTTGCGGTGATTATTGTATATGCGATTGTGAAATTCATCCCGGACGTGGTTGATCTTCTGAAGAGTGGCAATGAGCAGGAGATGGAGAGCTACATAGCGAGCACAGGGAAACGAGGCGTTCTCATTATAGTTGCGCTTCAGGTGCTACAGACAATTACCATTGTATTTCCTGGAATACCAATCTATATGTGTGCAGGAATTGTGTATGGCAAGTTCCTTGGAACTTTGATCTGCTATCTTACTTATGTGATATCGAATGTAAGCATTTTTATCGCATCCCGAAGAATGGGAGAGGCGGCAGATGAACTATTTCCCAATAAGAAGCAGGCAGGAGTTGCAGAGCTTCTGAATAAAACAAAGCACCCGAAGATACTTGTAGCAATGCTTTGTGTGATCCCAGTAATTCCAAATGGAATTATTCCGCATATCGCTGCAAAGTCACCGCTTGACTTGAAAGGCTTCTTTACAGCAGTAGCAATTGGATGTATCCCAGGTATTTTCCTGTTTGTATTCTGTGGCGAGCTGTTAATGAACGGATATTATGATGTCATTATTGCGTTGCTTGTACTTGCAGTGGCAGGGGCATTGCTTTTTCTTATTTTCAAGAAGAAGATTATGGCATGGATCAACAAGGTCTTTGCAAATCGAAACAACTAAATAGAATGGATGACAAAGCTGTCAACGCAGGTGCTGAATGAAAAAACATCTGAATTGGCAGCTTTGTTGTACTTTTGGTGGAACGTGCAGCGAATCTATTCTAAGTATAAATTGACATTCTATTACAGGAATGATAAAATTACTACGACAGACATAGTACGACTGACGTAGTAAAAGCGACGCAGTAAAGGTAATGCAGTAAAGGTAACAGTGTAAAGCTAATGCAGTAA
>CAZTGP010000032.1:8966-23997 GCA_964613325.1 uncultured Roseburia sp. | reverse complement strand
GCTAATGCAGTAAAGGCAACATAGTAAAGCTAATACAGTAAAGCTAATGCAGTAAAGGTAACATAGTAAAGCTAATACAGTAAAGCTAATGTAGCTAAACTAATGTAGTAACACCAACGTAGTAAAGCGACAGCTTTCCATAAAATGACTAGATTAGATAAAATGACTAGATTAGAAAGATAAGCACCTTGAGGAGGAAATAAAATGGGAATATTGAATATGAATCATGTGTATTACAGCTATGACAAACGTCAGGCAACCCCAATTCTAAAGGATGTTTCGGTATCCTTTGAAAAGGGAACAGTCTATGCGGTGGTGGGAAAATCCGGAAATGGTAAGAGTACCATGCTCTCACTTCTTGCAGGACTTGATGTGCCAGATCAAGGAGAGGTAATCTTCGAGGAGACTTCTACAAAAGACATTGATCTAGATACCTATAGAAGAACCAAAGTAGCAGTGATTTATCAGGACTTCTCCCTATTTCCATTGCTTACTGTGTTAGAGAATATTATGTATCCGATGGAGCTGTGCAAGATGAATCCAGAGGAGACTAGAAAAAACGCCGAAGCACTTGCAAGAAAGATGTCTCTAGGCGAGGAGCTGTGGGATCGTTACCCAGCCAACATCAGTGGCGGGGAGAAACAAAGGGTAGCAATTGCAAGGGCACTTACTATGGATCGCAAGGTGATTCTTGCAGACGAGCCAACTGCCAGCCTGGACAGTGAAAATACACAGATTGTAATCGAAACCCTGCAGAAGCTGGCACATGACGAGCAGTACTGTGTAGTTATTGTGACTCATGATTTGGATGTGATGGAAGCTGCAGACCAGGTATATCATATGAAGGACGGGGTATTATCATGATGTTTTTTGCCAAACAAGGAATCAAGAACATGATTCGTTCAAAAAAGACCAGTGTGCTTCTATTTCTGGTGCTGCTTCTTCTGACCATATTGATTGGAACCAGTTATACAGCAAGCACGATTATTTCGAGCTATGTGGATACATGTAATGAATCTTATCATACCTTAGGAATTGTGGATTTTCCCACAGCAGATCTGACGAATCCGGCTTCTTATGATGAATCGGTCAATTCCATATTTGAACAGACCAACGAGGTAATGGAAGCACAGGACTCATCCAGTTACAGCTGGCATCCAACTGCTCTTAGCATTGGAAGTGTAGAAGGCTTAAGTAGAACGGATAAGAATATTCCATTATCCAATGAAGCGGTTCTTGTGGTATCGGTAAACAAAATGCAGGAGATTCCAACGGACGGGAATTATATCTGTACAGTAAAAGAGAGTCTTTCTTCCACCAAAGAGCTGGAAAGAAATTATCTATATGTAATCAGTGAAAATACACCGTTAGAATTAGGTCATACCTATTTGGTACACGGTTCATTTTCCAACGTCAATAGTGCATTCAGCTATCTGACAATTACCGAATTCAACCATCCGCTTGCTCAGGCAGACGGATTTAACGGAAGCTTAGATCAGATGCTTCAGGATATTACAACGGAGAGCGGGGACTATCAGATACCAGAAAATTCTCCATTTCTGCGGATGGCGGAGGCTTTGAATGTAATCCACAACAGTGTATCGGTGCATCATACAAGTAATCTGGATTATGAATATGAATTCCAGCAGAATATTCTGCAATTGACAGACGGAGAGAATTTTCAACAGGCGGATTATGAGAATAATGCCAAGGTATGCATGATCTCAACGAAGCTTGCAGATCAGCTGGGGGCAACTGTCGGGGAGAAGATACACCTTTCACAGGCGGTAAATGAGAACACTTCGCCGGAGATGAGCTATTGGCCAACATTCGCATATCAGGAAGAGGATAGCTATACTATAACTGGAATTTTTTCCGCAGATGTGGAATCCGGCTATTATGTGTATGTGCCATTTGATGGAAAAAACGTAGAGAAATACTCACATTATAGTAATACATTGGGACAGATCTATTTCCAAAATGAATCAGCACAGACAGATGCCCAGGAGATTGCGGAGCAGCTTCCAAATGGAGTGGCATTGACGTTGTATGATCAGGGATATGAAGCAGTGATGATGCCTCTTCAGGAGATTCTTCAGATTATCACCATCATCGATATTATCGTAGTGATTGCCAGTGTCTTGTTCTTCTTATTGTTTGGTTATTTGTTTGTCATTAAGAAGAAAGCCACCGCGCGGATTATGCAGCTACAGGGAACTGGAAAAAGAGCAATCTATGTGTTTTTCATGGCTGGAGGACTTGGACTATCACTTCCTGTGGCAGTAATCGGCGGCGGAATCAATACACTGATTGCATCACAACTGCCGAAGCTGGTGCAGTATCTGATGAAGAACACACACGCCATCGACTATCGATTCAGTAACGGCAATCTGTCGGTGCAGAAGGAAGTGGAATTCGCCACAAATGGATTCATGGGGAATGCCCTTCTGGCAACCCTTGTGGTATGGCTTGTCACCTTGCTGGTATGTCTATTCTTCACAAGCTTCACATGGAAGGAACGGATGAAAACCCATCGCACACAAAGTCTCTTTGGAAAACGCCAGGGCAAATCCAAAGCTGGAAGTGGGAAGCACTATGCGCTATTTTCCATAGCAAGAGGGAAAAGCCGGGTAGCATTGCTGATGCTGGTCTGTGCGCTTGCCATGAGCTTATTTGCACAGCTTTCCAGCAGTCTTGCTTCAGCAAAGGCAAACGAAGACAGCTTAACCTCCAATACAGAAATCGAAGGCTATTTCACCGATATCCACGGAAGAAACTGTTATGACATGACCATAGATTTGAATGACATGAAAGCACTTTATCAGACTGGATATCTGGATGATATGTATTATTCGAATACATTCAAGTGTCAGTTCTGGGCAATGGGAACCGGCGATAAGTTCGAGGAAGAATATCAAAGACTAACAGATTATCAGAACGCCAATGAATTTCGCACACAGATTCTCGGTGATGCCATAACCCGGTCTGGGGACAATCTGATACTTACCACAGACTTCGACCACACAAGAGAATTCTTAAACAATGGACATCCAGATGTGACCTTCATGGATGGACTGACAGAAGAAGAGTTCTTTGCAGGGAAGGATCAGAAGGAATATGCCGTTGTCAGCGAGAATTATCTGAAGAAAAACGGATACAAACTGGGAGATGAGCTGTATCTGGCAGTAAAGACCTCCGATTATTGGATAACCATGTTCCATATTATCATTGCTGGAAGCTATCAGCAGCTGTCCAATGTCAATAACATATACATGACACTCAACCAGCAGATTCCGAGAGATGAAATGGTAGGGGACAAGGAGCTGGAAGATTATCTGCAGGGCTGGGCAGTAGACGCAGGAATGTTCAGCCTTCACGCAGACCAGCTTGGAGCACTGAAAGATGCCTTGTCGGACATGGGATACACGGATGTGAATGATGCTGGCTCCCTAAGAAAATACGTAGCAATCAAAGATAATCAGCTCATCAATACAAAGAAGAGCATGCGCCAGCAGTTACAATATATGCAGGTATTTTTCCCAATTATTGAAGTGCTGTTGGAGATTATGGGTTTTCTAATTCCAATTCTTCTGATTCGTTCCAGAAAGTCGGAGATTGTGATAATGAGGAATCTTGGAACCTCCAGACGACAGACCTTCTGGAATCTATATCTCGAGCAGCTATTGATCAGTGTTGCAGGAGTAGTGATCGCAGGGGTGCTGGTGGCAGTATTACATATCTCACTTACCCTACCAGCATATCTTCTGATCGCGGGATTCTTCCTGGCTTGGAATGCCGGCAGTATTTGGAGTATTGGAAAATATAATCAAAAGAAAATAGCTGCATAGAGAGCTTGCGTATGGAGCTGTTAGAATTAGAAAATGCGGAGCAGCCCTATACGCGGAAGCGAAATTATGGGTTGACATGTGAAAATATTGGCGATATTATTTTATCGTACTTATAAATTTGCCTTATGTTCCTTAGACCACAGCGGTGTGGGAGTGAATATTGCCAGGAACATGCGTTACTTGTAAACCTGTACTATTAGGGGAGGCAATTATATGTCGAATGGTAATCTTTACCCAACAATCAATATGCAGCAGACCGGAAGCAATATCAAACAATTGATCAAAGGCAACAATCTCACAGTGGCTGATGTAGCTCACTACATGGGATTCGCGGAGCCTCAGGCAGTGTACAAATGGCTGAGAGGAGCAAGCTTGCCGACCGTTGACAATCTGTTTGCATTAAGTAAATTATTGAACACAACAATGGAAGACATCCTGATCGGAGACGACGGGATGTCTTCTCCTTTTTTATATACAATTATTACTTAGTAGTAAATTGCGAAACACTTTGATTTCATAATGTCTATGTACTACAAATACAAACAAACCTAGGCACGCTTGCGCTACATTGGCTCATGCAACGGTACTAAGCGACCAAAATACGGTCGCTAAGGACCGGCTTCGCCAGAGTGCCTATGTTTCTTTGTATTTGTAGTACATAGCCAATCGAAGGATTGTGAGTTTCGCAATTATATATACAATACAAATCAGTTGAACTATAATAAAGAAAGATAGATATTGGGAGAAGATGTAATGAAAATTGAATAGTATGTAATGAGTGAGTGACTAGAAAGGGGCGTTTGGCAAATGGAGAAGAAGACATCGGTACGTTTTTGGTTTATGTTATGGGGACTTGGAATTGCAGGGCAGATCTGCTGGAATATGGAGAATCAGTGGTTCAATACCTTCGTGTATGCAAAGATAGCGAAGGACCCGACCATCATATCCTGGATGGTAGCGGTATCTGCAATTGCAACCACGGTATCCACCTTCCTGTGCGGCTGTATCTCAGACCGAACTGGAAAAAGGAAGACCTATGTGGCAATCGGCTATATTCTGTGGGGCGTGTTCACCATTGCTTTTGGTTTCACACAGTATATCACGGACGGAAATGTAAGCAATGAAGCAAGTGTGATGCTGGTAGCGGGAGTCGCTGTGGTAGCAGCAGATGCAATCATGAGCTTCTTCGGTTCCATGGGAAATGATATCGGATTCAATGCCTGGATCAATGACCATATGACAGAGAAGAACAGAGGGGCATTGGGAGCAGCTCTTGCAACACAGCCAGTACTGGGCACGATACTTGGAACTATCGTAGGCGGAATGCTGGTAGGAGCAGAGGATAACTACATGAGACTCTTTGTGGTAATGGGCATCGCAGTGATCCTGTTTGGATTTTATTCTCTTTTTTGCATGGAGGATGCACCGGAGCTGAAACCAAGCAAAAGAGGGAGCTTCGCAGAACAATTCTTCTCCATTTTCAACTTCAAGAAGTACTTTCAATTGAAGGAGCTGACCTGGGTGAACTGGACGCTGTCCATTTATTTCATCGCATTCAATATGTACTTCACCCATATCGGTAACTTCATGATCTATTATCTGGGATTCAAAGCAGACTTGATGGGCATTATCGAAGGACTGGCACTGACCCTTGCGATGCTTACCACAATTCCAGCCTCTAAACTGCTGAATCGAAACAAAGCGCCGCTACTGTGTGAGCTTGGAATACTATTCAACTGTGTGGGTGTCGGAATGCTGGGCCTTTTCGTGCGGCCAGAAAATGTGAACCCAGAATCCATCATGAATCCAGTACTGCTGATTAGCCTGTTCATCCTGGGCTCCGGCTATGTGTTGTTCCTACAGAGCACCACGGTATGGGGCAAACAGCTGTATCCGGAAAATGCCAGAGGACAATTTGAAGGAATTCGAATCCTGTTCTTTGTGCTGATACCAATGGTGATAGCACCGCTATTCTCCAATCCAATCATCAAGCAAAGTGGAAAATTCGTAGATGAGAACGGATTCACAGAGTACCTGCCAAACAATACATTGATGTTAGTGGGAGCAGTCATGGTGCTGCTTGCATTTATTCCATTGCATTTTGCGAAGAAACAGTTCAACAAACGAATTCAAGAAAATGCAAACGTGTAAAACATAGAAGATAGAAAATGAAAGGGACGGTGGTAACATGAGAATCATTCTACTTATTTTGATATTTGTGGCAGTGGCAGTGATTGGATATATCGCCTACCGCCTTGCAGAATACATGGTGCATCCGGCGTATGTATCATTGGAAAAAGCAAAGCAGGTGTTAGAGGAACAAGGACTATGGAGCACCTACGATACATTTTCTAAGGAAACATATGAAGTGGTGTCCTTCGATGACTATAGGCTTAACACCATCTATATCCCAGCGGAAGCAGCATCCGATAAATATGTGATTATCTCCCACGGATATACCTATAATCGATACGGCAGCGTGAAGTACGTGCTGATGTTTCGTAAACTGGGCTACAACTGTGTTATCTATGATGACCGCGGACATGGAGCTAATCCGCCTGTGAACTGTACCATGGGACTGAACGAGTCCAAGGATCTTATGGAGGTGATTCGTGACACCTATGAGCGATACGGCAAGGACATTTACCTGGGGCTGCACGGAGAATCCATGGGCTCTGGACTTGAGATTATGGCACTGAACTATCATCCGGATGTGCGATTTATCGTGAATGACTGTGGATATGGTAAGCTTATCGAAGTGCTCAAACACAAGGCAAAACAGCTTTTTCATATGCCTGCATGGATGGTGTATATCGCAAGTGTAGTGTGTAAGGTGGTGTACGGATATTACTTCCAGGAAGTGGAACCCATGAAATATCTGGCGGATAATACAATTCCAATCTGCTTTATCCATGGAAAGGAAGATGACTTCATCGATTATCATCAATCGGTCTGGATGGATGAGACCACGAAGGGGTATCACGAACTGCATCTCGTGGAAGGCGCAGATCATGCACAGTCACTGGAGGTGGACACGGAAGGCTATTATGCCATCGTGAAACAATTCTTAGATAAAATATCATAACCCGCGAAAAATACAAAATAGAATCGTCTATCCTGCGGAAATACCGCTGTATCAGGGGAAAGGTTCTGATATAATGTTCTTAACAAACAACAAGCAAAAAAGGATGGAAATAAATTATGGTTGATGCAAATGCACAAAAAGAGATCAATGAAGCAATCAATGCAGGAGAGCGTGCGTTAGTTAGTTTACGATCAGCGCAGGGAGAATTAAACAGTGCAGGCGGATGGGGAATCGTAGATTTGTTAGGAGGAGGCCTCTTTACTGATCTTATCAAGCATTCGAAAATGGATAATGCGTCCCGGGATATGGAGCAGGCAAAGATAGACTTACAGAACTTCCAGAGAGAACTCCGCGATGTGGATGTGCAGCTGAATCTGAACCTGAATATCAGTGGATTCCTTACGTTTGCAGACTTCTTCTTTGATGGAATCATTGCAGATTATCTGGTGCAGTCCAAGATCGACGATGCAAAACATCAGGTGAAGGATGCAATTCAAAGAGTGGAGAATATACTGATGGAATTGAGAAGTCTGTAAACGGTACAACGAAAGGAAAAATGATTGCGCTTGGAAGCTGGCTCATTGCAATCTGGCTGATTATCGAAAGCATCCAGGACGCTTATTGGGAGAAGCATGATCGGAAGGAAGTATGAGAGAGACAACACTGTGTTATATCGAACAGAATAGCCAATACCTGATGCTCCATCGCGTGAAAAAGGAACATGATCCAAATGAAGGCAAATGGATTGGAGTAGGCGGCAAGCTCGAAGAGGGCGAGACGAAAGAAGAATGTCTAATTCGTGAGGTGAGAGAAGAGACCGGTCTATTACTAGAAAATTACGAGTATCGAGCAAAAATCTACTTCTATTCGGATCAATATGAAGATGAGATTATGTACTTGTACACAGCCTCTAAATACACCGGAGAACAGATCGAATGCAACGAAGGTGAACTGGTGTGGATAGATAAGAGCGATGTCATGAAGCTGAACCTGTGGGAAGGTGACCGGATATTCTTGGAAAAGCTATTGGAAGACCAGAGGGAGCCCTTTGAACTGAAGCTGTATTACGAAGGGGATAGACTTGTAAAACATTGCTAGAAAATGAATGGATGGTGGAGACCTCGCAGAAATGCGGGGTCTCGTATGTTTTATAGGAAAGACAATTAACGAGTGGCCATAAAACGTAGAAATTATACGGAGGTGAGAGGAATGCTTAAAATATTTTATGGAGATATGGAGGGGGTTATATTGAATACTTCTCTATATTTTAAAAATACGTATCAGGACGAATGGATTACAGATGAATTATCAAAAGAGATGATAAAAGAGGTTGATAAATCAGATGTTGTGGCTCCTCGTTTAATTGATAGTCCGATATTGGGACCAATTTCACCCATAGAACTATCAGGTGGAGTGAAAACATTGATATTGATATATAAAGAAAAATCAAAGATATTTAATGCCTCAAAATGTGGAAATAATTGTGCAAAATGGTTATTAAAATTAGCAGAAAATCAAGATATTACAATAAACCTGCGCCATTTGATGAATTTTGGAAAAGAAGATTTTGAGGTTGAAGTGCTGAATACACATCAAGTAGTATGCAATATGAAAGAATTGATTAGCGTTGCTGGAGAACTTGTGTAAAGGGGGGAGATTATTTTGAAGCAAAAGTATAGTGTTACGGTAAAAAATAATGTTCTTCATTATCAGTTCGAAATACGACGCAATATTACAATTATAAAGGGTGATAGTGCAACGGGAAAAACAAAATTGATTGATATGATTCGAGATTATTCAGAGAATGGAGAATTAAGTGGCATGACCTTAAAGTGCGAGAGACAGTGTATTGTGTTAGAAGGACAATTATGGGAAACGATTATTGAAAATGTACATGATTCTATAATGTTTATTGATGATACGAGTTATTTCGTAAAAACGGATGAATTTGCGAATGCTGTGAAGCAATCAGATAATTATTATGTGATTGTCACGCGAGAAGCATTACCCAATTTGACTTATAGTGTTGAAGAGGTTTATGGAATTAAATCTTCTGGAAAAGGTGGTACATTACAACAGACTTATCAAGAATTTTATCATATTTATGATGATATGATGAATAAGTGAAATCCCAAGGTGACGAATAGTGCAATTTAGAATGATTTAGAACATATGAATTCAGATGATTAAGTACGGTATATTGGACTAATAATGTTGATAATAGGAATTGTAGAAAGCAAATGAAAGTAATTGCTTCCTATAGTTCCTATTTTTATTTGAAAAGAATGGAGGTATATGATATGGGATTATTTAGCGGATTATTTGATTTCAACGGAAACGGGAAATTGGATGGAATGGAAAAGGCAGCAGGTATGGCAACTATGATGTCTATCATGGACGAAATAGAGGCAATGGATGAAGATGAGCGGAGAGAAAACCTTGAAGACGCTGGATTAGATCCAGATGATTATGATGAATTCTAGGAGGTAGAATTATGAGCGAGATGTATTTCACGATTGCAGGATGCAACCATTATTTTGGTAATGAATTCATGAAGAAGGGAATGAAAGTAAAGTTAGTAAAAGAGACCGATAACCAGTACGACAAGGAAGCAATTCTTGTCAAGGTAAAAGGCTTGGGAAAATGCGGATATGTGGCAAATAGTTCTTTCACGGTACAAGGAGACACTATGAGTGCAGGAAGGCTCTATGACAAATTGGGGAAGAAAGCGAAGGCGAAGATCGTATACGTGATTCCTGGTGGTGCGGTATGTAAGATTACAAAGACTGGGCTTGAGGAGGAAGAGGTAACAAAACTGTATACGGAGGGTGAGTCAGAGATGGAAAAGAGTGAATAAGTAACACAGTGAAACCATCCTTTGTAGAAAGAGATTATACCATGTGAGAACAAAAGCCATTTGTCATCATTTGGAGAGTAGAAGACAATAATATCATACTAAGTAACAACTTGAAATTCAGGGAATAAAGGAATAAAATTTGAGTAAACAGTAGAAATACGTTAAGCGAGGAAGAGAGGACTGCCAAATGCAAATAATGAATGAGATTCGCTCATATCCATTTGATGAAGAGGGATTGGAAAAAGTGCGCTCATCAAAGGATGGTAAGAATTGGCCAGTAGTGTATCTTATCCATGACGAGGAGAACCTTTATATTGGGGAAACAACTAGCGTCGCAACAAGAATGAATCAGCATCTTAAGAACGATGAGAAAAAAGATCTTGAGATAATCGAGATTGTTTTTGATGGCAGATTTAATAAATCTGTTGTGCTTGATTATGAACAGCGCTTAATCAAATATTGCTCTGTTGATAAGCGATTTCGAAATATACTGAACAAGAATAAAGGACAGCAGGCGGCACATGATTATTATAAACGTAAATTTTATCGGAATCAATTTCGCGTCCTTTGGCAACAATTAAAAGACAGAGGACTTGCAAGAAAATCGTTAGAAATGATAGAAAATGATAATATTTTCAAATTTTCACCATACAACGCGTTGACTGGAGAGCAGAATGAAGTGAGTATTGCTATCATTAATGATATTTTAGATTCATTTGAAAATAACATTTCAGGGGTGAGTCTTGTCGATGGATGTGCTGGGACTGGAAAAACTGTTCTGGCAATAAGCTTGATCAACTCCCTTGTTAATGCTGTAAATATAGAGGATGATTTATTAGAAGCGACTGCTTATGAATATGAGGATGATATTGATGAAAATAAGAAAAGGGTATTATTACGTTTAAAGAATTATATTCTTAAAGAACGTAATGGAAAGCCGTTCAAAATAGGCTTTGTATTCCCTATGCCAGGAATCAGAGAAACTGTTACTAAGGTATTTAAAGAATGTGGTAATGGATTAGAAAAGGAAATAGTTATTGGACCGTGTGATGTTATTAAAGAAGATTATGACATACTTGTAGTAGATGAATCACATCGATTGTCAAAAAGAAAAAACCTAACAGGATATAAATCATTTGATGATACTAGTAAAGTTTTGAATCTTGACCCAATGCAAACAAATCAACTAGAGTGGATATTGAAATCAGCGAAACACGTGGTACTATTTTATGATAAGTATCAAAGCGTAAAATCATCTGATGTAACATATAACGAGTATCAAAAATCTTTGAATGAATATGGCAAAAATATTAAGCATCGTAACCTTGAAACCCAGATGAGATGTGAAGGTGGGGATACATACATAAATTATGTTAAAGATGTTATGAATTGTACTCGTAAGCGTTTTGAGAAGATAGAGAATTATGATTTTATGATTTTCGATGATGTTGACGTGATGGTAGAGGAAGTACGAAGAAAGGATGACAAATATGGTCTATGTAAAACTGTAGCTGGATTTGCATGGGATTGGAAAACCAAACAGAAAAAGAAGCCTAAAGATAATATGGAATGTTACGACATGTTAGTCAAGGAAGGTGAATTTGATATTCATATTGAAAAATATCAGTATATTTGGAATTTGACAAGTGTAGACTGGATAACAAGGCAGGATTCCCATTGTACAATTGGATGTATACATACATCTCAAGGATATGATATGAATTATGTTGGGGTAATATTTGGAGAAGAAATCGATTACAATTTTAATACGAATTCGATTGAGATTGATTTGGAAAAATATAAAGATAAGAAAGTAAAGGCAGGAACTGATGAGCGGGTGTTGAAAAAACTAATCTTAAATACATATACCACGATTTTGGCTAGAGGAATAAAAGGATGTTATGTGTATGCCTGCAATCCAAACTTAAAACAATATTTGCAACAATATATTTCTACAGCAAATACAGTTACTTTGAAAGAGGAATAATATGACACAAGAAACAATAAATCAGGTATTAAAATTTCGTGACGATCGTGATTGGAAGCAGTTTCATAATCCGAAAGATCTTGCAATCTCGATTTCATTAGAAGCAGCAGAACTCTTGGAAGTATTTCAGTGGAGTGGAGCAGATATTTCAAATGAAGGGAAGCAAGAGAAAATTAAAGAAGAGCTTGCTGATGTATTAATTTATTGTATTCATATGGCTGATGCTTGCGGACTTAATTTGGATGAAATAGTCCAAGAGAAAATGCATGTGAATAATGAAAAATATCCAGCGGATAAGGCTAAAGGTAAGAGTGACAAATACAATAAGCTTTAATTTTAAGGTGGTGGAAATATGGAATTACCATATTCGGAGAATCTGAATATTGAATATCTTGGACGTCTTTTTGATAAAACGAGCGAGTGCTATAAATTTTTTTGGTTTAAAGCAATTGTAACTAATGTTGTAGAAGGAAGACTAAAGCTCTCATATGAAAATTTGGTTGATGAAATGATAGCAGAAGCTTGGTATATGGTTACAGAATATCATTTAAACCTTGGACCAAAAGACACATTGGAAAGTGTGGTAAATTTAATTAAGCAGAAATATCCAGAGCTGAAATCTAATGAGCAGAAATCAGTAATTATTGATTGCTTAAAGAATACAGATGATAGAGAGATTATCGAAAGGAAAAGAATTCTTACTTATAATGTTCCATATCGTTTGCAGGCACCATTTATGCCCAATATGAAAGGTGATGATTGGAATGTTTCAAAAAGTATGTTGATTAATAGAATTAATCAAGAACAGCGAGGAATATACTATTTCTCAGCGTTAAACGGATTAGATACCTATATTATTGTTCAAGAAGACTGGGCAGATTATATAACTAGAAACCAGGAAATTATAAGAGGGTGGTTGGAATACAAGATGATTCTTTATTTGCAAAAAAGGAATCCAAGCGTTCCAGGTATTTCAGACAAGTTGAATCCGCCACAAGAGAGAAAACTTGCAGATGTGAAGAAGTATTGGAAATTAATTCTAAGCCTGCGACCAGTTCGTGAAATATATGGAAATCAAATTCTAACAGAAAACGACATTTCAATTGATCATTTTGTACCATGGTCATATGTGGCACATGATGAGATGTGGAATTTGAATCCTACAACGAAAAGTATAAATAGTTCTAAAAGTAATAAACTCCCGGACTGGGAGATATATTTTGGGCGTTTGATAGAACAGGAATATCAAGCATATCTATTGATGTGGGAGCATGAGGCGGTGCACAAAGAATTTGATAAATGTGCAAAGGAACACATTAATAATGAAGATATTAGATATCGTGTGTATAGAAAGGGAGTGGGGATTAATGAATTCTCAAATGTATTAAAGAGAATAATTTTTCCAGTGTACCAATCAGCACAAAATTGTGGATTTTCTAATTGGGTTTATGAGGAGAATTAAATGAAAATACATAATAAATTGGTGAGAGATAAAATTCCGGAAATAATCGAAGAATCAGGAAGGATTTGCACAACTCACATTCTTTCAGCAGAAGATTACATAGTGGCACTTGAAACAAAGCTTAATGAAGAAGTGGCTGAGTATCAGGAAGAAAAGAACTTGGAAGAAATGGCAGATGTGCTAGAGGTACTTCGGGCAATTTGCATTGCAAGAGGATACACAATCGAACAACTTGAATTAGTAAGAAAGAAAAAAGCAGACGAACGTGGAGGGTTTGCAAATAAGATATTTTTGGAATATGTGGAGTAGAAATAAGGTGGATGAATAATATTTTATGGAGTTATTAATAATTTTTTTATATGCTATAGAATAGCAATCACGGAGGGAACCCAGATGGATATTTGGACAGTATCATTTAACCGTTAACCAGTAACAACATGGAGGTATAAATGATAAAAATTTATTATATAGGTGGCTTTCGTCTTGTTGTGAAAAGAGCAAAGAAGCACTTCGGATTGGAGCACTGATATGGGCAAGAAGAAAAGAGAACATATCGTGTTTGATCAGACATTGAAACCGAAGAAGAATATTCCATTTGCGATGATCAATAAAAGTACGAATAGACTGAAAAAGAATAAGTAATGCTAAAAAGGCTCATTTCTATATACGGGAATGAGTCTTTATTGTGAATATGGGATGATGAGGACTGGTATCCGTAATAATCGATAAAATTGTTTTGTGTACCCGAACTTAAATTCGCCAAGCGCTTGCCAGAAAATGGTGATAACTATATCTTGAAAACGAACGTACGTTCTGGTATAATAACAGCACAAGAAGATCAAGGAGGAGTGAGAGAATGGCTCATTTTCCAGTAGAGAAGGAGGTAGAGAATCCTTTTGCCTATAATCCGAATGTGATTCCTGTGCCAGTAATCGCATCCTTTGATACGAAGGGCAGGATTGTGCCACTATTCATACGATATGAAGGCTTGAAGTTGAAGGTTGATCATCTGAAGTGGACCGATGACCGCATGGCTTTTGCACTGAAGTATTGTTGTGAGATAACACTTCAGGACAGAGTGCAGGAAGTGATTCTGTACTATCACAAGAGGCTGGATATGTGGGTGATGGAGCGGATACGAGAGTGATATTGTTTGCACATCCGAATCATGCAAGGTGCAAATATTGCACTTTGTAAGATTAGAATGTGCAAATATGGTTCTTCAATCTTGGAGTTCTTCACAAGTCCACCCAGACAGCGGATCTTCTACGTCACAGTAGTAAATCGCTTTTTTCGTATAGACGTAGATATACTCGTTGTCTACTTCCAGGTAAGAATGCTTGCCTTTGGCGGGGCAGCCGAGGTCTATCCAGTCCTCGTCGGTGTCCATCTCCACATACACCTGGGGCAATCGTTTCTTATCGTCTTGATAGAAGACGATAAGATCATCGCCATAGGCATCAATTTGCGGATTTGTGTATTTATCTAAGAGGTCGAACCTCCAATATTCTTCTTTATGAATTCCCTTCCAATCTAGCGATAACTCATAGATTGCAAGCTCGCTATTCCGTTTCTCCGATTCCAGAATAAAGGTGCCGCGATGGAGATTCACGCCTTGGATTCCGAAGATGGAAAAAAGGATAATCCATTGAAGTATAAGTGTATTACGGATTCTGGCGGTGTTAAGTCCAGTGATTTTCAGCAGTGACAGCGGAAGAAGCAATAATCCTCCTGCAAGTATCCACAAGTAGAAGCTTGTCCTATTGGAGTCGCTTGTCACTGGAACCTGAGA
>CAZTGP010000032.1:0-8866 GCA_964613325.1 uncultured Roseburia sp. | reverse complement strand
TGTGGCGTTGGGTTAGGATCAGGTGCAGGATCTGGCATCGGTGCAGGCACCGGCTCTGGCTCTTGCAGCTGTCCTTCTACCACAACGAACTTGGAGAACAGATCGGTGGCGAAGGTGAGCTGATTCCCGTCCTGTGTGCATGGAAGAATATCATAGAGCATTCTTCCGGTGGCACTATCCTGATGCATACGAAGGATGTGGTAGGTATGCCCTTCATTGTAACCAGGAATCCGTATCGTAAAGGATAGCGGTGCAGTGGTTTTGGTGACTGGAAGCTCCCGGTGGAAGTCGGAACCATCAGAGTAGGTATGATTCTTGTCCCCATAATAGATCTGCAGCGTAAGCTTGAATGCGGTATCTGTGATAGTAAGGTCATGATAGATTCCCTGGAATGCCTGCTCTGTAATGTCAGTTACTTCCTGAGCAGAGAGGCTGGTTTCTGTTAAGCCCTGTCCAAGATTCATATAGGCTTCTTGATTAAACCGGTCGATGGTTTCGTTCAGGTCTGTGATTCCAACATAGGAGCCAGCTTCCAGATAGCCGGTATTCATCTGATAAGGTATACCCTTCATGTCTTCTGTGTCATAGAGATAGATGGCAGGGTTCATGGTTCCATGACTTAGTATCTCGTTATGCGTTCCATTTTCCTTGGAGAAGTAGGCGTATTTCCAGGTGTTGAGTGCCTGAACCGTGGCGGTCTTTGCGCCTTTGCCTACGGAGCCTGTGACAGTGAGGCTGGAGTATGGACTTGCATTTATGATGGTTAGCTCTGCCACATCGCCGTCAATCATAACAGATAATTCCGGCTGCACATCCGGGGGGTCAGGGTTGTGCAAGGATGTTCCGTGTACCTCTTTTGAGTGAAAACGCACACAGTCCTCTAGTACGAGGTGTTCCACATTCCCGTGGATGGTGATCTTGCCATGCCGCAGCAATACATTTTCCCAATTCCCGTTTAAAATCAGTCCCTGTGAACCCACGATGCTGGAATCCATTCCTTCAATAATGATCTTATGGTCAGAGCAAATGGTATTTGGGTCGAATTCACGAGGAAGCTGTTCGGAGTAGAGGAGCATATTGTTCTCGTAGTATTCTTTCTTCCAGACTTGGCCTTTTCTAACATCTTCATAGCAGACGTATTGAATCAGATAGCGTTCGTTATAGACAGCCTGCCAGTTGGTGATGGCGGTTAGCGGAAGTGCGGTGGCATCCCAGCTTCCGTTTGAGATGAGCAGTACATCGCAGGTATCGTTGTGATAAGGGGAGGGTGCGTTTTCAAACGATTCTTTTCGAAGTGATACGTCATTGCCTCCGATTCCGTCATAGTAAGTCTCATAGATATCCACCTGTTCTATGGAGTGGCCTTTCTTCAGAAGACAGTCGCCGGTAAAGTTTATGTACTGCTCACTTTCCAGGACACTTTCCATACCATATTCATAATCGTCGGTGGTGGTCTGCCGGAGAACACGCATGTGTGCGACATTGGAGTCGATGATCAGGTTCTGGTTGAGATTCGTACTGGAATTAAGGTGTGCCAGCTCGATATCACCAAGCCAGAGATCAGGCAGAGTGTCGGAAAGGACAAGACGCACATTTCCACCGAAGAGCTTCACACAGTGCGTATGCAGCTGCTGTTCAAGATAAATCACGGGTGCAGGTTCTGTGGAGGAAGTGGTTCGATAGCGAAGAAGGATGGTGTCAACATTACCCCTTGCCAGATGCAGATCGGTAAGTGGTTCCACTTCGATGGAGAAAGATGATATATGAATTGTGTCTGGTATCTGCGCAAGAATCTGTTGAAACTCGGCATCGTCGATTGCGGTGCCGATACGAATGGTATCTCCATCCTGGAATGACAAGGGGTCCAGATAGTTCGAATCTGCGCTGCCGGCGTCATACCAATGGTTTGTGGATGGTGAAGAAGTTAAATAGATATAGCTTTTGGCTTCAGCTACGACTGGATGGCATAGAAATACTAAGCCCATTGCCAGTGCTGACAATAAGAATTTGGTTATTCCCTTCATAACTCTACGCTCCTTGTATGTTGTTGTCTATCAATAAATAGGTTTAGCCAGAGCACGCGTTCCCCCGACCGGTGTTCAAAGTTTATAAATTGCTAGCAACATCATCAAAATAATATATTATTCAGATAATTGCAACTATTATTTGATAAATTGAATTAAATTTGTAAATATTCAATAATTTACGATACGCTAATTTGTACAATATAATGTTCTTAGTATCTAAGAAAAACACAGATAAATCCAGTAAATAAGCGGCTTCCGGAGGAATGGCTTGAAAACAAACATCAGTCCTCGTATAATGGGGGAAAATGAACAGATATGAATTGCGCAGCGGGAGAGGTGAAGAAATATGACAAGAGATGAGGTACTAACCTATGTGTCAGAGGAATATGGAACGGAGCCGGATTACCCTTGGGAGAAGGATTTCGAGTCTGCGGTACTGCGTCACAAGGGAACTCGGAAGTGGTATGGACTTGTGATGTATGTGGGAGCAGATAAGCTTGGGTATCCAAGTGAGGAACGGCTTGCGATTCTGAATGTGAAGGTAGATCCGATGCTGATTGATACCCTTGTGGAACAGGAAGGATTCCATCGGGCATATCATATGAATAAGACGCAGTGGCTGACGGTTGAATTGGGGGATAAGGTCTCCAAGGAGCAGATTATGGGACTGATTGACATGAGCTTTGAATTAACACAGGCAAAGGGAAAGAAGAATCAGATTCAGTAATGGATTTGGCTTTTTAATAAAAAAGAAGATGAAGCTTAGGAATAGGCTTTCATCTTCTTTTGCATTACATACATATTATAGAAAGTGATTTAGGATAAATATGACAATAGCCATCAGGATAAAATAGCCGATGATGATACGGGCAATCGCTGTACGATTCCGATAGAATGGAACCTTTATGACTTCTTCTGTGGAGTCACCTTCTGGCACTTCATTTTCCGCGATGATTGCTTTGGCCGCTTCGGCGTCAGAAGCATCCACGTAGATATCTTCTCCGTATACCGAGAAGCCCTGGCTGATGTTTAAATACTCGCCGCTTCCGGAACCTTGAGAAAATGCAAGGATGTTCTCCTCTTTTAAGAGATCAATCATTCTCTGGGCATCAATTCGGTCATTGGCATTATAGACCTTGACGGGGCCTGTTGCTGTGCGTTCACTCATAATGATCCCTCCTATGAAACATTATTTAAGAGTACTCAGGCAAATGCTGTATTCTCGTGCGAATTCTTCACCTGGTGCTAGCGTGTTCCCGTATTCACGGTCTTCCAGTTGACCGTCAAAGGTGGTAGAGTCGCATCTCCCATACCATGGCTCAATACATACGAACGGAGCCGTCTTCCCTGGTGGAGACCAGATTCCCATGACTGGGCAGTTGAAGCGAACGGAGATATATTCGTTACCGTCCGGAGTAACCAGTGCTACTTCATCAGTCTGATTGCCTTCGAGTACAAGTGCGTCATCATCGAAGAGGTGCTCGTGTACAGCAATCTTTCCATTTTCTAACGTAAGAACTGCCTTCTCATCGGAGCAAAGTCCATCCCTTATGACGGAACTGGTCAGTGACTGAAGTGGGATGCCGTTCTTCTTGAGGCTGATCCAATACTCGGACTGCTGGCCTTCGTTCTTCCATGGACACAGGAATGCAGGGTGTGCTCCGATGGAGAAAAGGAGGTCTTTGCTGTCTGTGTTCTTCACGATCCAGCGAACCTGAAGCTTGTCGTTTTCCAGCAGATATTGAATCTCCAGGCAGAAGTGGAATGGATAGATGGCGTAGGTGTCCTCGGTGTCACAGAACTTAAAATGCAGTTCAGTGGCGGATTCATAGGTACAGGTGAACATGTTGTCACGGGCGAATCCATGCTGATTCATAGAGTAGGTCTGACCGTCATAGCGATAGGATTTGTTCTTTAAGCTTCCGACGAATGGAAAAAGCACAGGTGACGTTCTTCCCCAGTAGGCTGGATCTGCGTACCACATATAGTCGATGCCGTTCTTCTTGAGACTTGAAAGCTCTGCGCCCTTTTCGTTGATGGTGGCGGAGACTGAGCCGTTTGTTAATGTATATTGTTTCATGCTGCTTCCCTTTCCAATTGTTTGCATTGTTGTTAGGCTCTATTATACACTATTTTTCATTGGGATACCTTATATTTGGACAAAAAAATAGAAGCAAATGTTGGGGACATTTACTTCCATTTTGCTTCGCATTCCCGGCGAAGCTAAGGGGTGTATATTTTATAAGGGGAATAAAAGGAAAGGGTTACAATTTATTGTCAAGTCGAAAGATGGGGGTCTATCGACTTTATTCGCTTTGTTTTGCGAAGCGTTTGTATCTCTCGCTTGCAAATGAATAATAACATGGTTGAAACAGACAATCAATGTGTTGTTTTTGCAGAGCAAAAAAGACCATGTTACTTTAGGACTAAAAATACTAAAATTGTAGCAGAAATAGCGGAGAGAAGTTAAGTATGCGAAGGCTTCAGCCGATATAATAAATATTACAGGTTGAAAAGGAATTCAACTACGCATTTTCAAGGAGGAAAATACTATGAGTACAATCACTAGCGCTTATGAAGCCGTTATGGCGCAGGCAACCACAAAGACACAGGACACAGCTAAGACCAAAGATACATCCAAGGTGAATGGCAAGACCATCGGGAATCCAACACTCAGTGACAAGGCAAGCGAGTACTATGAGGAGCTGAAGAAGAAATATTCCGATATGGATTTTGTTCTAGTCAGCGAGGATAAGAAGGAGCAGGCACAGTCTATCGCAGGTACGTTCAAGAACAGTGGCAAGACATTGGTCCTGATCAATGAAGATAAGATTGAGCAGATGGCTACCGATGAGAACTATCGGAAGAAATATGAGGATATCATCGGAAATGCTGCAAAGCAGATTCCAGAGCTGGAGAAAAGCCTTGGAGCTTCACAGGCAGATGTGAAGAGCTTTGGAATTCAGGTGAATGACAACGGTACGGTATCGTTTTTTGCAACAGTAGGGAAGTCTCTTGAAAGCCAGAAAACCCGCATCGCGAAGCAGGCCCAGGAGAAGAGAGCTGAGAAGAAGGCTTCTGAGAAGAGAGCGGCGAAGCAGGAGCAGGAAGAACGACTGCGGGAGCATACCACAGAAAATGCGGAGGGAGCTCAAAAGACGAATGGAACCGAAGAAGATACTGTTACGTTCACTGCGTCTTCCATAGAAGAACTTATGAAGAAATTAAATGATTTCTCCTTTGCAAATAGAAGTGATTCTGTTCAGACAGAGTCAGAAAAGCTGTTGGGACAGCATATCGACTTTAAAGGATAGAATTTGCATGTACTATTGTGCATGAAAGCGAAATAGAGTATTATGAAAAGGTATAAATTTGAAAGGAGAGTTATGATATGTTTTGTAAAAATTGCGGAAACCCAATGGACAACAATGCATCTGTATGCGTCAAGTGTGGATGTGCGGTTGGAAACGGGAACTAGTTCTGTGGCAATTGTGGAAACCCTTTGAATCCATATGCTGCAGTATGTACTACTTGTGGAGCACCAGTAGTTGTTGAGCAGAAATCTAAGATTGCTGCTGGACTTCTTGGAATTTTCCTTGGAAGTCTTGGAATTCACAGATTTTATCTCGGATACACAGGAATGGGAATTGTACAGATTGTTGTTACATTTGTAACCTGTGGAATCGGCGGAATCTGGGGATTCATTGAGGGAATCATGATCCTTTGTGGCGCTGGCTCATTCAAGACAGATGCTAAAGGAGTTCCACTGAAAGACTGATAGATGAAGAAACGATTATTTGCAGATAGTAAAGTGTTGATTCTATTCGTGGCAGTTGTAGTGTGCTACTACCTGTTTATGAATATGGTGTTACATACAGGATGCATTTTCACCTACATCACCGGACTTCCATGTCCGGGATGTGGTCTTACAAGAGCGGGAATACTTTTGTTGACTGGTGAGATCAAAGGTGCATTTTACATGAATCCATCCATTTTCCTGTGGGGGTATTTTGGAATCTACTTTGTGTGTTCGAGATATATCATTGGGAATGGGAAGGGCATCATGCTCAATCTGATTCTTGTATGTCTGCTTACAATCTTTATTTACGTTTATCGGATGCAATGCATTTTCCCAGGTCATGAGCCACTCGTATTTCAGAAGAGGAGTCTGTTGTACTTGTACTGTGACTGGTATCGGGAATTCATTGAAAAGCTGGGAATTACCGGCTAATGCAAAAGACAATTTAATAAAAGGGAGAATTAGTATGGACGAGAGAGAGATGGACTATACACCAATTAGTATGTGGGGATATTTTGGATATGAGATTTTATTCGCAATTCCTTGCATTGGATTCATTATGTTATGCGTATTTTCATTTGGAGGTACGAAGAACATTAATCTAAGAAACTTTGCACGTTCTTATTTCTGCTTAGTTATCATCGTTGCAGCAATCGTTGCGGCATTCATGTTCTTAGGCGGTGGACTTGCAGCATTTAGTGCTATGTCTAGTCTTTAATTAATTTGGGACGGGGTATTTCTTGTTTCGGGACGGAGTATTTTCATAAATACTCCGTCCCGAAACAAGAAATACCCCGTCCCAATTTTATAATTTAGTGGTCCACTCTTCGCAGTTCCAAACATCCGTTACAATATCTTCATAGAATTCTGGCTCATGGCAGATGAGAAGGATACTTCCCTTGTATGCCTGAAGAGCTCTTTTCAGTTCGTCTTTTGCGTCCACGTCCAAGTGGTTGGTTGGCTCATCGAGAAGAAGTACGTTGGTCTCGTGATTGATCAGCTTGCAAAGCCGGACCTTTGCTTGTTCACCACCACTTAATACTTTCATTAAGCTTTCGATATGCTTTGTCATAAGTCCACATTTGGCAAGGGCTGAACGCACTTCATACTGACTCATGGCTGGGAATTCTTCCCAGATCTCTTCAATACAGGTAATATTTGTCTCGTATTTCTTTTCCTGCTCGAAATATCCAGGATACAAGTAATCTCCAAGGGTGGAGCTTCCACTGATTGGTTTGATATATCCCATGATACTTTTTAGCAGTGTTGTTTTACCGATTCCGTTGGCTCCAATCATGGCAATTTTCTGTCCACGTTCCATGGCAAGGTTCAGAGGACGAGAAAGTGGCTCATCATAGCCAATCACAAGGTCTTTGGTCTCAAAAATATATTTGCCGGCTGCACGGGCTTCGCGGAAGTTGAATTCTGGCTTTGGCTTCTCCTGTGCCAGCTCAATGACATCCATTTTATCTAATTTCTTCTGGCGTGACATTGCCATATTACGTGTGGCGACACGGGCCTTGTTACGCGCAACGAAGTCTTTTAAATCATCGATTTCCTGCTGTTGCTTCTTGTATGCAGCCTCAAGCTGTGCCTTTTTCATCTCATATACACGCATGAAGTCGTCGTAGTCACCAACGTAACGAGTGAGTTCGCCGTTATCAATGTGGTAGATCAAGTTGATTACGCTGTTTAAAAATGGAATATCATGTGAGATGAGGATAAAGGCATTCTCATACTCGTTCAGGTAGCGCTTCAACCATTCAATATGGGATTCATCTAAGTAGTTGGTTGGCTCATCAAGAAGGAGAATGTCAGGCTTCTCTAAAAGAAGCTTGCCAAGTAATACCTTGGTTCTCTGACCTCCGCTGAGTTCTGTTACATCTCGGTCTAAGCCGATATCCAAAAGTCCCAGTGCCCGGGCTACTTCTTCGACCTTGGTATCAATGATATAGAAGTCATGGGAGTCAAGAGTATCCTGAATCTCGCCAAGCTCTACCATCATGGCATCCAGTTCTTCCGGAGTAGCGTCTCCCATGGTGTCGCAGATGGCATTCATTTTCGCTTCAAGATCAAACAGATACTTGAACGCATCCTTCAGGACGTCCCCGATGGTCTGTCCCTTTTCCAATACCGCATGCTGGTCTAAGTAGCCAACCCGGACATTTTTCGCCCATTCAATTTTCCCTTCATCTGGCTGGAGATTGCCCGTGATGATATTCATGAAGGTGGATTTGCCTTCCCCATTGGCTCCGACGAAGCCCACGTGTTCTCCTTTTAACAGACGGAAGGTGACATCCTTTAGCAGTGCGCGGTCACCGAAACCGTGATTTAAGTGTTCTACATTTAATATACTCATAGGTTATTCCCTCATTCGTTATTTCTTAAATTAAAAAAGTTGCAAAATCGCACTTATTTTACCATGCCAGAAAACACCTTGTAAATATAAAAATGCACAAAAAAGTAATCTGATAACTGTAGAAAATTACAGGCATAAAAACTGAAAAAATGGCAAATAAAACTATGATTAGTAATAATTGCCAATAAAATATTCGGAAATTCTCCAAATTAGCCAATTGCCGAAAATATACGAAAACTATTATAATGAAGTTACGAAACAATACGAAAATATTGGTTAGAAAGGGGTTTTTATTCTATTGATAATTTTCGTAGGAAAAGGAGAGGGAAAATGAAAAAAAGGAAAAAAATGAAAGAATACCTTTTGAAATTATCAAAGGGTATTGAAAAGCGTGTACTAAGCTTTGTACTTGTACTCGCTATGGCAGTCAGTCTGTTCCAGACCGCTGCTGGAAGTCTGCTGACAGTAAATGCAGCAGAGAACTATGCAATTACAATTCACTTCTTAAATAGTGGCAACTGGGATGAGGTGGCTGCTTATGCAAAGGAGGGAGATAGTTGGGAGAACATTGGTAGTGATGAAGATAGTAAAGCTTATGGAACGTGGCCAGGAAAAGTAATTAGTGAGAATGCTGACCATGAGAATTGGTATGATCTTGTGATTAGCAAAGCAAATAAGAAT
>CAZTGP010000031.1:0-32049 GCA_964613325.1 uncultured Roseburia sp. | reverse complement strand
GGGGATTGTGAAAGGAAATGATCCGTATTTGTATGGGGAGAAGGTGAAGGCGTATCTGATCAAAGGAGCACGGCAGCTGCCGGGGATGGAGACACCCAATCCTATGACAGGGTGGGGGGCGCTGTGTGTGAGGGATAGCCTGCCGTTGTGAAGTACGAACATAAGCCTTTACAAACGCTTATAATACCAATATCCACAAAAATTGCTGATAAAAAGCCAAAAAGCAGGTTGACAAGGATAGTGTTGCATGATAAATTATAGGTAATGAAAAGCACAAGAGCTTTTGCGGCGACAGTGAGGAGCTACCCGTCCCGGCTTTGCGGGCAATAGAAATACAAAGGTCGTCTCTACCTATGGAGTAGTATAGGTCCGCTCCCAGAATTGCAATTCAAATAGAAAGTTAAGCCTGAGCCTAACAGCCCAGGCTATTTTCTTTTTTATACACTGGAGGAAGCATGCAGGATACGAGATTACTCGAAATTTTTCAAAATACAAAAGAGACTATCTGCAAATATGATTACTATATTCATACTTCCCAAAAAATTTTGCATTTGACGAATACTGAGGATAAGATTCCGCATCTTATGGGCTTGCAATATGCCGGAAAACCAAATCAATATACGGGAGATTTTGGAACGTATGCGATTAAAAAGGGCAGAATCACAATGCGGTCAATAGATAAGCTGGTAGCAAAATATTATCGGACAGAGGAAAAGCAAAGACGAATTTTAGAAGTGATTCATTTGAAATTGGATAATTTGTATTTACTTGGGGAAATGTTTTCTTCTTATTCCGAATTGTATTTATATGATATGGGAAAAAGAGAAGATTCTAATTTTGACAGTGATTATCTGCTTGTACATCAGATGGAAGATAGAATATTGCATCTTGGAATTATTAAACTGAAAGCAAAGGGAAAAATGCTTTGCCAATGCAATTCCTTTATGACCACTTTTAAAAAAGATAAGAACAGCGATACATATTATAGTAATCTTCAATATCGTTATGAAATCAATAAGATTGTGCGTGAGGACAAAATGTCAAAATGTGCAGAAACAATTTATCAAAGCAAGGAAGCAGAGCGTAGGGAGTATTTAGGAATAATTAAAATGCTGGAATCTTCGGGTATCACAGCGGAGGATAAGTTGGTAAAAGCAATTTACCGTCTCAATGTAAAATTCGGCTGCTATCACACCCTTGATATGTTAAAAGACACAGACACTTTGCATCAAAACCGTAATGATAAGCGTGAAAAAGCCTTAGTAGCTGCTTTTATAAAAGAAGCCCAAAAAGCAGGAATTATCAGATAGGAGGTTCATACGATGGCATCCAAGCAGGTGTTGTGGGATGAGGCGAAAGAGAAATGCCATGTAGGTGATGAAGAAATTAAGATGACAAAAGAAGTAGAGAAAAAGAAAGAGATTTCGATGGATTGACACAAATTGACAACCAAAAAGAAGTCGCCATAAATGACGACTTCTCGGTTACAAAATTACTAGGATTTCTCCTACGTTTACAACATCATACTAGCATAAAGAAGATGGGTTGTCAAACGATTTTGTAATCACTATTAGCTTATGTAATGGTTGCTTAAACTATTCCACATTGAGAGAGTTTATGGCTTATCTCATTCAAAACAGAAGGCTTTACATCACCAACTTTTTGAAAGTGAACTCTGGATAAACTGACCTGTGTAATGCGGGTAACATTTGCCCAGCGATTCATAAGTGGGAAACCATAAACTTTATCTATTTTTACATTGTATTCCATAGATTTTGGATTTTGTGAAGAGAGTGGAATGACAATTAGTGAATCTTTTAAATTTTTTAATATAATTGCAGGATGGCGTCCACCAAATTCCGTACCAACATTATATCCAAAATCGACCCAGACAACAGCCTTTCTTACAAGAACAATAGAACGCATGATAAGCTCAATGGCATCATCAGGAACGGAGTTCTTCTTTACAGAAATGAGATATTTATCAGTAGAGGAATCTAATGTATAATAATTTGAAACAACGGATTGCTTTTCAGGACGAAGCCAGTCAAAAACAGATTTTTTAATTGTATTAGGAAGTGCGGACGAGGGAATCTGGAAATTCTTTTCGTCCATAATCAACTCGGTTTTTAGCATAGTCCATTTATAATATTCATTAGCCAGTTTTACTTTTTCAGAATTTGTGGAATCTATATTTGTAAAATGCTTCCTTAATGTGGAAACAGTATGGTCGTAAGAAAGGCTTGCGTCTTCTATTGTTGCAGTATGTTTCATTCGCGATTTCTCCTTAAAGATAGTGGTTTTATTGTAACAGAATAATAGACGCAGTACAACAAATATAAGAGAAAAGAAAGTATGCTTGATATAAAATATTTTACTGAATATGCATCACAGGAAAGCAATCATAATGATTGCTCCTGTGGCGTTTTTTCTTTATCCTGTTCCGGGATTCATCTGCAAAGAAGGCTGTGCTCCATCCATTGAGGAATACTATCAGACAACACCGGAGAAAATTGGATCAAAAGGAATAAGTTTACCTTTTGGATTTGGCAGAAAAAAGCCTAATTTGCTTTTCATGAGTGCATATGCTATACTTAGCTTAATCAATTAAATAATAAAAAGAACCGTCTTATATGAAGAAGGGCTTTTGATATTACGCGAACCAGCGTTGTATGAAGAGCCCTTCTTTTTATTTGATAGGGGATTCCTATCAAATAAAAATGCACTTTTTTGTAAGCTTGGTAGAAGGAGGAATTACATGAAATTATTAGGACAAGAGGTAAAACATAAGAAGTATGGAAATGGGGTAGTAGTGGAGCAACAGGACAATAAAGTGGCTGTAGCCTTTCAGGAAGGACAGAAGCTATTTGTGTTCCCAGACGCATTTCAGCAGTACTTAGTTATCTGTGATGCAAAGCTAAAGAAAGAGATTGAAGTATTAAATAAACAGCGGCAGAAAGAAATGCAGGAGGAGAAGCATAAGCAGGAAAAGGAGAGAGAATACCAAAATCGCATGTATACCATGAAGATACCAGTCAAATCACAGGTGGCGTTCAATATTGGGGAAGAAGAAATACATGAATTGGAATCTCTTGATACAGGACATATATTAACCGGAAAAGCAAAGGGAAGTATGCGTAAGCCTGTAAATATGCAGCCGAATTCTGGAATCCTTCTGACAGATTACAAAGACGGCGAAAGGCTTATATGGGGCATCGCAATGCCGGCACACTCTTTCTGGGGAAAGGAATGCACAGATGGTAAAATAGTCCTTCACCATAAATATAAAATAGCTCTCCCTGAGGAAAACAGAGTGTCCTTTTGGGAATATTTCAAGGAGGATTCTGTCCGCTATGAGTGGGGAAGCATTCCGTATAAATATTTTGAAACACAGACCATGGAGAATATTATTTATGACATCTGTATGAGACTTGTTGACACAGAACAGGAAGAAGAAATGATTGAGCTATATAGCTACTTCTGTAATGTGAATCGAATTCCAGAGAGAATAGTCCGTAAAGTGGAAGAATAAAATACATAAGAGAAGGTAGTGGAGAGACTGCAAAGCTAGTATTATCTTGCTTTCTTAGGCAAAGAAAATTATAATAAAAGAATACTAATATAATAAGAAGAAAGAGTGCGAATCTTTCAGGATAAGGAATTATTGAATAAAAGGTATTGACTTAAAGTGAACTTCAGGTTGTAGAATAGTCTATAACGAAGTTCGCTTTTGTCGCTAAGGGTCCGAAAAAGCTGCCAATGGCAGGAACTTTCGGTATATGGGAAGGCGGTGCTTAAGGTATGGCAAATATGATGGATTACTTGGAATGGCGTGGAGATCTAAGCTTAGACGCTGCACCATTTAATGAGATAGATAATCTGCTATTCACACAGGTCATCTATCTAGACTGGATGGGAATTGTTCCAGGTATTGATCAGAGCTCAAAGGTCACTGTTGAGGAAGCAAAGGATTGCTATTTGGAGAGATATCCATTAGAGGAGATCCAGAAAATGCCACGCCTGAAGCAGAGCGCATCACAGCTGTTATTAAAGATGGCGGAATCAGAACGTTTTGCACACTGCTATCTGTCAAACTATGTGGAAGACATCAATGAGGAAGAGGAATCACAGTTCTCTGCAATGAAGGTGGATCTGGATGATGGAAGCGTATTTATTTCATTCAGTGGAACAGACCATACACTGGCAGGCTGGAAAGAGAACTTTAATATGAGTTATCTTGCAGAGACACCAGGCCAGCTAAAAGCAGTGAAGTATGTGGAAGATACTGTACCTTTTTACAAGAACCGTCTACGATTTGGAGGTCATTCCAAAGGCGGCAATCTTGCTGTGTATGCAGCAATGCATTGCAGAAAATCCATTCAGAGACGGTTACTTGCAATCTATAACAATGATGGACCAGGATTCACTCAGAAAATGATATCAGAAGAAGGATATCAGAGGATACTAGACCGCATACATACCTATCTGCCGCAGTCCTCCGTTGTGGGAATGCTCTTAGAGCATGAAGAAGAGATTGAGGTTATTCAGAGCACAAACAACGGAATTATGCAGCACGATGCATTTTCCTGGGAAGTAAAGGGAACCTCCTTTGTTCACTTGGATGAGCTTGAAACCAACAGCATCTATCTGGATCGAACCCTGAAGAATTGGGTCAATGGATTGAATGAATTGCAAAGACAGCAATTTGTAGATGCACTGTTTACCATATTAGAAAATGCGAACATCGACGATACAGATAAGCTTGGACGTATGAGCTTCACACAATTTGTGGAGCTTATGAAGGCAGTGGATGGACTATCCCCTGAGAGCAAGGAAGTATTAAAGGATACTATTTGGAGACTATTAAATAGTGCCAGAGACATTATGGCAAATCGTAGAAAGATGCAGAAGCTAGAAAGCAGTGAGGAATAGAAATGGAAGCACGAGAGACATTAGAGAGATTACAGAAGGGTGAAATATCCATTGACGAAGCGGAGGCATTCTTCCGCAGGAAGCCTTTTGAAGATTTGGGGTATGCAATGCTTGATACACATAGAGAGATTCGTTCTGGGTTCCCAGAGGTTATCTATTGCAGTGGAAAAGCAGATGAACACCTGATTCATATCTATGAGACTTTATATAAAGAGCATGGGGAAGTGTTTGGAACAAGGGCATCGAAGGAACAATATGAATTGATTAAGACAGTAATTCCGGAGATTACATACGATGCAGTCTCCAGGATATTGAAATATGAGAAGCCAGGAAAGAAGAAAAGTGGACGCATCGCAGTGTGCAGTGCAGGAACAGCAGACATTCCAGTTGCAGAGGAAGCAGCGCAGACGGCAGAATACTTTGGCAATTATGTGGAGAGAATCTATGATGCGGGGGTAAGTGGAATCCACCGCCTTTTCTCTAAGCTGGAGCAGATTCAGAAGGCCAACTGCATTGTGGCTGTGGCTGGAATGGAAGGTGCCCTTGCAAGTGTAATCGGAGGACTCGTGGATAAACCAGTGATTGCGGTTCCAACTTCCGTGGGATATGGAACGAATCTACATGGAATCTCTGCCCTTCTTACAATGCTCAATTCCTGCGCCAACGGAATTGCGGTGGTAAATATTGACAATGGCTATGGAGCTGGCTATATGGCAGCCCAGATTAACCGATTAGGAGTTCGAGCAGATGAATCAGAAAAGTAATACACTATATTTGGAGTGCCAGTCTGGAATCAGTGGAGATATGACAGTGGCAGCATTATTAGACTTAGGAGCAGATCAGAAGGTACTGGAGGATGTGTTATCGAGTATGCCAGTTCAGGGATTTGAGACTAAGGTCAGCCGTGTGAAGAAGGCAGGGCTAGATGTCTGCGACTTTGATGTAATATTAGAGGAAGAGAATCATGACCATGATATGGAATATCTCCATGGACACGAGCATAGCCACGAACACGAGCATAGCCACGAACACGAGCATAGCCACGAACACGAGCATAGCCATGAACACGAACATGAGCATAGTCATGAACACGAGCACGAACATGAGAATAGTCACGAACATCATGAGCATCACGAGCATAATCACCATCATGAGCACCGTGGCATGGCAGAAATTGTCGCAATTATTGAGAACACAAATATGACTGCCCACGCGAAAGCTCTTGCCATTCGTATCTTTGAGATTCTTGCTAAGGCAGAAGCCAAAGCTCATGGAGTACCTATCGAGCAGGTGCATTTTCATGAAGTGGGAGCTGTGGATTCCATTGTAGATATTGTTTCGGTGGCAGTATGCCTGGATAATCTTCAGATTCAGGAGTGCATTGTTCCAGTTATATGTGAAGGAATGGGAACTGTTCGCTGCCAGCATGGAATTCTTCCGATTCCAGTGCCAGCAGTCATCAACATTGTGGAGCAGAATCAGCTTCATCTGTCTATTGTGGATGCCCAGGGCGAATTTGTCACACCAACTGGTGCAGCGATAGTGGCAGCAGTGAAGACTTCCGATGTGCTGCCAGAGAATTTCACCGTGGAGCGAATTGGAATGGGAGCCGGGAAGCGTGAATATGAACGCCCAGGAATCCTTCGTGCAATGTTGATTCAAGCTTAAGAGATGTGTTTGGTGTACAAATTTAATTTTAAGAGGTGTGTTTGCCCCTTGACAAGTTTATGACATAATACGTACAATATACTCTTATGGAATTATTTCGAGATAGAGATAGTTAATTGCGAAACTCATAATCCTCCGATTGGCTATGCACTACAAATACAAACAAACATAGGCACTCTGGCGAAGCCGGTCCTTAGCGACCGTACTTTGGTCGCTTAGTACCGTTGCATGAGCCAATGTAGCGAAAGTGTGCCTATGTTTGATTGTATTCGCAGTACATAGACATTGGAAAATTAAAGTGTTTCGCAATTAATTAATCAAAAGTGAACAAGTAAGAGGAGAATATTCATGCGTGAAAATATACAACAGACAAATCCATTAGGCACAGCAAAAATTAATCAGCTAATGGTGAAATTCGCGATTCCAAGTATCATCGCAATGATGGTCAGTGCGGTCTACAACATTGCAGATCAGCTATTTATTGGAAATGCAGTAGGAACACTTGGCAATGCAGCTACCAATATTGCTTTCCCATTATCTATGATGTGCACAGCACTTGGCCTGATGTTTGGAATTGGCGGAGCGTCAGGATTTAATCTGCATATGGGAGCAGGAGAGCATCATAGAGCCCCATATTTTATTGGAAATGCAATAACGATGTTATTGGGAACAGGTGTAGTACTTCTGATTATCACGGAATTATTTTTAAGCCCAATGCTAAAGGGCTTTGGTTCCCCATCCGATGTTTTACCATTGGCAGAACAGTATGTAGGAATCACAGCAATTGGTTTTCCATTTTTGATTCTATCTGTCGGTGGTGGTAATCTCATGCGTGCAGACGGAAGCCCTAAAATGACCATGTTTTGTAATCTGGCTGGAGCATTGATCAATATCGTGTTAGATGCGCTGTTTGTTATGGTATTTGACTGGGGAATGACCGGTGCAGCAGTTGCAACCATCATTGGACAGGTATTTTCCGGTGTTTGGACACTTGTTTACCTTACACATTGTAAAACGGTAAAAGTGACTTTTGAACATTGGAAACTGCAAGCACTATATATAAAAGAGATTCTTGCACTTGGAATGGCGGCTTTCTTCAATCAGCTGGCAATGATGGTCGTTCAGATTGCAATGAATAATCTGCTGAAGCATTATGGAGCTCTGTCACAGTATGGAGAGTCTATCCCAATTGCCTGTGCAGGTATCGTTATGAAAGTAAATATGCTGTATTTTTCAGTGATTATTGGACTGGCTCAGGCAAGTCAGCCAATTGAGAGCTTTAATTATGGAGCAAAGCAGTATCATCGTGTGAAGCAGGCATACGGCATGGCCTTGAAAGTGGGTGCAGTGGTATCTATCCTTGCATTTATTCTGTTTCAGACATTCCCAAGACAGATTCTATCCATGTTTGGAGATGGATCAGAGGAATATTTCCAGTTTGGAATAAGCTTTATCCATATCTTCTTATTCCTCACATGGCTGAACTGTGTATTGCCAATTACTTCTACATTTTTCACCTCGATTGGTAAAGCATATAAGGGAACCTTCTTGTCTTTGACAAGACAGTTCATTTTCCTTCTTCCATTACTATTTATTTTCCCTCATTTCATGGGAATTGAAGGAATCCTTTATGCAGTTCCAGTGGCAGATTTACTGGCTTTTGTGGTAGCATTTGTGATGGTGGTTCGAGAAATGAAACAGATGAATCAGCTGGAAAAGGAATTACAGACCGCTGCAGCTGAATAGAATAGGGATAAGTGAATAGAAGATCAATCTGAGGAAAATGAAATGCTGCGAAAAAGACTTTTGTTTTTACTTTGTTCTCTTATTGTGTTGGCATTTGTGCTGAAGATATCTGGGGTACTGCCTTCTTTTGGTGGAGATAATACGGAAGAGGTGGAAAAAGTGCGACCGGTTTCGGCAAGCCTTGAGGTGACGCCAATCATTCAAACACCAGAACTTCCCACAGGATGCGAAAGTGTGGCACTTACCATGGCACTCAATGTATATGGCTATCAGTTGGATAAAACTACAATTGCAAGCGAGTGGCTGGTGCGCAATGATGAGAATTATGTAATTGGATATTCAGGAGATCCATTTTCAAAAAATGGTGCAGGAATCTTTGCACCAGGACTTTGTGATACGGCAAATGCTTTTTTAAAACACAAAGGGAATGGATACAAGGCCTATGATATTACAGGGATGGAAGTGGAGGATCTCTGTGATTATATTGCCCAGGGATTTCCGGTAGTGGTGTGGATTACCTCTGATTACAAGGAACCAACCTATACGGACTCCAGCATTGAATATGCGGGGAAAACCTATCGCTGGTATAACAATGAACACTGCGTTATGCTGGGCGGATATGATGATGAGAAATCAACACTTACAATCTATGACCCATTGCAGGGCAAAATAGAAATAGAGAAACAGACGTTTCAAAAGATCTATGATCAGATCGGAAAATATGCAGTTATGATTCATTAATGGGATAAGCGTGGCTTATCCCATTTCCTGATTTTTGAGACGGTATTCTCGGGGGGACATACGATAATGCTCCTTGAATACACGGTTAAAGGTTCGCTGACTTTCAAATCCTGCATTCAGATACACATCTGTGATTGATTCACTGGTGCTTGTAAGGAGGGTGCTGGCGTAATTGAGCCGAATCTCATTGACATATTGATTAAAGTTCGTATGAAAGGTACTGGAGAATACACGGGAGAGCGCATAGGGACTGATTGCAAGATCCCTGGCCATACTGGTAAGTGTAATCGTTTCGGTAAAATGTCTGGATATGTAGGACATGGTCTGGTATATGATATCGTCGGATTCAAAGGTATTCTTATTCACAAGCGTAAGATCTGCAAGACAGCGGGCAAGAATAATCTGTACAAAGGCCTGATGGAGAATGACTTCCTGATTGGAAGAGACAGAATTGGCACATAGGCTTTCCATAGCATAGACGATATCCGGATGCACCTGGGCTGCAGGAATGACTGGTGTGAGTGGGCAGTACTGCTGCAGCGTAGTTAGAAAGCCTCCAGCTAAAGTGGGCTCTGCTAACAAGTAAATTGCTTTGCCTCCCGCCGGGTCAAAAACCTGATAGTGATGAATCATTTCTGGAAAAACAATGGCAAAGTCTCCCTGTTCCATATGATAAAGCTCTTGGGCAACACCTATTTCCAGGGAACCACAGGTTACATAGACACATTCCATAGATTTGTGAAGGTGTGGTGGAAAATGCTTTGTGCGCTTGTGAATGATCTCAAGATGGTCGGTTACTTCTTCATAGATTGGCTGCATAGAATCTCCTTACATATTTGGCTATTAAAATTAATGAAATTAAGATAATAATAGCTTATCAACTATAATAATGCAAGATTTGGCTACTTTTAAATGGAATTTGACAAGTAATTGATCAAAAACAAAGATATAATGCACTTGTACTTAAGAAAACAAATCAAACAAAAGGAGATAAAAACTATGAAAAAATTATTAAAAGAGCTTATGCAGGAATACATTGAGTTTTGTGCAAAATACTATGGAAATGGGTTACGTTTCTTTTAGACCGAGGATGAAAAATGGAAAAGAAAAGTGATAAATAAACGGATTCCACGAAGTGTGTGGGAGCCGTTTATTTTTTCCCTTTTTTGTATTATAATAAAATATATTTATAGGAAATGTTTCCTATAAAATGTCCAAATGAAGTTGAGAATCTATAGGCGGGGGAACAATAGATGAAGGAGAACTATACAGAACGTTTAGTTGCGTATCTGGCTCATGAATTACGACAGCCAATGTACGGAATGAGAGCGTTAATGGAGCAGGAACTGGAAAATGAAGAGATGGATCGCAATCGATTAAAGCTGTGCCAGAACAGTATGGAAGAGCTGATCGCTTTTACAACAGATATTTTAGAGCGAATCAGAGATGGAAACCCCTTTTGGGGCAACAATGTTCAGGCGATTTCCAAGCAGCAGATACAAGATTATATTGAGGCAACAATTCAGCCTTTTGCAGCAGAACAGAATTGTTATCTTATGGTTGAGATTCAAGGAATGGAAGAGATATATTTGTATATGCACAAGGAATGGCTCTATGAGATGATTATGAATCTAACCTTCAACTCGTTGAAGCATGTGGGCGAAGATGGGTGGACAGTGATATCTTTAAAGGTCACACCGAAGGAAGAATATCGAGTTCATGTGGAGCTTAAGGTGGAAGATAATGGATGCGGAATGTCAGAGGAATTTGTTGAAAGAGCAACGATGCTTTTTGAGAAGGGTGAACATCAGAAGGCAGATGAGCCAGAAGAGATTCCCGGATATGGAGTTGGGCTTGCGGTGACACAAAAAATTGTGGATTCCATAAAAGGCACGATGCAGATTACGTCAAAGCCAGACAAAGGAACTTCTGTGTGTATTCGTTTTGAAGCGGATGCATCGGAGGAATTCTATGAGAAAGCACAGAAAGAAGAACCCCAAAGGAGAAGTGACGCTCACTGCCTGCGGAAAAAGAAAATCCTTATAGCGGAGAATGATGAGCTGTACATGGAATTGATTACAGAGCTCTTGGAGAAAAATGGAGCATTGGTGGATAAAACCTATGACGGAGAAGAGGTTGTGGATTTATTCGCTGATTCCGCTCCAGGTGAATATCAAATGATTCTGATGGATCTTACTATGCCGGAGAAGGATGGTTCCACTGCAACAAAAGAGATTCGCAGGATGAACCGCCCAGATGCAGACGTAATTCCAGTGGTTGCATTTACTGGATATCCAATCTCAGATGAGAGAGCATTCTTAGCGGAGAATCAGATGCAGGGGATACTGCCTAAGGTGTTTGATGAGAATGAGATGATAGAAGTGCTAAGCAGGTTATTAAGCTGATTGGAGAACCTATGAAATCGATACAGAAGAAATTTACAATTACAATTGGAGCAATATGTGCAGCATGCATACTTTTTACCCTGATTCAGTCTTTTCGAATCATCTCTTTTGACCCAAAGCTAGAGGAAGAATTTCGGGATTATTCCAGCGGCTGGGAGATCGAAACCGATGGCAATGAGACCACCATGAGTCATGTACTAGGAGAAGAGGATTATGGGGAAACACTTTATTTTATCTCCTCGTTTTCCCTGGTAGAAGCATCTGTGGATGGGGAACAAATCTATGAGAGAGAGACCTATTCAACTCCAAAGAATGCGAAGGCACCGACCAATGGCAGTAATTTTATTCATTTACCAAAGCAGGGAAATATGCTGACCTTACATATCACAAGACCTTATAGGTTTCAGGGAATTGGAATGCAGAAATTCATCCTTGGAGATGAGTATGCAATTCGTTTGAACAATGAGATGAAATATCTGCTTCATTTCTTTTTGGATGTAATTATGACTGTATTTGGTGTGGTATTTTCTATCCATGGGATTTACCGAATCGTAAAGCACATTCCCTGGAGGCGGCAGTTGTTTATTGGGATCTGCGCGATTATCATTGCAATGTGGTTTATCACAGGAACCGTGGATGTGGAGATTAACCGAATCCCTCTGAAATGGGAGATGATAATCTCTTATTTGTCATGGCTGATTTACCCGATGGCTTTTGCTTCCTATCTGATTGGCTATGAAAAGGAGGAGACAAAGGGATATACGATTCTTCGCAATCTTATGTTTGTCAATTTCCTGATTAATATATTGGCGTATGCCTTTGGCCTGTTTGATTTCTTTGAGCTTGTTCAAATATCCATTCTATTGTTCCTTGCACTTGTATTCTATACGGCCTATCGAATTCTAAAGGAAGGTATTGGAAAGAAGCTGAGCCAATTTGAATTCGAAGCCCTTGCATATTTCTTATTGGTGATACTAACAGTAGTGGAGCTTGTGCGGTTCGCAATATGTAAGGAAATGAGTGGGCTTTTTATAAGAACTGGCGTCCTGCTGTTTCTGCTTTCCTTCTCTCTGAGTGAAACAATTCATAAAGAAGCGGAGAAGAGGAGACTGTTGAAGCATGAAACACAGCTGAAAAAGGAACAGCTGGCGATTACATTGAGTCAGTTCCAGCCGCATTTTCTATTTAATGCATTGGGAGCAATCCGTCTTTCGGTTCGTATGAATCCAGATGTGGCCTATGATATGATATATGATTTTTCTAAATTCCTAAGAGGCAGTCTGAATGCCTTACAGAAGGAAGAGATGATTCCATTTGAAAAAGAGATGGAACAGATTCATGCTTATCTGAATATTGAAGAACAACGATTTACAAATCGAGTGAAAGCGGTGTATGATATTGAATCAGACTGCTTTTTGATTCCGGCACTTTCGGTACAGCCTTTTGTTGCCAACGCAATTAATCACGGATTGAAGAAAAATGGTGGTACAGTTACCATTCGGTCCTATGAGGATGAGAGCTGCCATGTGATAGAGGTAGAAGATGATGGCTGTGGCTTCGATACAACTGGCTTGGATCATGAATCAGAACAGAAAGAGAATTATACCAAGATTACGAATATTGAGAACCGCTTGAAGCTTCAGACAAACGGCAAAGTGATAATCACAAGTGAGCCTGGGCAGGGAACACTTGTAGTGTTAAAGATTCCGAAGTAGGGGGATAGGCATTTGAGAACGATTTTAGTGGATGATGAGAATTGGAATATTGTGCAGCTTCAGCAGGAAATGGCGGATTTTCGCCAGATTAATATTGTTGGAACATTCGAGAATCCGTGGGATGCTTTGAATTTTGCAGAAAAAGAAGTGGTGGAATTCGCTCTTTTGGATATCGAAATGCCAGAGATGAATGGAATGGAGCTTGGAAGGAAGCTGAGACAATTATATCCGGATATTATTCTTATTTACCTGACAGGATATGAAGAGTATCTTCATGAAGCGATTATAGAATTAAAGGCAGATTACTATCTGCTGAAACCATATACCCACGCAGATATTGAGCAGGTGGTGGAGCGGGCAACGGCTTTATCTGCCAGATTGGCGAAGAATGTAAATATTCGCACCTTTGGTGGATTTGAAGTGTACATTCATGGACAGCTTGTTCATTTTACCAGTAAGAAGGCAAAGGAGCTTCTGGCACTCTGCATTTTCATGGAGGGTGGACATGTCTCCATGGAAAAGGCGGTGGATACTCTGTGGGAGGATAAGCCCTATGATGATCGTGTGAAAAGCTTGTATCGGAAGGCCGTTATTTATCTGAACAGTGTGTTCCGGGAATATGAGGTGACAGATGTCTTTGAGAATGGGCGCGGCTATTGCTGTGTTCATACAGAGAAGATCAGCTGCGACTATATGGATTATCTGGAAGGCAAATTGACTACAGATCTTCTGAATAAAAAAGAGAATTTTCTGCCAGAGTATACATGGGCAGAGGGGGCACTACTGTACTAGACGGACAGTAAGTGGTGATGCTTGGCAACAAAAAACATGGGGAATCAATGATTCCCCATGCTTCGTACTCTACACATTCCATTACAAAAGAATCGAGTTAGAGCTTATTGATTTTGTTTAATGTATTTCTTAAGAGCAGCAAAGCTCTCTGGACTGATGACATGTTCAATTCGACAAGCGTCTTCGGTTGCGATGTCCTCTGGTACACCAAGAGAAACAAAAAACTCAGTAATCGACTCATGACGTTCGTAGATCATATCAGCAATTTCACGTCCCGCATCTGTTAAGAAAATAAAACCCGCATCGGTTACCGTAATGTGACCTTTCTCTCGAAGATTCTTCATTGCAATGCTGACGCTGGACTTTTTAAATCCAAGCTCATTTGCAATATCTACGGAGCGGACAACTGGAAGCTTCTTACTTAAAAGAAGAATTGTTTCTAAATAATTTTCAGATGATTCGTTATTTACCATACTTGAGATCCCCCAAATCATATAATATGCATACACACATTATTTATTATTCTAGTGATTATACCACAGATAAGGTTTGAAAGCTAGTTTACAAATGAGATAAAAATGCAATATGGTTCTTGACATCTAATAAAGGTTAGTATATACTAACAATTGAATCAGAAAACGTATAAAGTAATTCAAGATATAGCGGGAGGAGCGGCCCATGGGAACGTTCATTGTCTTAGCAATTGTTGCGGTTGCGATATTCTTTGCCGTGAAATCTATGGTAAAGGATAAGAAGAATGGTAAATCAATCTCCTGTGGCGGAGATTGCAAGCATTGTGGTGGCGGATGCCACTAAGACTCGATTACACAGTAATCGTATGTCATAGGTTTAGAAAAAAGCTGTTGTACATGTATGTGTATGACAGCTTTTTTCTATTCACCATAGCGTACAAAATGAGTGCCACTGGCACTCATTTTCGCTGACATCATGTGCAAAAAGGTTGCCGCTTACAAGCTTTTTCGCTATAATAAGGGAGTTTGATAGATACAATGATAAGATTGAGATGAAGGTAAGGGGATACATATGATCGTAAGTAAATATTTTATATGGTTTATTCTGTTTAGTTTTATGGGATGGATATATGAGACCATCTATTGCACAGTTACAAAGCATAAATGGCAGAACAGGGGATTCCTGTTTGGACCAATCTGTCCAATCTATGGAGTAGGGGCAGTGGCAGTATCCATTATCTGCTCAGGCTCAACACTCCCGGAGATGCCCAATTGGAAGATTTTTGTGATCTGCTTCTTTGGAAGCATTGTGTTAGAATATGTGACATCCTATGTGTTAGAGAAGCTGTTTCATGCAATATGGTGGGATTACAGTGGAGTATTTGGCAATATCCATGGACGTGTTTGTTTTCCAGCCTCCATTGGATTTGGTGTGGCAGGACTTATTGTAGTACATTTCATTTTACCATTCACACAGAATATGACGAGCTTCCTGTCACCACTTGCAATGGAAGTGATTGCGCTGCTTTTGATGGGAGTGGTTGCCGCTGATACTGCGTTAACCGTAAGTGCACTTACCTGCCTGACACAGAATCTGCAGTCAATTGAACAGCAGGTTAATAAACAGATGGAGCAGGTATATGCAAATCTTGAAGATAATCTGAATGAGAAGAAGCTGGTTGCAATGGAACGAAAAGATGAGCTTACAGCTTCCGCTGCAGAGAAGAAAGAAGAACTCACCAACCGTGCAATGGAGACAATGACAAGGCTCATGAACCTTGGACAGAGGCATGCGTTACATAGTGTTAAGGAATTCCATTATGATGAGCATACGTCAAAGCTCAGCAGCAGTCTCTTAAAGATGGAGAAGGAGCTAAAGCAGAAAGCAGCCGCAGTGAAAAATGCTGCAACAGAGAAGGCGGTCGCAGTGAAAAATGTTGCGACAGAAAAAGCCACTGTTGTAAAGAATGCTGCGACAGAAAAAGCGGTTGTGGTAAAAGAGAAATTGACAGAAGCAAAGACAGAGAACTCAGGAGATAAAAATGAAGAAGTATAGAAATATTATTTTTGATGTAGGCGATGTGCTGCTGGATTACAGATGGAAGGAGATGCTCATGGAAGACTATGGGCTGGATGAGGCAACCACAGAGCTTTTGGGACCAGAAATGTTTACGGATCCATTATGGCATGAATTTGATCTGTGGAATTGCTCAGAAGAAGAGATTATTCAGGCCTTTGAAGCAAAATTCCCTGAGCATGGCACACATATTCGCTGGTTCATTACCCATGGTGAATTGATGAAGGTCCCAAGACCAGAAGTGTGGAAGCGGGTGCGCCAGCTAAAGGAACAGGGATATGGAGTATATCTTCTTTCCAATTATCCAGAAAGCCTTTTTAAAAAGCATACAGCTGGTGCGGATTTTATGGATGTGATTGACGGGGCAGTTGTTTCCTATCAGATACATAAGACGAAGCCAGAACGGGAAATCTATGATTATCTGATGGAGACTTATCAGTTGAAGCCTGAAGAATGTCTATTCTTTGATGATCGTCTGGAAAATGTGACGGGTTCTATAAAATGGGGAATTGACGCCAAACAGGTATTATCACAAGAAGGACTGATGGAAGACTTGGATGCAATTCTTGCTGGGGGTTTTGAATTATCATGAAAAAGCTGCTTGTATATTTGAAAGATTACAAATTAGAAAGTGTTCTAGGACCGCTCTTTAAGCTTCTGGAAGCATCCTTTGAACTGATTGTTCCGCTTGTTATGGCAAGCATTATAGACACGGGAATCCTGCAGGGGGATAAGCCTTATATCTTTAAAATGTTTGGAGTGCTCATTGCACTTGCTGCAATTGGTCTTATCTGCTCTGTTACTGCACAGTATTTCGCAGCAAAGGCAGCGGTGGGATTCTCCACTAAGCTGCGATATGCATTATTTGAACACATTGAAACCTTGTCATTCTCAGAGATGGATACCATTGGAACCTCCACTTTGATTACAAGAATGACCAGCGATGTGAATCAGGTACAATCTGGAATCAATCTGGTTCTCCGCCTTTTCCTACGTTCACCTTTTATCGTGTTCGGTGCTATGATTATGGCATTTACGGTAAATGTAAAGGCAGCACTTGTATTTGTAGTGACCATTCCGCTGCTCTCCATTGTGGTGTTTGGCGTTATGGTAGTAAGTATTCCGCTGTTTCGTAAGGTGCAGGGTGGATTGGACCGTGTACTTGGTAGAACCAGAGAGAATCTGGAAGGAACCCGTGTGATCCGTGCGTTCAATAAGGAACAGGAGGAAATCCACAAGTTTCGCGAGGATAATGAGTATCTTACCAACATGCAGATGGTAGTTGGAAGAATCTCGGCACTTATGAACCCAATCACCTACATTATTATCAATGTGTCCATTATCGCTGTTATCTGGATTGGCGGTAAGCAGGTATATGGTGGAATAATCACTCAGGGACAGGTGGTAGCACTGGTAAGCTACATGTCGCAGATCCTGGTGGAATTAGTGAAGCTTGCAAACCTCATTGTGAATGTGACGAAATCCATCGCTTGTGGAAACCGTATTGCTGAAGTTATGGAGATGGAATCATCCATTCCAAATAATTTCTATGAGAAGTCAGAGAAAGATAAGATGACAGAGGGCGTGGAGGAGCAGAATCCGGCAGTGGAATTTGACCATGTAAGCATGGCATATTCCGGCTCTGGAGAAGAGGCATTAACAGATATTACCTTCCGTGCCATGAGAGGGCAGACCATCGGTATTATCGGTGGAACGGGTTCTGGTAAATCCTCTGTTGTGAATCTGATCCCAAGATTCTATGATGCGACAAAGGGAGCCGTCCGTGTGCAGGGGAAGGATGTTCGAGACTACGATATTACGAATTTACGTGAGCGTATTGGCGTAGTAATGCAAAAGGCAGTGTTATTCCATGGCACCATTCGGGACAACCTTCGCTGGGGCAATGAAGAGGCCACAGAGGAACAGCTGAGGCAGGCAATTGCGGTTGCTCAGGCAGCAGACGTGGTAGATGGCAAAGACGGTGGCTTAGATTATGAGATTGAGCAGAACGGAAGGAATCTTTCCGGAGGACAGAAGCAGCGGTTGACCATCGCAAGAGCCGTTGTAAAGAATCCGGATATTCTTATCTTAGATGACAGTGCTTCCGCACTTGACTTTGCTACAGATGCAAAGCTTCGAGCAGCACTTCGTGGCATACAGAAGGATAAAACGATATTTATCGTATCTCAGAGAACGTCTTCTATTCAATTTGCAGATCAGATTCTGGTATTGGATGATGGCGCCATGGTGGGGCTTGGAACGCATAAAGAGCTTTTGGAACAGTGTGAGACCTATCGTGAAATATATGATTCTCAGTTTAAGAAAGAAGATCAGAAGAGATGAGAGAGAAAAGAGAACGCAAAAGAGAAGGACAGATGGCAACCTTAAAAAAAGTCCTTCATTATATGAAAAAATATATTCCACTGCTTGTGCTTTCTGTTGTTCTGGCAGGGACCAGTGTGGCACTGACTTTGTATTTCCCAATATTAACCGGACGGGCAATCGACCTGATTGTGGAAAAGGGACTGGTGGATTTTGGAGGGATACTTGAGATCCTGAAGGTTGGAGCAGTGGTAGTGATTCTTACCGCTATTGCACAGTGGGTGATGAACATTTGCAATAACAAAATGACCTATCATATCGTAAAAGATATCAGAAAGGATGCGTTCGACAAAATTGAACGTCTACCACTAAAGTATATCGACAGCCATTCCCATGGAGATATGGTCAGCAGAGTCATCGCAGATGTGGATACCTTTGCAGATGGACTTCTGATGGGATTTACACAGCTATTCTCCGGTGTGGCAACCATTGTGGGAACATTTATCTTTATGTTAACGATCAATGTGCGTATCACCTTCGTGGTTGTTCTGATTACACCGGTATCATTATTTGTCGCCAGCTTTATCGCAAAGAAAACCTATTCGATGTTCCAGCTGCAGTCTAAGACCAGAGGGGAACAGACCGCTCATATTGAAGAGATGATTGGAAATCAGAAGGTAGTCCAGGCATTTTCTCACGAAGATGAGGCATTGGAAGAATTTGGAGAGATTAACGATCGACTGCAGACCTGTTCTCTGCGGGCAACCTTCTTCTCAAGTCTGACGAATCCATGTACCAGATTCGTGAACAGCCTTGTGTACGCTGGGGTTGGAGTAACCGGTGCGCTATCTGCCATGGCAGGTGGAATCAGTGTGGGACAGCTTGCGTGTTTTCTCACTTATGCGAACCAGTACACGAAGCCCTTTAATGAGATCTCGGGTGTCATAACGGAGCTTCAGAATGCCTTGGCATGTGCAGCGCGAATTTTTGAATTGATTGAAGAGGAGCCAGAGCTTCCAGATGCTGCAGATGCAGTGGAGCTGGGGGAAGCAGATGGGAACATGGATATTGAGCATGTATATTTCTCTTATGTACCAGAACAGCACTTGATTGAAGACTTTAATCTTAAGGTGCAGCCGGGACAGCGTGTGGCGATTGTAGGACCCACGGGATGCGGTAAGACAACCCTGATTAATCTTCTGATGCGCTTCTATGATGTGAATGAAGGGCAGATTCTTGTAAGTGGAAAAGAGATTGATCAGATTACCCGTAGAAGTCTTCGAAAGAACTATGGAATGGTGCTGCAGGAGACCTGGTTAAAGCGTGGAACCATTCGGGATAATATTATTATGGGCAAACCAGATGCCACAGCAGAAGAGATGATTGCCGCTGCAAAGGCATCCCATGCACATAGCTTTATTAAGCGCTTGCCAGAAGGATACAATACTGTGATTACAGAGGATGGAGGGAATCTATCCCAGGGACAGAAACAGCTGTTATGTATTACCCGTGTCATGCTGTGCCTGCCTCCGATGCTGATTCTGGATGAGGCCACTTCCTCTATTGATACAAGAACAGAGATGAAGATACAGGAAGCATTTCTGACGATGATGAAGGGCAGAACAAGCTTCATTGTGGCACACCGCTTATCCACGATCCGTGAAGCGGATATCATATTAGTGATGAATCAAGGCAAAATTATAGAACAGGGAAATCATGAAAGCCTGATGGAAAAGAATGGATTCTATGCCAATCTATACAACAGTCAATTCTCTGCATAAAATAAAGCCCTGTATCATGCTTGAAATTGCATGATGTGGGGCTTTTCTTCACTCATTTTGTTGTGGCCTTTTCGGATGCAGTAAGCTTAATTGGCTGGGGATTTCTCCACATAGGAATGTGCATTGGAAATCTTTGCACTTTCGGATGTGAGTTCCACAGGTGTGCGGTAGTATGCAACAACCGGTGTGCCTTTTTCAATAAGCTCGTAGAACTTCGTAACATCACTCATAGACATATTGATACAGCCGTGTGAGCCGTGGGTCAGATAACGGTCACCACCGAAAGAACTCTGCCAGGTGGCATCGTGGAAACCAACGTTGTAAGCGTATGGAACAAAGTATTGCACTTTGGTCTCGTAGGTCTCTCCCACAAGTACAGAAGGACTCTCCTTGTAAATAATCTTATAGACACCATCTGGAGAACCATTGCCGTTGCTAAGCTTGCCTGATACAAAATCAGCTTCAAAAATCAATGAGCCTTCTTTGTAATAGTACATGTGCTGGTTAGAGTAATCGAGCTCCACATAGGTATTGCCAATATCGTTTGGACCAGGATACAGAGCGGTCTGCTCGTACATTGGCTCACGTGTGACTGGCTGTTTGGCATCCAGGTCCTTTAGAATCTCGGCTTTCTCATTGGCCTTGGAGATTACCCAGCCATAATCGCCGCCGGACACCTGAATGGTATCACCTTTGCTGGTTTTGAAGTCTCGTGGATCTCCATATGTATTATAGGTACTTGCAAGATACTGAACGTATTTGTCTACCTTGGATTCATCTACTGTTACATCACCATTTTCTGAAATATTTAACATGCCAAGTATCTCGCCGGATGTAAGCTTCTCGTCAGCACCACCAATGTTGTAGGTGATGACAGCGGACATGTATGCATCAATTTCATCAGCGGTATCCGCGATGATAGAATCTTCTGCTAGTACCTTTGGTGCCACATAGCAGTCATCAGATAAGGTAAGTGAGTCATCCTGGTTCTCAACAGCTGCTGACACCTCAGATAGGACACTGTCTGGAATGATGGTGGTTCCCAGTTCTTCTGGAATGACTTCATAGCCATCATCGTTGATCTTTATGTAGGCATCCTTCGGTTCTTCCATATTGCCTGTGTCCATGAAGTCCAAAGCTTCCAGTTCTTTCTGTAAAGACGCTTTGTCATAGGAAGCAGAAGAACCCAGCTGATATTCATATTGGTTGAAAATGCATGCTGGCCACAAAAAGGGATTCTGCTTTTTCAGAAATTCCTGTTCTTCCCCGTTTGCTACATATTCGTAGGAAAAGTCCTTACCTGTAAGATGGTATTTATTTTCCTGACGGTCATAGATTGTTAATAGATAATCCTCGGCATTTTGTGTGTTCTGTTTCTCCACATATTCCGCAGTTTTGCCGCCGCACTTGACGGTTCCTACTGTGGTATGGAAATAGAAATGGCTGCTAAAAAAAGCAGCAAACCCCAAATAGACAGCTAATAGAATAACTGCAATACCCAAGAGTACATAAGCCACAATATGTGGAAGATCATTCTTAATGATACTCATATATAATACCTCCTTCGTGCATTTACTAAGATGCCTGATTCATGAATAATTTCATTGATAAGGCTTGTAGTAATTCTTTTGTAAAGTATATAAATTATTTTTCTCATTATACCATAAGAATAAAAATAAGGAAACGAATTACAAATGACTCAAATGGGAAACATCCATATAGGATGGAAGACCATTGCAATAGGAAATGGATACTTCTCCCTGAATCAGTGGGGATAAATATTCCACAAGCTCAGGTGTTACGTCGTTGCCACGGTGGTTAATCCATTCGACAGGGATGGATTTTGCTTCGTTTGCAATGTCCTTGATTCTGGCATAACCGTATTCCACAGTGTAAGGCTGATTGGAAACGCGGGTTAAGGTAACCATGGAAGCGGTGACCTGTTCTTCGGAAAGAGCAACTGCTTTTTGCCCCTGGGCAAAGGACTCCTCGATATCAGTAAGGGACGCAAGGTGTGCAGCACAGCGCTGAAGAACATTTACTTCAATGGAGCGAACCTTTACACCAATATTCTCTTTTACAAGGAATTCCAGCGCTTTGCCGGCACCGCTTAACTGCTGATGACCAAAATTATCAACAGCGGCTTTCGAAGCGGTAATATAATTGCCATCTGCGTCATGAATCCCTTCGGAAACAGCGATGATGACATTGTCACGCTTCTTTAACATATTTTGGACATCTTCAAGGAATTCTTCCTGATTGAAATTCTTCTCTGGAAGGTAGATTAAGTGTGGAGCAGTGTTGTATTCGTTTCTGGCAAGGGCGGAAGCAGCGGTAAGCCAGCCCGCATCGCGGCCCATGATTTCTACGATTGTGACACTTTTTACAGCATAGATAAAGGTGTCATGGGCAATTTCAAGTAGAGAGGTTGCGATATATTTTGCAGCTGAACCAAATCCAGGAGTATGATCCGTCATACAAAGATCATTATCAATGGTCTTTGGAACCCCAATGATACGAATGTCACTATCAATTTTCTTGGCGTAATCAGACAGCTTTAATACGGTATCCATGGAATCGTTACCACCAATATAGAAGAAAGCTTTGATATTCAGCTTTTTAAACTGATGGAAAATGTAGACGTAAGCAGAGTCATCATCCTTGTAGTTTGGAAGCTTATGCCGGCAGGAACCGAGGTACATTGCTGGTGTAGTTTTGAGCTTCTCGATGCAATTATCTTCCTTTGCCACAAGGCTGGATAGATTCAGATAATTTTCATTTAAAATACCAAGTACACCATTCACAGCTCCATAACAGATGTCATATTCCTTGGAATCGATGACTCCCTGGATCACACCTGCAAGACTTGCATTAATTGCGACAGTTGGACCGCCGGACTGGGCTACCATACAATTTGATTGATTCATTCTTGAACTCCTTTGTTGATTTGCGATTAGTTTTGTGTCATAACATATAGTATGTGTTAAACACATACGTTCCTATTCTATTATGGAGAAACAAGGAACGTCAAGAGTAATAAGATGAGAAAAGGAATGGAAGATTTCATGGAATTTCAGAAAATGTATACAAATTGTGAGCTTTGCCCTAGAAAATGCAATGTGAATCGGCAGGCGGGAAAGCTTGGAGTCTGTGGCGTGGACAATCAACTGAAGCTTGCAAGAGCGGCACTTCATTACTGGGAAGAACCATGCATTTCTGGAACCAGGGGGTCAGGTGCGGTGTTCTTCAGTGGATGTTCCCTGCACTGTGTATTTTGCCAGAACGAAAAGATTGCACAGGGACTGGTTGGAAAATGCGTTCCGGACGAAAGACTTGCAGAGATATTCCTGGAATTACAGGAAAAAGGCGCAAATAATATCAATCTGGTAACGCCGGGGCAGTATGTGCCTCATATCATCCAAAGTGTGGAAAAGGCAAGAAATCAGGGGCTTAGGCTTCCAATTATATATAATACCAGCAGCTATGAATGTGTGGATACGATCAAAAGCCTGGAGGGCATCGTAGACGTATATCTTCCAGACTTTAAGTATATGGATAGCAGGCTTAGTGCAAAATATTCTCATGCGCCGGATTATCCGAAGGTGGCTAAGGCGGCGATTGCTGAGATGGTAAGGCAGCAGCCTGCTGCGTATTTTTACCCAGAGAGTGTCAAATTGGAAGTCAAACAGGGAACCAGCGCGAATCTTATAACAACAGATGATGTGTGGGTGAATGAAGCGGAAGATGGATATTTAATTGGAAAAGGCGTGATTGTGCGTCAGCTGTTGCTGCCTGGAATGCTGGCGGATGCAATGGCCATTGTAAAATATCTCTATCATACCTATGGAAAACAGATTTATATCAGCATGATGAGCCAGTATACGCCATTGGAACATGTGGAGGACTATCCGGAGCTGAATCAGAAAGTGACAGCGGAGGAATATGAGACCTATGTCAATTACGCCATACGCATAGGGGTAGCGCATGGATTTATTCAGGAGGGGGAAGTGGCAGAAGAGAGCTTTATTCCTGAGTTTAATTGTGAAGGGGTATAGCGTGCGTGGAAAGTACCAAAAAAATTACAAAAACACTGGAATAATTGGAAAATATGTAGTACCATAGTAACAGAGTAAGAAATGGCTCCCGCGGGAAGTTGAAAGAAGGTGCCTATGGCAAAATGGAAACGAAAACAAGGTGGTCAGATACGGATTGAATGTCCCAATACAATTTTTCATCTGTTTGTAACCAATGAAGATGAGATCACAAAGATTGAAATATTTATGAATAATATTCGGACTATGAAGAATCTGAATCTGATAGATATCTATAACTGGTGTAACCGCCAGGGAATCGAATATGATACACAGTTTAATTACCACAAGGAACTGTCAACCTGGAAGAATCTGAAGTTCTTCTGGAACTATTATAAGCAGAAACAGAAATATCTGCTTCGCTGGGAGACAGCGTAGCTGACGGGGTTTAAGGAGGAGAAAGCATGAACACAAAGAACAAAGGAAACATGAGATTTTCATTTAGAGTCAGGCTGATGGCGATGGTAGTAGGACCAATGCTTTTGGCAGCTATTTTTCTCACGGTATTTAGTGGATTGAAGCTGAACGAGCTGGGAAACATGGGTGCGGAGAGTGAGCTGACCTCTTTCTGTAAAGGAACGGTGGAGCGCTACAATGCATTGAATGATGAGGATTTCACTTTCTCAAATGGAATGCTGAAAAAAGGTGATGTTGAGATATCAGAGAACTATGCTACGATTGACCGTCTAAAGAAAGAGACCAATATTGACACAACGGTATATTATGGAGATACAAGAGTCTCTACTACCTTATATAATGAGAGCGGAGAACGTAATGTTGGAACAACTGGAGATCCTGAGATCATAGACACGGTACAGAATAAGGGTGAGACCTACTATAATGGGAACACAATTATTGATGGCCAGGTATATTGTGCAGTGTATGTTCCTCTTTAGCAGAATGGAACAGATGAAGTAATCGGTATGATGTTCGCTGGAAAACCAAAGGCTGAAGTGCAGGAATCTATCACAGCAGCAGTTGTAGAAGCAATTATAATTGCAAGTGTATTCGCAGTGATTATGATCGTTCTCTCAATAATTTCAGCAAACAGCATGAGCGGTGCATTAGTTCATTCCTCAAATGAAATCGATAAGGTGTCACGAGGAGTGCTCAATTATGAAGCAAAAGAGAAATATGAGAAACGAACCGATGAAATTGGAGAAGTGGCAGCCGCAACCCGTAAGGTTACCGAGAAATTAGCTGAGATTATCAGACAAATTGTGGAGACAAGCGAGCAGCTAAGCGTTTTCTCAAATCAATTCCGTCATTCCTTTGATAATATCAATGAGAACATTGGTAATATTGATACCGCAGTAAATGAGATCGCCCAGGGAGCTACGAACCAGGCAATGGAGACACAGAATGCCAATGCTGGTGTGGCTGATATTGGAAATGCAGTGGACGATACAGTAGTCAATGTGGAGAGCCTTGAGACAAGTACCGGTAAGATGAAAGAGTACAATCGCTCTGTACATGAGACATTGGAGAACCTTACTGCAATCAGTGCACAGACCAGAGCAAGTGTGGATATTGTTTATGAACAGACCAATGCAACGAATATCTCTGCAAATGAGATTCGTTCAGCAACGGATTTGATTACCGCTATTTCAAGCCAGACCAACCTGTTATCTTTGAATGCGACAATCGAAGCAGCACGTGCAGGAGAGATGGGCAAAGGCTTCGCAGTAGTTGCCGATGAGATTCGTAACCTGTCAGAACAGTCCAAAGAATCCGCAGAGACCATTATGAATACAGTAACCGGATTACTGGATAATTCGAACTTGAGTGTTACAACCATGAACGAAATGATGGCTGTTATTGAGAAACAGAATAACATGATTGATGACACCAAAGAGCTGTTCCGCTCATTGAATGAAGAAATCAATAACGTATCAGTGGCAGTGGAAGGAATTGCCGGACAGACAGAGACTTTGGAGCAGGTTAAAGCAAAAGTAATGAATATTGTCGAGAACCTTGCTGCCATCGCAGAAGAAAATGCAGCCAGTGCCGAGGAAACAAGCGCATCTATGAACGAATTGGAGCAGATTGTAGCAGAATGTACCAAGGTTACAAATGAGATGCTTGGTATCTCAGAGCAGCTGAAAGAACAGACAAGCATATTTACATTTGATGAATAAGTAATTCGTAGTCAAGAATACATAATCAGGGAACTCCCGCTATCACAAGAACTGTGATGGCGGGAGTTCTTTACATTCACCATAGCGTACAAAAATGAGTGCCAGTGGCACTCATTTTAGTTATCATAAAGGATTGCTTCGTAATCGTGTCCATATTATGCTATACTAATAGAACATTGGTAATGTTATGTATAGTTAATTGCGAAACACGTTGAATTCACTATGACTATATACTGCGAATACAAGCAAACATAGGCACGCTTTCGCTACGTTGGCTCATGCAACGGTACTAAGCGACCAAAGTACGGTCGCTAAGGACCGGCTTCGCCAGAGTGCCTATGTTTCTTTGTATTCGTAGTACATAGTCAATCGAAGGATTGTGAGTTTCGCAATTGGCTAAAATAAATGATATTTGTAATGTAAGGAGAAGAACAATGAGATATCCAGAATTTTTACAGGAACATGGTACAATCGGCTATATTGCACCTTCCTATGGGTCGGCTTTTGATCCATATAAATCAGCACTTCTAAATGCAATCAAGAAATTTGAACAGATGGGATACGGCTCTGATCTTGGACCGAACTGCTTTGAAGGCTCGGGAATCGGAATCAGCAATACGCCAGAGCTGTGCGGAAAAGAATTAACGGAATACTATGTGTCGGAAAAGAATGAGATTCTTCTCACCTGTGGTGGTGGAGAATTGATGTGCGAAGTGATTCCGTATATGGATTTTTCCAAAATAAAAGCTGCAAAACCGAAGTGGTACATGGGATTTTCCGATAATACGAACTTCACATTCCTTTCTGCAACAATCTGCGATACGGCAGCAATTTATGGACCTTGTGCGCCTGCATTTGGGATGGAGCCCTGGCATGAATCCCTAAAAGATGCGTGGAAGCTTATCACAGGGAAATTAGATACGGTGTCAGGATATGACAAGTGGGAGAAAGAGTCCTTAAAAGATGAAGAACATCCGTTGGTTCCATATCATGTGACAGAAGAGACCGTCATTCGTCGTTTTCCTGATAAAGATGTTAAAATCACGGGAAGACTGCTGGGCGGATGTATGGATTGCCTTGGTATGTTAGTGGGAACCAAATATGATCAAGTAGTAGAATTTAATGAACGGTATAAAGAAGATGGCATTATCTGGTTCATGGAAGCCTGTGATTTGAATGTGATGAGCATGCGAAGAACAATCTGGCAGATGAAAGAGGCAGGGTGGTTCCAATACGTTAAGGGTTTTCTGGTGGGGCGCCCTTATCATTATGGAGAAGACTTCCTTGGATTAGATCAATACCATGCAGTTACAGATCTGCTTGAAGAATACCAAGTGCCAATTATTATGGACTTGGATATTGGACATCTTGCTCCAATGATGCCAATTGTCTGCGGAGGCACAGCGGAGGTGGATGTGACTGGCAATCAGATTCAGATATCCTATACATGGAAGTAGGAGCTGTTTGGAATAATAGGTCGCATTTTGCCCAAAATAGGAAGAAAATCATATTTATTTTGGAAAAATAATTGCATAATCCTGTAGATTCGGTATAATTGAATCGTTAGTGTCTGTATCTTATGCAGACGAATTTTGGAGGCAGAATATGTCACAACTTGTAGTTATGAAAAGTAATCGTTATGGAATCAATCTTCAATTGGATTCCAATTGTTCATTTCGAGATCTTTTAGATGCAATTATTGAAAAGTTCAAAGAGTCCGAGAAGTTCTTTAAGAACGCGAAGGTAGGGATATCTTTTGAAGGAAGAAGATTATCCTCAGAGGAAGAATACCGCATCATCGAAGAGATTATGAAGAACACGTCCATGGAGATTCTTTGCATTATTGATAATGATAAGGAGCATGAAGAAGAGACCAAGCGATTGATAGAAGAGAATCTTTTGCGAGAGCAGCAGATTCAGGAAGAAATGCAGAACGCAATGTCACAGGTCCCATATGGTGAATTTTATCAGGGAACGCTTCGCTCCGGGCAGATTATTGAGAGCGAAGGAAGTGTCACAATTATTGGCGATGTGAATCCAGGTGCCAAAATTGTATCCGCAGGCAATATTGTTATTCTAGGAGCATTGAAGGGAAATGTGCACGCCGGATGTACCGGAGAGAGAAATTGTTTCGTGTTTGCACTTGATATGAGACCAATTCAGATTCAGATTGGGGATCTAATCGCAAAGAGCCCAGACAAAGAAAATACAAAGAAACGCTTCCGCAAAAAAGAAAAAGAGGCACCTGCAGAGGCACAGATTGCAGTTGCAAAAGATGGAGCAATTTATATTGAACCAATTACCAAAAATATATTGAGGAATATTTAAGAACCTAGGAGGAAGTTTTAGTGAGTGAAGTAATTGTAATTACATCTGGTAAGGGTGGAGTAGGAAAAACAACAACAACTGCAAACGTTGGTACTGGACTTGCACAGTTGAACAAAAAAGTAGTTATGATCGACACAGATATCGGACTTCGTAACCTCGACGTGGTTATGGGACTTGAGAATCGTATCGTATACAACTTGGTTGATGTAATCGAAGGAAAATGCCGTTTGAAACAGGCATTGATTAAGGATAAGAAGTTCCCAGAGTTATGCTTACTTCCTTCCGCACAGACAAGAGATAAAGATGCAGTAACACCAGAACAGATGGTTGAACTGATTACAGAGTTAAAGGAAGAGTTTGATTATATCTTACTTGATTGCCCAGCAGGAATCGAGCAGGGATTCAAAAATGCAATTGCAGGGGCAGACAGAGCTTTGGTTGTAACAACTCCAGAAGTATCCGCAATCCGCGATGCAGATAGAATTGTTGGACTTTTAGAGGCAAATGAAGTAAATAAGATTGATTTAATTGTAAACAGACTTCGTATGGACATGGTAAAACGTGGAGATATGATGAATGTGGAAGATGTTTGTGACATCCTTGCAATTAACTTGATTGGCGCAGTACCAGATGATGAGCAGATCGTTGTATCTACAAATCAGGGCGAGCCATTGGTAGGAAACAGCAGTCTTGCAGGACAGGCTTATTCAAATATCTGTAGACGTATTATGGGAGAAGAGGTACCATTCTTGAATCTCGATGAGAAAAAAGGTGTATTTAGCAAATTAAAAGAGATGTTCAAGAATAATTAAGGGGGAGATCGGCCATGGGCTTAATGGATTTATTTAAAAAGAAGAATTCTGGTAATGTGGCAAAAGACCGTTTGAAGCTTTTATTAGTTTCTGACCGCGCAAACTGCTCACCAGAGATGATGGAAATGATTAAAAATGATATCATTCAGGTTATTTCAAAATATATGGACATCGATGCGGATGCACTTGATGTGAAGATTACAGAAACAGAATCTGATTCCAACAATGGTTCTGTTCCAGCATTGTTTGCAAATATTCCAATCAAGGATATGAAACATCAGCCAAAATAAAATAAAATAGAATAAGATAGTCATGTAGAAAACCAGTTGTTGCTTGAGAGAGTTGCAACTGGTTTTTGTTCACCATGACATACAAAGTGAAATATTATAGTTAATTGCAAAACACTTTAATTTCACAATGACTATGTACTACGACTACAAAGGAACATAGGCACGCTTTCGCTACATTGGCTCATGCAACGGTACTAAGCGACCAAAATACGGTCGCTAAGGACCGGCTTCGCCAGAGTACCTATGTTTCTTTGTAGTCGGAGTGCATAGTCAATTGAAGGATTGTGAGTTTTGTAATTAACTAATAAATGGGTAGATGAGAAGGAGATAAAATGAGACTAGAAGATATTTATAATTCACAGATTGATCAGTTGGTATTGGAACAAGATCGCGTTGATGTATGGATGGATTTCTGCAGATCATTAGCAGGGTATCAGGCAATTTTTCAGGTGTCAGAGGAAGGGAAAGATGTGTATGTTACCGATAAAGTTGCAATCGACGCAAATGCGTTTATTCTTGGAACTGGTGACGGTGAAACCATGACAACAGACCTGATTGCACAGAACTTGGAAGAGGACGGAGAGAGTATTCTAATTGCCGTGGATTATGAGGATGCAGAGGAAAATGCACAGGGACAGGCTTGGCTCAATACAGTGAAAGTGGATTGCGACAAGAAGACATTGACTTTTGAAATCGTATATGAGGTGATTGAATAGCCCAAATCGAAAAATATCTGTGGGAGCAGTGATTGCAATTGTTTTGGCATTGGTATTGGTACTCGGAGGGGGAGCTGCGGGTGTGAAAGCCTCCGGAATGATTACAGAATTACAGGGTGGAGCTGCACAGCTTAAGACAGGTTCCGCAGCAATGGCAGCAGGAGCCAGCCAGTTAAAAGCAAGTAATCCTGCATTGTTAGAGGGTATGTATGGTCTTACAAATGGAGCAGGCCAGTTAAGGGACAACAGCACCGCTTTATTAGCTGGATGCAAGGGTCTTGCAGAAGGAGCAGGTCAGTTAAGGGACAATAGTGCAGCCTTATTAGAAGGCGCAGGAGCATTAGCGGGTGGAACTGTAACATTGTCAGATGGTTTGGTAACCTTATGTGACGGCGCAAATCAGTTATCAGATGGAACTGGTCAGCTGTACACAAGTGTTGGTGGCAAAGATACAGAAACCGCAACAGATGCAGAATAAAAAATTATAGGTTAGAATCTCAGATTGTTCAAAATAGCCTCTGACAGGCATGAGGAGAGTATAGAAAATGTATAGATAGATGCAGTCACTTCGGTGGTTGCATCTTTTTTGATTCACAAAATCAAATGTCCGTTTTATTACCCACATCATATGAGAAAATGCATTCAGATCAAAGGAGATGAAATATGATTCATAGGAAGGGAGAGATTCGATGAGAGATAAAATACAAAAGAATGACTTTCGAATTATCGCAGTGGATTTTGATGGGACATTGTGTACAGACATGTATCCAGAGATAGGAATTGCGAATGTTCGGCTGATACATCTTCTGAAGGAATTACAGAAAGAGGGGCGCAAGCTTATCCTTTGGACCTGCAGAAGTGATAAGCAGCTGGAAGAGGCGTTACAGTGGTGCAAAGGATTTCAATTAGAGTTCGATACAGTGAATGATAATCTGCCAGAGATTGTAGCCGTCTACGGTAACAACTCAAGAAAAATCTATGCAGATGTCTATATTGATGATAAAACATGTTTTCCATGGGATGAGAAAGAATTGCAAAATGTGCAGTAGGAGGAATGAGAATTATGAGAACAGAGATTACAACGACAGAGATGAAACAGTATAATTTTGACGGAGAGACAATTGCGATATGTGCATTGATTGCAGTGATGACTGCCATTGGAATTACAGCGGGAATAGGATTTATCTTTGATATTCAGATTACAGAGCTGGGCTGGCTGTCAATTGCTGGAATCATCACAGGTCTCACAGGGGTGATATGGGGAGCACTGGTTGTTTTTAATATGAAAGAAAACCGCTAAATATAGTTGGACTGCAAGCTGAGATACCATATTTTGGTTGACGTAAAATGCCGAATTCCTTATAATAAAATCGAAGAAACTATGTCAATTCTTAGTTTTTTATGAAGGAAGATGAGAAGATGAAATTATTTAAGTCGAAAAAGAGTCGGACCCTGCTTGCAGTGTTATTAGCTTTTGTGATTGCCTTTGGATCTGGTGATTTTCATATAGAGGTATATGCATA
>CAZTGP010000030.1:0-32283 GCA_964613325.1 uncultured Roseburia sp. | reverse complement strand
AGAGCACGCGGTTCATACCCGCGGTGTCGAGGGTTCGAATCCCCCTCTCGCTACGTTAAAACCCTTGAATTTTCAAGGGTTTTATTTTGTGTTGAATTAAGAGTCGCATTTCGTGTTGCATTTTGTGCTGCCATTGTCCCCAAACACTAAATCCCCTGTCCCTAATAGTCATGTTTTGTGAGGTATTTAAAAAAACTTAACTATAATATCACATATTAGAGCAAAATTGGATGATTTATAGCCTTTGAAGAGGCTTAATGTGAGGTATGCAAAAAAACTTGTTCTCCACATCACAAAATTCGTGGAATTTGTGATGTGGAGAACAAGTTTTTTTATATACATCACAAACAGGGTTACATAACATGAAATTAGGCATCAAATCTCTGGAAAATGTGATGTAGGAGATAGATTTTTCTATATACATCACAAACTTAGTAAAAGTTCCATTGTATCTACTGAATGCCAAGTACCATTGCACCTATTCAGTGCCAAGTACCATTGCACCTATTCAGTGCCGAGTACCATTGCACCTATTCAGTGCCGAGTACCATTGCATCTATTCAGCGCCAAGTACCATTGCATCTACTCAATACCAGGTTTCTTTGAATCTAGGAGTGGAAATTATAGGGCGAAAGGTCTATACTTAGATGTATATGGGCAAGGGTGTGTATAGACAAAGGAGAAGCATATGGGGAACAGAAGAAAATGGGGAAGTATCACTGCATTTCTACTGATTATTGTAGTAGCTTTTGGATTGGGAAGCACTTGTTTTGCAGTGGAAGGACAAGTCATCAATCATCCAAGAGTGCTATTCTTGAGCTCTTATGATTATGACTGGGACAGCGTGCCGAAGCAGCTGGAAGGCTTTGCAAACGAGATAGATGACTTTGCAAAGACAGATTATTTCTTTATGGACACCAAAACACATAGCTATGAGGAAGTAAAAACAAATATTTATAATCAGATTCAAGGGGAACTGGAATCAGGTACGAACTATGATGTGATCGTGCTGGGGGATGATGCAGCTCTTGATTTTGCACTGGAATATCAAACAAAGCTCTTTGATGGAATACCCATGGTCTTTGAGGGGATTAATTCCGAGGAAAAGGCCCAGAGTGTTGCGGAGGACCCACTGATTACAGGAGTTGTAGAGAGCTTCCCTATGGAGGAGACGATTGCCCTTGCGCAAACCATCTCTCCCAATGCCACAAAGCTTGTTGCCATTGCAGATGATTCGGAATCCTGTAAAGGCTCTATTGAACAGTTTTATGACAGCAGAAATGATTTCCCGGAGCTTGCCTTTCAAGAGATTAATTGTTCCAGATTAACGGAGAAGCAGATAAAAGAAAAGATAGGTTCCTGCGGCGAGGATACCATTCTGCTATTTTTAATGATGAGTGAAAATTCACAAGGCTATGACTACACCCTGTTTGAGTCGACGAGACTTGTGTCAGATTCAGCGAAGATTCCTGTGTATAAGACTGATGAGCTTGGGATTGGAGATGGATTCCTAGGTGGAGTGGTGATATCCTATGAGAACATGGGAGCACTTGCTGGTCAGATGACCATGGAGATATTGCAGGGAACACCGTCAGATGAGATCGCAATTCGTACCACACCATATCATCCGATGTTTGATGAAAATGTAATGAAGCAGTATGGTATCTCAGAAAAAAATCTGCCGGAGGATGCAGTAATTGTCAATTATGAACCTACATTTTGGGAGAATTATTCCAAGGTACTGATTCCAGTTGCAGTTATCATTGTGATACTATTACTGATAATTCTGGTTATCATTTTCGGGAATAAGCGCAGGAAGAAGTACTTTCAGGAATTACACGAACGCGACCTGATGCTTGATAACCTAGTGAAGAATGTACCTGGAGGAGTGGCAATCTATAAGATTGGTTCCACCATTGAAAATACATACTTTAGTGAGGGAATCCCAGCACTTAGCGGACGGACAGTAGAAGAATATAAAGAGTGGGTAAAGGGAGATTTACTCACCAATACCATATATGAAGAGGATCTGCCAGAAGCAGAAAGAAGTATTATGAATGCGGTAAAGGAGAATCTGCCACTGGGGGTTACCTATCGCTTAAAGCATAAGAATGGTTCCAATGTATGGGTGCAGATCTCCGCAATACCGATTCGTAAGGAAGGCAATTGTTCTGTTTATTATGCAGTATATACAGCCATATCCCAAGAAACTGTGCTGTACCGGAACATTACAACGGATTCGCCAACAGGAGTGTATATTTGTGATACGGACAATTACACGATGCTGTATGCCAATAAGTGCATGGCAGAGGCACTGGGTGGTGATTATGATTATGCAGGGAGAAAATGCTATGAGTATCTCTTACATTTAGATGAACCCTGCAGCTGGTGCCCAATGAAGCGGATGTCTGAGGATGAATTCACAGTGCGGGAATTCGATATGCCTTGGAAAAACCGCCATCTAAATTTGCGGGGAAAGCTGATTCGCTGGAATGGAATAAAAGCTCATGTGGAGTATGTGGTGGACGATACTCACCGCTATCAGGAACAAAAGGCCAAGGAACAGAATTACCAAACACAGATGGAACTGCTGTCCCGTATTAGCCAGAACTGTATTGCAAACTTCAGGTTAAATATTACAAAGAATCAGATTGAAGATGGCTATGGAAGCAGCCGGGTGAAGTCCCTTGGTGCCAAGAAAGTGGATTCCATTGATGAGTGGGCAAAAGCGGCGTGTGAATTCGTGCCAGATCAAGAAGAGAAAGCGCTTTTTTTGAATAGCTTTTGCAGAAATCGATTATTGGAAAGCTTTCACAATGATCAGAAAACAGTGGAATTGGAACATCGATGGCAGATTAAAGAGGATATCGTTCACTGGTGTCGTTCCACAGTTGTAATGACACAGAATCCGGGAACAGATGATGTGGAAGGATACATATATACAGAAGACATTAATGATGACAAGCTTCGAATTCTTTTGACAGAGAAATCCCTGCAGACAAGAAATGAAATATTTATCTGCGTAGACCTGGTGAATAATACACATGTGCTGTTTGATTCCAAAGACACAAGCAAGCCAATTTATTCCAATAATTCCAAGGAATCCATTCTGGAATTTGTTCAGAAATATTATGCAGACACAGACAAAGAGGAATTCCTGCAGAAGTGTAATATCGAGAAGGTAAAGAAGGCTCTACGAAAAAAAGAAAGCTTTTCATTTTTTACTCCAATCCATTTGGAAGGAGAAAAGAAATACTACCAGACCACATTTTCTTATCTGTCTCAGGACGAGAGACTACTTGCCATTTTGCTGACAGATATTACGAGCATCTATAATCAGCATAAGAAGCAGGCTGAGCAGCTGAAAAAGGCAATGCGCGCGGCAGAACGAGCCAATCAGGCGAAGACGGAATTCCTTTCCAGAATGAGCCATGATATGAGAACGCCTATGAATGGAATTCTGGGATTGTGCTATTTGATGGAGCACCAGACCGATATTGGCGAAGTGAAAAAGGAACTACCACAGCTGCGGGAGTCCGGGGAATATTTACTTCAGCTGATTAATGATATTCTAGATGTAAAACGGGTAGAAAGTGGAAAAATAGAGCTTCATCCAAAAGCATGTGATGAGCAGCGATTATATCACTCTATCATTGAACTGATCCAACAGCAGGCAGATGAAAAGTCAATTACATTTGAGCCTAAGAGAGCTCAGGCAGAGTGGGACGAGCTCCTATTGGATGAACAGCGCGTGAAGCAGATTTTTGTGAATCTGCTTGGAAATGCAGTGAAGTTCACACCAGCGGGAGGTAAGGTGGAATTCTTGATAGAAGTGCTCTCACAGGAGGAGAAGAAAAAGCATTATCGGTTTATTGTAAGAGATAATGGGATCGGAATCTCAAAGAAATTTATTTCTAAAATATTTCAACCCTTTGCACAGGAGAACCGCTTAGAAGAACAGCTTGGTGGAACAGGTCTGGGACTATCCATCGTAAAGAGCCTGGTTCAGCTGATGGATGGTAGAATTGAAGTGCAGAGTAAAGAAAATGAAGGCTGTGAATTTACAGTATATCTGGATTTCGCACTGGCAGAGAAACCAGAGGAGAAGATGTCACAGCACAGTGACACAGACAAATCGGACTTTCCAGAAGGATTGAAGGTACTGCTCTGTGAGGATCATCCATTAAATGCCAAAATTGCAATGCGCCTCTTGCAGGTGAAGGGGGCAGAGGTTATCTGGAAAGAGAATGGACAGCTTGGATTCGAAGCGTTTCAGGAATCAGAGCCAGATACCTTCGATGTGGTGCTGATGGATATCCGAATGCCAGTGATGGATGGACTTGAAGCAGCAAAAGCAATCCGTGCACTTCCCCGTGAAGATGCACAGAGGGTTCCAATCATTGCGATGACAGCAAATGCGTATGCAGAGGATGTACAAAAATCGTTGGAAGCCGGAATGAACGAGCATTTAGCAAAGCCAGTAGAGCCAGCGAAAATGTATGAAACTATTGCGAAATATGTGAGATGACCGTGGGAGGACATATGAACGATAAGGTGAAAAAAACGGTAAGATTACAAGACTGATATTGGTGGTGACACTGCTGTTTTTCTTGCTTGCAGGAGCTGGTCTTTATGCGGGAAGCCATTACATTGGCAATCAATTGCTGCAGGCAAATGAGAATATGGCAGTGGATTTTGCACTTCTTGTAAAGAATAATTTCCAGATTACAGACGAAGAAGTGGCCTATATGAAATCACTGACCTTCAATGAGATGGAGGTAGACCCGATTAATAAGCGTCTGATGGATGTGGGGAACGACGTGAAGCTAAATACAGAGATTATCAATGTGTATCTGGTGGCTCCACTGAAAAAGGATGAAATCAAATATACAACAGATGAAGAAACCGCAGAGTTTTTTGGCTATCAGGTGGGAACCCCATTAGACGGAGTATGGTTATTAAACGGCATCATTGATGAGGATGGGCATTTTGTGGCAAAACAGAGAGAGGACATCTATCGCTACACAAGCCTTACCAAAGCTCAAAAGCAAATCATGGAATCCCAAACTCCAACAGGAGAATACAGCAGTGATGCATGGGGGAATTTTATTACTGGATATGCACCGGTATATACCACGGAAGGAAACTTCGTGGGATTGCTGGGAATCGATATGTCACCGGATAAGTATCAGGCCAGTGCCCAAAGTATGATTGCAATATTAATCGGAGGCTTTGTGATTGTATCGCTCACCATGTTTCTGCTATTTATTTTCTTCTATTTTAAATATATCAAAGCGAAAGAAGGTCAGCTGTACTTTGAATTCTATTCCCGCATGAGCCATGATATGAGAACTCCCATGAATGGAATCATGGGGATGGTGGCATTGTCACGGGAGGAGAATGATGTTGAGGCACTGCATCATAACCTATCGCTGATTGAAGAGTCTGGGCAGTATATGCTGGGACTGATTAACGATACTTTGGACGTACAGAAGCTGGATGCCGGCAGGCTCAAATTAGACCCGAAGGTTCGCTACTGTAAGGAAATGGTAGATAGCTTCACGGCAATTATGAAGGCGGAAGCCGATCGGAAAAAGGTGCATTTTCAAGTGGACAATGAAAATGTCGACTTGGATCATTATTGCTACATTGACGAACTTCGTGTACATCAGATATTCTTAAATATTGCTTCCAATGCCATTAAATTCACACCGGAAGGGGGATATGTATCCTTTATCATTCGGCTGCTTGGACGTGAAGGAAGTATCTGTCATATGAAGTTTCAGGTTAAGGATACCGGGATTGGCATGAATGAAAAATTCATTCATAATCATCTGTTCAAACCATTCGAACAGGAACAGAATTCTTTGACTACACAGTATGGAGGCTCAGGTTTGGGGCTGTCGATTGTGAAGAATCTTGTGGAACTTATGAATGGACAAATCCAGGTGGAAAGTGAAGTGGGAAAAGGCACTACATTTACGATCTATTTGGATATAAAGCTGGAGGATGAGACAATACATGCACCGGAGATGTATGCAAATACAAAGAAGAAAGAAGTAAATCTGTCTGTTTTGGAGAATCGCACAATTCTATTGTGTGAGGATCACCACCTAAACGCAGAGATCGCTTCCCGTTTATTGATGAAATATAACTGCAAGGTTGTGGTCGCAGCCAATGGACAGGATGGTATTCAGATGTTTGCGCAGGAACCGGCAGGCACGTATGATGCAATTCTTATGGATATCAGAATGCCAGTGATGGATGGACTTACTGCAACAAAGAAGATTCGTGGGATGAATAGGGAAGATGCCACCACAATACCAATCATTGCGCTGACTGCCAATGCATATAAGGAAGATATTCAGAATTGTCTGGATGCAGGAATGAATGCGCATGTTGCAAAGCCCTTTGAACCTGCGGTGTTATACGAGACCATCGCCCGCGCACTTGATAAACAAAATGAGTAACACTGGCGCATAAAAAAGCAGTCCCAGGTGAGACCAGGGGCTGCTTTTAAGGGGAAATTCTTTTGTATTTATGCAAAATAGAATTAGTTACATCCGAAACATTTGCGGATAATGGTCATGATGTTGCAATTGTTGAAATAATTAAAACACATTGATGTATCCTCCTTTGTAATGATTTGTCTTAGCTAAGTACAAATGAATTGTAACAATTCTGTAACAATTAGACAATAGGAGATTTTTGGAAACGAGGGTGTGGACAAAGGTACTAGAAAAGAGTAAAATTTATATCAAGTAGATAGAGGATATGACATACATTTCAGATAGGTCTGGGGGACTGCATATGAGAAAACAACTAAGAAGACAACTGCTTGCATTTTGCTTGATAATATCGTTGCTGCCAATATGGAATCTGACGGTGGCGGCAGCGCCCAAGGACGCAGACCGAACGGTGAAGGTGGGCATTTTCTCCCTGGGAAGCTTTATGGGATGGGATGAAAATGGAGAAGCCTGCGGTTATAATATTGATTATTTGAACAAGATCGCCGAAGTGACACATTGGAAATATGAATATGTGGATTGTGACAATTGGACAACGGCTACCGAGATGCTTGAAAAAGGAGAGATTGACTTGCTGGCTCCGGCACAGCATACAGATGTGCTGGATTCCAAATTTAGCTATAGCACTCAGCCTATGTGTACAGAATCGGCAGCAATCTATACGCTTTCCGACCGCGATGATCTGTTATATGAAGATTTCGGGACAATGGAAAAGATTACCTACGGCTGTGCCAAAGGATCTACCTTTGCCAGAAAATTCGTAGAGGAGTACGCTCCAGAGAATGGATTGACGGATGCCAATATCAAGTACTATGACAATACTACAGAATTGATGCAAGCTCTGAAAGAGAAGAAAGTAGATGCCATTGTAACCAATATCATGTTTGCCTCAGCAGACGTGAAGATTCTGGGCTGGTATTCACCGATGTCTGTGTATTACATAGGGCAGAAGGACAAGACAGAATTTCTAGAAGAAATCAACCAGGCAATGATCCAAATTACGGTGGAGGAGCCTTCCTGGCAGGCACAGCTGTTCAGCGATTATTTTCCAGTATATGATCGCACCCATATCTCCTATGAGGAGATGGAATTTGCAGCAAAGCTTCCAACAATCAAGGTGGGCTATTTCGCTGATCGGAAGCCCATTGCCTATACCGATGCGAAGACCGGTGAGTACTCTGGAATTACTAGTGATATTCTAAAGAAGATATCGGAATATTCTGGTGTTCAGTTTACCTATGTCCCGCTGACGGTAGATACCTATAATGAAGAGTACCTGAAGGAAAATGAGATATACTGTCTGGCCAACTATGAATATTGTTCAGAGATGGGCTTTGGAAATGTTCAAAAGTCGAACCCGTATCTGGACACCAGCATGGTTCTTGTGAGCCCTAAGGAAGTAACCATCGATGCCGATCAGCATCTTGTAATGGCTATAGATGGTTCAACCATGGCGATGCAGCAGTAGATATTGGAGAATTATCCAAACTTTGAGATTAAGACCTACGATGGACTCACAGACTGCTTTGAAGCGGTAAATGAAGGAGAAGCGGATCTTTTACTTGGAAAACAATATATTATAGAGCCATACCTGTCAAAACCAGCGTATTCCAAAATGAAAATATCACAGGTTCAGGGCATTGACAGTAAGGTGTGTCTTGCAGTGGTCACCTATGACAATGATACCAGTGAGACAGGATACTATTTAAAGGATCGAACCTTTATCTCTCTTGTGGACAAGTGCTTGAATCGAATTGATTCGAATGATTTGAACTCCATTGTAGTGTCCTATACATCGGCCAATGTGTATCAGTACTCCATTGAAGACTTTGCTTATCAATATCGATATCTGTTAGTGATTCTTTTGGTAAGTATTCTGCTGATTATTGGAATTCTGGCAGCATGGATTGCAAACCGTCAGCGCAGCCTGCATTTAATCAAGGTGAAGAATGATCAGCTGGCACTGGCAGTGGATAAGGTGACGGAAGCGAATTCTGCTAAGAGTCAATTCCTTGCACAGATGAGCCATGAGATTCGAACTCCAATGAATGCAATCATTGGACTTACCACCATTGCACAGAAGGATGTGAAAGATCCACAGAAGATGTCGGAATACCTGATGAAGGTGGATGGGGCATCACGGATTTTACTTGGCATTATCAATGATGTGCTGGATATGTCAGCCATCGAGAACCATAAGATGAAGATAGCAAGTGAAGAGTTTGATTTAAAGCAGCTACTGTCTTCTGTGACAACAGTGTATTACCAGCAGTGTAAGCAGAAAAATATTGATTTTGAGATGCGGATGCAGGGTGTGACAGAGGAGAGGCTCATTGGCGATTCTCTTCGTGTGAATCAGATACTCCTGAATCTTTTGTCCAACGCAGTGAAATTTACACAGTCCGGTGGAGAAGTCAGTGTACTTGTAATTCAGGCATCCACATCAAAGGATATGGTACATATGCGTTTTATTGTATCGGATACGGGATGCGGAATGACGGATGATCTTAAAAAGCGATTGTTCAATCCTTTTGAGCAGGAGGATGCAACCACCGCGAAGAAGCATGGTGGAAGCGGACTGGGCTTATCCATTACCAAGAATCTGGTAGATCTGATGCATGGTAATATTCAGGTGGAGAGCAAAAAGGACGTGGGTTCTGTGTTCACTGTGGATATTCCGTTCGAGATGGTAAAGAAAGAGCATAGAACAGTTACGAATGCAGACTTCGCAGAGATTCATGCATTGATTGTGGATGATGATGAGGACTCCTGTGAATATACCTCTGTACTTTTAGACCGTCTTGGGGTAAAACATAATTATGTTACAAACGGTGAAGCTGCCCTTGAAGAATTAGGTGAAGCAGAGGATCGGGGAGAGAGTTACGGAATCTGCTTTATTGACTGGAAAATGCCAGATATGGATGGCATAGCAGTGTCTCAGAAGATTCGGGAAATCTTTGGAGAGGATACAATGATTATCATTGTGTCAGCTTATGATTTAAACGAAGTGGAGGAAGAAGGAAAAGGCGCAGGAGTCAACTACTTTATTCCGAAACCATTGTTCCAATCATCGGTATTTGATATACTGATGCAGATTACGAATAAGAAGTATCAGAAGGTGGAAATTAGTCCTTCTGAAAGACATAAATACAGTTTTCGAGGGAAGAAGATCCTTGTGGCAGAGGATGTGGCATTGAATATGGAAGTGGCTGTGAAGCTGCTGAACATGGTGGAATGTGATGTGGTCTGCGCAGAGGATGGACAAATCGCAGTAGATATGTATGAAAAGTCGAAAGTGGGCGAATTTGATGCAATTCTTATGGACATCAATATGCCTGTGATGGACGGCTACGAGGCAGCAAGAAAGATTCGGGCAAGCGCAAAAAGCGATGCTAAGACAATCCCGATTTATGCAATGACAGCAAATGCATTTACAGAGGATGTTACAGCGGCACTGGATGCGGGCATGAATGGCCACATTGCAAAACCAATCGAAACAGATGTATTATATCGTACTTTACAACAGGCATTTACGGAGGAAAAGAATCATGAATAGGTACAAGTTAAGTAAAGCAGGAATTGATGCAAATCAGGGAATATGGAGATTCTCAGGAAACAAGGAAGAATATGAGAGATGCTTGAATACGTTCCCAAAAGATACACATTTTGAGCAGATACTAAGTGCCATTGAAGCGCAGGATGTAAAGGGTGCATTTTCTGCTGCTCATGCAATCAAGGGAATGGCAGGAAATTTGAGTATGAATGATCTCTATGAATCCATTGTTCCGTTAGTAGAAGTGTTCCGCGCGGATACATTTGAGGGGATGGAGCCACAGCTTACCCAGGTAAAAGAGAACTACAAAAGGGTGATGGAGGCACTAAGCTCGGAATCATAATTCCAATTCTGACCGGATGAAGACTTGGGGGGTAAAGGATGAAGCATAGGATAAAAATGTTTTTTCACTTCTGTAAGGACAGTATCGAATACACCAAAGAAAATGAAGAGACCATTGCAGATATCAATTGCAAGAGTGTGAAAATGGGCAGTGCAGTATACCTTTTCTTACTGGTCGTTTATTTCCTGTGCGCACATACATTTTTCCCGGAGTATAACACGGATTTGTTCTACTTTAGTGCAATCATGATTCAGATTGTAGTAGAATTATTCTTATTATCCGATGTGGTTCATCTCTTGTCAGCCAAATGGAAGAATCGCGTCTGTATGCTGTTTCAGCTCTACGTGATTGGTGTGATTACATATATTAGTATATTTCCAAGAGAGATAGAACAGCCAGCAGTGTATTTTGCACCGATGGTACTGACCTTTGCAGCAGTACTTATTTTCCCATGGACCACTACGGTTGGGCTAGCCTTGATTGAAGTGTTCGTTTTCGTATTCATAACAGGGCTGGTGAAAACACCAGAGATCCATATGCTGAATGCGTTTGCTTCTCTTATGACCATGGCTGTTGTAAGCATCTGCTCCTATGTGCTGTGTAAATTGCGGATCAATGATAATAATTCCAAGTATCAATTGGAGGAATTGTGCGCAGTGGATAAACTCACAGGACTCAATAATAAATCCACCTGTGAATTGTTATGTAAGAGCTATCTGCTGGAAAATCCAATTGGCAATTGTACCCTTATGATGATCGATTTCGATAATTTCAAGAATGTGAATGATTCCTTTGGACATAAACAAGGGGATGCAGTCTTACAGGAATTTGGGAAAATCTTAAAAAGAGCTGCCAGAGAATCCGATGTGGTGGGCCGCGTGGGAGGAGATGAGTTCCTTCTTCTCTACAAGGGCTGCAGCGATTATAATCTGATTCGAGAGCGGGCAATGTATATCATTCGAAGTACACACGAGATTATGAGTGATATTCTCTCCTACGAATTCACCTGCAGTATTGGTATTGCGGTGCAGGATGGAGAAGAATATACCTACGAGAAGCTGGTGTCTAAGGCGGATGTGGCTTTGTATGAAGCAAAGAAGAATGGTAAGAATCGAATGCATTTCTTCCAAAAACCACAGACGGAGAAGAAGCAGAACCAGAAGGAGAAGCCGCTGATTCTTGTGGTGGATGACCTGGAAGTAAGCAGAGCAGTTCTGAGAAGCTGCCTGGGGAGCCGCTATGAGATCTTAGAGGCAGAAAATGGGCAGGAGGCACTTCAGTATCTGGAAGAGCTTCATGACAAGATTGCCATTGTGCTATTAGATTTGGAGATGCCAGTGATGAATGGATACGAAGTGATTCATCACATGAAAAAGACCACAGACTACGCTTCGATACCAATTATCGTGATAACAATTAATGAAAGAAGTGAGTATCAGGTAAAGGAATTGGGAGTAGAGGATGTGATAACAAAACCATTTGATCCCTTCATTGTAAGAACAAGGGTGGAACAGGTGATTTTGGATAAATCCACTTTGACAAATAAATAACGAGAAATGTTCTCGATAAAATACATCTAGATTCATTGTAATTCCTGTGAAAGGGGTATAAAATGACACCTGGTGGAAAAATAAAATGAATTTAAAAGGAGTGTAATCACATGTTTGGTTTTGGACAATTAATTGACATTTTGAAGAAAGATCCAAAGAAAATCGTATTTACAGAGGGAAATGATCCTCGTATTCTTGAGGCAGCTTCCCGTCTTTTAGCAAGCAGTTTCCTTCATCCAATTCTTGTTGGTGATGAAGATGAAATTAATAAAGTAGCAGAAGAGAGCGGATTCAATATTCGCGGCGCTCAGATCATCGATCCAGCACATTATGATCGTATGGACGAGATGGTTGAGATGTTCTGTGAACTTCGTAAGAAAAAGGGTGTTACACCAGAGCAGGCTCGTGGAATTCTTTCTTCTGCAAACTACTTTGGAACAATGCTCGTAAAAATGGGTGTTGCTGACGCTTTACTTGGTGGAGCTACATATTCTACAGCAGATACCGTAAGACCAGCGTTACAGCTGATCAAAACAAAGCCTGGTAACAGTATTGTATCCTCTTGCTTTATCTTAGTTCGTCCATCTGCTACAGGTGAGAACGAAGTATTGGCAATGGGTGATTGTGCAATCAATATTCATCCAACAGAGGATGAATTAGTTGAGATCGCTGGAGAGACAGCAGAGTGTGCCAGAATCTTCGGAGTAGATCCTAAGGTTGCATTCTTAAGCTACTCTACACTTGGATCTGGTAAAGGTGAAGATGTAGATAAAATGCGTAATGCAGCAGACAAGACAAAAGAGAAATATCCAAACCTTCCAATCGAAGGAGAACTTCAGTTTGACGCAGCTGTATCACCACGTGTTGCACGTACAAAATGTCCTAATTCAGAAGTTGCAGGACATGCAAATACATTTGTATTCCCAGATATCAACGCTGGTAACATTGGCTATAAAATTGCACAGCGTCTTGGTAACTTCGAAGCTTACGGTCCAATCTTACTTGGATTAAATGCACCAATCAATGATTTATCCCGTGGATGTAACGCATCAGAAGTATATTCTATGGCAATCATTACTGCTGCTCTCGCATAAGCACGAGACATAAGTGAAAGGTAAGAATAAGCAAAAGCTGTCACTTGAAGTATTCTCTTTAAGTGACGGCTTTTTTCACCGAAAGAACCTGCTACTGGCAGCTTCTTCGGATGTTTGGCAACTAAAGCGTACAATTTGAGTGCCGGTGGTACTCATTTTGTTCATAAATAAGAATAGGAAGGCTGTAACTGGCAGCTTTAGGACACAATATAGGGGAAAATATGAAAAGTAGTAACGTATTAACAGAAGGATCTATTCCAAAAAAAATAATTAAATTTGCGATTCCGCTATTTCTTGGGAACTTGTTTCAACAGCTCTACAACATGGCGGATTCTTTGATTGTAGGGAATTTCCTTGGAAGCAATGCCCTGGCTGCAGTCACCTCCACTGGAAGTCTGATCTTTCTATTGGTAGGCTTCTTCAATGGAACTGCAATGGGAGCAGGTGTCGTTATATCCAGATATTTCGGCGCAAAGGATTATGATAAGGTAAGGAAGGCAGTACATACGGATGTGGCTTTTGGTATAGCTGCCGGACTTCTGATGACGATTATCGGTGTGATTTTTGCGCCACAGATTCTGGTCTGGATGAACACACCAGCAGAGGTGCTTCCGAACTCCACAGCATACCTTCGCATCTATTTCTTAGGCTCCTTGGCGGTGGTTCTGTACAATGTATGTATGGGAATCCTGCAGGCAGTGGGGGACAGCAAGCATCCACTGTATTATTTGATTCTATCCTCCATTGTAAATATTATTCTGGATTTGATCTTCAATGGAGTACTGAAGCTTGGAGTAGAATACGCAGCACTTGCAACAATTATCTCTCAGATGATCAGTGTTGTGCTATGTGTGAGAAGGCTGATGATATCACAGGATGTATATCAGCTGAAGCTAAGAGAGCTTCGATTTGACCCGCAGATGTTAAAACAGATTGTGTCACTTGGACTTCCTTCAGGAATACAGAACTCCATCATCTCCATTGCAAATATCGTGGTACAGTCCAATATTAACTCCTTTGGCAAGATGGCTATGGCAGGATGTGGCTCCTATTCCAAAATCGAGGGCTTTGGATTCCTTCCGATTACCTGCTTTGCAATGGCAATGACCACCTTTATTGGTCAGAATCTCGGCGCGAAGAAGTATGATAGAGTGAAGAAGGGAGCAGTATTTGGTATTATTTGTTCCATCTCCATCGCAGAATTGATTGGAATTGTAATCTATATCTTTATTCCTCATTTGATTCAGATGTTTGACAGTGAGGCGCAGGTGATTGCATATGGAACCCTTCAGGCGAGAACCGTTACACTATTTTACTTCCTCCTTGCATTTTCTCATGCGGTTGCGGGCATTATGAGAGGAGCAGGGAAATCAACAGTACCAATGTTTGTAATGATGATCTGCTGGTGTATAATAAGAATAACGTATATTACAATTATCGTTCAGTTTATCGATGAAATACAGGTGGTGTTCTGGGCTTATCCACTGACGTGGACACTAAGCTCCATACTATTTCTGATATATATGCTTAAGGCAGACTGGATGCACAATTTTGAAAGACAGGAGAAAAAGCAATGCGCGTAGGAATGGGATATGATGTTCATAAATTAGTCGAAGGCAGAGATCTGATTCTTGGTGGAGTTACCATTCCACACACACTGGGTCTTCTTGGACACTCGGATGCAGATGTACTTGTTCATGCCATTATGGATGCGTTACTTGGAGCAGCAGCACTGGGAGATATCGGAAAGCATTTTCCAGATACAGACCCAGCATATAAAGGAATCTCAAGCATGAAGCTTCTGGAGCAGGTGGGGAACCTTCTGACAGAAAATGGATATGTAATTGAGAACATAGATGCAACTGTGATTGCACAGAAACCAAAGCTTCGACCATATATCGAGGAGATGGAGACGAATATTGCGAAGGTACTTGGAATTGCCAAAGACCAGATCAATGTGAAAGCAACCACTGAGGAAGGACTGGGCTTTACTGGTACAGAGACAGGAATATCCTCCCAGGCAATCTGTTCGCTGACTGGTCTGTACGAGAGCAGCATGGTAGTAGGTGGCGGAGACAAATGTGCGTCCTGCGGCGGCTGCCACAAGGCACAGTAGTACAGAACTGCCAGGCAAAGTGGAAATTGAGCTGTCAGGCACAGGTGAAAATAAACCACCAGGCACAGTAGGAATTGAACTTGACAAAAAGCAAAATTCTGCATACACTATGTAAGAACACAGACATCACACGTTTACGTGTGATTGTCATAGGACTAAAATTTGAAAAAGCGAAGAACGGAAAGAGTAAGAGATTGTTCGGGAACTCAGAGAGAGACTGCCATCGGCTGCAAGCAGTATCGTTCCTATATTTCTGAAGTGCCTCCGGGAGCTGTCCTGAAGAACTAGGAGTATTCGGGAACGTCTGACATACGTTATATGTGATGAGCTGTATGAAATAGGACGCATACAGGAATTAGAGTGGAACCACGGATTACTTCGTCTCTTTTAGAGGAAGTAGTCCTTTTTTAATTTGGAAGTGAGTGAAATTATGGGATTTTTGAAAAATGTAAAAGAAGAAATAAAGATTATACGAGATCGAGATCCAGCCATCCATTCCAATATGGAGGTGTTTTTATATCCAAGCTTTAAGGTGATGCTCAGCTATCGGAGAGCTCATAAGCTTTACCAGAAGGGACATTATTTCTGGGCGAGATGGATTTCTCAGCGTGCCGCAAGAAAAACTGGAATCGAGATTCATCCAGGTGCACAGATTGGGAAAGGTCTGTTTATCGATCATGGAACTGGGGTAATTATCGGCGAGACAACAATCATTGGCGATAATTGTACGCTGTATCAGGGCGTCACCCTTGGAGGAACTGGAAAAGAGCATGGCAAACGTCATCCGACCATTGGCAATAACGTTATGATCAGTGCCGGAGCCAAGGTCCTCGGATCATTTGCAATCGGGGACAACTGTAAGATTGGTGCAGGAAGCGTTGTTTTAGAAGCAGTGCCATCCAATTCCACTGTTGTAGGCGTACCAGGAAGAGTTGTGAAGAGAAATAATGAGCGGCTGCCACAGGAAGATCTGGACCAGACATCACTTCCAGATCCAGTCTATGATGAACTGGATTGTCTGGAGCATGAGAAGGATGCAATCTGCTGTCGTGTTGCCACATTGGAGAAACAGCTGGCGGAATTGTTAGCAGCGCAAAGCAAAGAAAATTCGTAAGTAGATAGCAAAGATACGATGTCCCAAAAGAAATGGTTGGAAAATAAGTGATTATCGATTAAAATAGTATTATAGGACTAAAGGAGAATATATGGAAAACAAAGTTCGTTTTTATAACACATTAACAAGAAATATAGATACTGTAATACCACATGAGGATGGCAAGATTGCAATGTATACCTGTGGACCTACCGTCTACCATTTTGCGCATATTGGTAACTTAAGAAGCTATATCATGGAAGATGTTTTAGAGAAAACACTTCGCTATGTTGGGTATGATGTCAAACGTGTCATGAATATCACAGATGTTGGACATTTATCTTCCGATGCTGATACTGGTGAAGATAAGATGTTAAAAGGCGCAAAAAGAGAGCATAAGACCGTGATGCAGGTAGCACAATTTTATACCGATGCATTTTTCAGTGACTGCAAGAAGTTAAACATCAAACGTCCAGATGTTGTGGAACCAGCAACGAACTGCATTGATGAATTTATTCATATGATAGAAGTGCTTCTGGAGAAAGGCTATGCATATCAGGCAGGAGGTAACATCTATTTTGATACAGAAAAGCTTGAGGATTACTTTGTATTTTCTTCCCAGGTAGAGAAGGAACAGCTTCAGGTTGGCGTTCGCGATGATGTGGAAGAGGACGTGAATAAGCGCAGTAAGAACGACTTTGTATTATGGTTCACCAAATCGAAGTTCGAAGATCAAGCGTTGAAATGGGAGAGCCCATGGGGCGTTGGATATCCAGGCTGGCATATTGAGTGCTCTTGCATCAGTATGAAGCACCTGGGCGAATATATGGATATTCATTGTGGCGGAGTGGATAACATTTTTCCACATCATACCAATGAAATCGCACAGAGTGAAGCCTTCTTAGGACACAAGTGGTGCAACTACTGGTTCCATGTGAATCATTTGAATGATCAGTCTGGTAAAATGAGTAAGTCAAAGGGTGATTTTCTCACGGTTTCTCTGCTTGAGGAGAAGGGATATGACCCAATGGTATACCGTATGTTCTGTCTACAGTCTCATTACCGCAAACCTCTTGTATTTTCTTATGAGAATCTGGACAACATGACAGGTGCATATGTGAAGCTTGTGAAGAAGATTGCAGAGCTGGATGGCTCTGGTGAAGTGGATCAGAAGGTGTTTGCAGAGTATAAGAATAAATTCGAAGACGCAATATGCAATGATTTGAATACTTCCATGGCACTTACAGTGGTATATGATGTGATGAAAGCGGATACAACAGATGCAACCAAATTGGCACTTGCAGAAGACTTTGACCGTGTGTTATCTTTAAACCTTACAACTGCAGGAGCTGCACTGAAAGATGCAGGAAGTAATGCCAGCGAGGAATTGGAGCACTTCATCAATGAGAAAATTGCAGAGCGCAAAGAAGCAAAGAAGGCAAAAGATTTTGCAAAAGCAGATGCAATCCGCGATGAACTGTTGGCAAAAGGCGTAGCAATTAAAGACACCCGTGAGGGCGTTGTATGGGAGCTTGTTTAATGGAAAAAGGCATTGATTCATATATTAAAGAGCAGTTTCAGATTGCACCAGTCGATATAAGAACCTACTCACCACTGGCACTTGCTTATATTGGTGATGGAATATTTGATCTTGTGATTCGATCCATCGTAGTTGGCAAAGGGAATACCAAGGCCAGCCAGCTCCATTACCAGACAAGCCATATTGTAAAAGCTAAGACACAGGCAGAGATGATTAAGGCGTTGGAGCCTGTTCTGTCACAGGAAGAAGCGGACGTATATCGCAGGGGCAGAAATGCCAAATCTCCAACAATGGCAAAAAATGCAACCATGTCAGATTACCGCAATGCAACAGGGTTTGAGGCATTGATGGGATATCTGTACTTACAAGACGAATTCCCAAGGATTGTGGAGCTGGTGAAAAAAGCAGTGGACGATCTTGGAATCGAAATTTAAAGGAGATTATATGGAATACGAAAAGAATGAAATAGACACAAATAAAGTGAACGAAAGTATGATTGAAGGCCGTAACGCAGTTCTTGAAGCATTTCGTTCCGGAAAAACCATTGATAAGCTGTATGTGTTAGATGGATGTCAGGATGGACCAGTGAAATCCATCACAAGAGAAGCCAGAAAGCACGATACGATCATCAATTATGTGGATAAGGAACGGTTAGACCAGATCTCTGATACGGGAAAGCATCAGGGAGTAATCGCAATTTCAGCAGCTTATGAATATGCTGAAGTAGAGGATATATTAAAAGCAGCAGAGGACAAAGGGGAAGCACCTTTTGTGATTATTCTGGATGGAATCGAAGATCCTCATAATCTTGGAGCAATTATTCGTACTGCAAATCTTGCGGGAGCACACGGAATTATTATTCCAAAGAGACGTGCAGTAGGGCTGACACCAACCGTTGCCAAAACATCTGCAGGTGCAATCAACTACACTCCAGTGGCTAAGGTAACCAATATCAACAATACCATAAAAGAATTAAAGGATCGCGGTATGTGGTTCGTATGTGCTGATATGGGTGGAACCCCAATGTATGACCTGAACCTTACCGGCTCCATTGGACTTGTCATCGGAAATGAAGGGGAAGGGGTATCCAAGCTTGTAAAAGAAAACTGTGATTATATTGCTTCCATTCCAATGAAGGGCGACATTGATTCATTGAATGCTTCTGTGGCAACCGGAGTTCTGGCATATGAGATTGTACGTCAAAGAATTCAGGCAAAATAGTGATTGAATGAGGAATCTATATTTGGAGAAGAATTATAGTGAGCGAAGTGACGAACAGCTGATTGAACAGCTTCGCCAGGGGGACAATGACATAACTGACTATATCATGGAGAAATACAAACCATTGGTGCGCAAGAAATCCAATGCGATGTATCTGATCGGTGGAGAGACGGATGATCTGATTCAGGAGGGAATGATTGGACTGTTTAAGGCGGTCCGGGATTATAAACCCAATCGGGAGTCCACCTTCTATCACTTCGCAGAGCTTTGTATTACCAGACAGATATACTCAGCGATAGAAGCTTCTAACCGAAAAAAGCATATTCCGCTGAATAATTATATATCCTTTAATGCAGAGGATAAAGAGGATGGAATTCCGTTGGAGGAGATGCTGAGCAGCCAACAGATGGAAAATCCAGAGCAAATGGTAATTGAACATGAAAATAAACGAGATTTTTACCATAAATTACAAGAGAATTTAAGCAAGATGGAGCGGCAGGTACTGGATTTGTATTTGGATGGCTATGGATACATTCAGATTGCAGAGAAGATGAATAAACCAGCCAAATCCATTGATAACGCACTGCAAAGAATTCGAAAGAAAATCCATAACCCGTAAAGGGAGGTGATGATATATGGAATTCTCACGAATCGGTGACCATACAATTAAATGCGTGATTTCAGAGGATGAGATCGTAAACCTCGGTTTTACGTTGGATGAAATCATGAGTAACGGCGAGAGAACGCAGGAATTTATGAACCATATATTTGATCTCGCTGAAGAGAAATATGAGATGAAATTTGATATTGGAGTGAAGACTGTCCGCGCAGATTTCCTGCCAGATCACACACTGTCATTGACGTTTTCCGAACACCAGGGAACAGCTATGATGGAACACCTGAAGGATATTGTAAATGGATTCTTAAATTTAATTCCACAGGATAAGTGGGACGAATTGAAGAAATCAAGCTCCGAGGATAAGGGACGTGGAGAAGCCAAAGCGCAAAAGGCAGAAGAGGGTGATGCGGATGTTCGCGTGATCGCATTATTTACGTTTCAGAGCCTGGATATCCTTACGCGTTTTGCAGCGCTGGTGAGTCTGGAAGCTATTCCACCTAATATGCTGTATAAATATCAAAATTTATATATTCTCATCATGGACTTATCCAATTGTACAGAGGAGGAAGTGCTGCACCTGTCAATTTTGACAGATGAATATGCCAATGATATTGAGGTAGGTGCGGAGCGCAAAGCTTTTTTAGAAGAGCATGGGGAACCAATCCTAAGACAGAATGCAATAGAGCAATTAAAAGCATTATCATAACAGTAAGAACCAGAAATCGAAGTTGGATTTCTGGTTCTTTTGACGAAATATGAAAAATGTATTTACAAAAAGGCGAAAAGATGAGAAACTAGAGTAGAAAAAATATTTTCCTAGTTGGGATATATTTCGGGGGAAAAAACTGAAGGACGAGTACATTAATATGGAATTTGACAACGTGCAATATGACAAATCAGGGCTGGTCTCTCTTTTGGATTTTAAAAGAATAGGGAAAAGGGTTCTGCAGAATATGGATCAACCAGTTATGGTCAGCATTAATATTCGTAATCTCAAGTTCTTTAATGAGGTATATGGATTTGATTCCGGAGATGATCTGATACAGAAGATGGTACAGCATTTTTGCACAGATAATGAGCATTGCAGGCTGGCAGCAAAGACCTATGCGGATCATTTGGTGATTATTACAGAGGGCTATGGCGTATCAGAGCGCTTTTTAAAAGCACGTATGCAGGAGTCCATTCGTGTATTTATGAATACAATTAATCTGACGTATCCAATGGCAAAGATTCACATCAGCTGTGGAGCATATATTATAATGCCTCAGGATGATCTGGATGTAGCGCAGGATAATGCCAGATATGCGCGGATGAGCATTACACATAAATATTCAAATCAGATTGTATTTTACAGCAAAGAATTAAGAGTTCGCTATTTACAGGAAGCGAGTGTGATTCCGAACTTTGAAAATGCATTAGAGAAAAATAAAATACACCTGTTTCTACAGCCTAAGTTCTCTATAGAAGGACAGAGACTTGTGGGGGCAGAAGCACTATCCAGAATCGAGGATGATTTCGGCAATGTGATGTCGCCAAATCTCTATGTTCCGGTGCTTGAATCTGCAGAGCTTATAACAGAGCTGGATTTTCAAATGGTTGCACTTGTGTTAGAGACCATGAAGAAATGGAAAGAGGAGCATGGGGAGCTGATAACGATCTCTGTGAATCTTTCAAGAGCAGATTTCCTCGTGGAAGGCTTCTTAGAGAAAGTGGATGCTCTGGTGGGACAATCAGGTATTCCAAAGGAGAAGCTTGAATTTGAATTGACAGAGACTTTATTCTGTGAGAATCTGGATTCGATTGTCAATAAAGTGAATTGGCTGCGGGAGCGTGGCTATCGAATCAGCATGGACGATTTTGGCTCCGGCTATAATTCCTTATATATCCTTGGTAAAATTCCTATGGATGTGATCAAATTCGATCGCGGATTTGTTCTGAACAGTCTTCAGAATGAAGAGGGACGAGAAGTGATGAGAAGTCTTGTTACCATGTTCCAGAGAATCAATTTTGATGTGATATGCGAAGGGGTAGAGACAAAGGAAGAAGAGAAGCTTGTACATGAATGTGGATGTAATATGATACAGGGGTATCTTCATGATAAACCAATTCCAGCAACAGATTTTGAAAAGAAATACATTCAGAGAATGCGTCAGAGAAAAGCATATGCGTAATATAAATATGTGATAATATAAAAAAGCTTGCCACCCGGTCAATGTCATCTTTACTTAATGACACTGGCCACCCGGCAAGCTTTTTCTTATGTGATAGGAATTCTTATTTTCTTGTTTGATATGTATTAACCGATAATCTTACGAATAGACTCGATTACACGATCTGCCTGGAAAGGCTTTACAATGAAATCCTTCGCGCCAGCCTGAATCGCATCGATAACCATTGCCTGCTGACCCATTGCGGAACACATTACACAGGTTGCGTTAGGATCTGCAGCCTTAATCTCTTTCAATGCCTGAAGACCATCCTTATTTGGCATGGTGATGTCAAGTGTTACAAGATCAGGTTTCAACTCATTGTATTTAGCTACTGCTTCAATGCCGTCAGAAGCCTCTCCTGCAATCTCATAACCACCTTTGGTAAGAATGTCTTTGAGCATCATTCGCATGAATGCTGCATCGTCAACGATTAATATTTTCGCCATATGTCATATCCTCCTATTTGTTCGCGATTTGTTCTACTATACTGAGTGGATATAATTGAAGCAGATTACTGTCAATTAAGTCACCCACGGTAAGATGAAATGTAACTTTCAGAATATCTGTTCCGTTACATAATTCTTCTGGAATCTCAAAAGTTGTCTGGTACTTTGAATTGATAAGTGGTGTGCCGATATCGGTTGGTTTTCCTAAAATGGAGGCCATAGATGTAGCTATAGTTCCACACATTTGATTCATGGCTTCCGAAATGGCTGAAATGGTAATCTCGTCAAATGTAAGATGAGATACATCATGTCCATCACCGCCCATCATAAGGTTCGCAATGATGAGAGCGTCGTGCTCTTGTAAAACCATAAGGTTCGTTCCATCAAGCCCTTTGGTATATGGTACCTTTACTAAAATGCGATCATCAGCAACCAGTGCTTCCTCATTCTCCAGAACTTCGACGACTGGGGTAGTAATGTTTGTTGGATGATTTAAGATCATACTAAGTGTAGTTGCTGCATTACCAGCACAGATATTAGCAACTTCGCCAATGATATCTGCCTGTTGTGTTGTTATGTTCTTCATATGGATTCCTCCCATAGTACCTATTTCCTAACTTATTATAGCAGAAAACTAATTATTAATAAAGAAATATTTCGTTTTTTTATTAAGAATCCTATGTTATAATAGTCCTAACGACATATAGAATCAAGAAAAAAGTCAATTATTTTGAAAAGGAGCATGAATATATGAGTAATGCTGAATATGAAGAAGCCCTAAGACTTGGGAAAAAAGAATATAAATCATGTATGGCACAGGGGAGATTCCCATATCTTCCAGTGTTAGATGAAATAATTGCAAATGAAGAGATACAGACTGAGAAGCAGCTCGGACTTGTAAATATTCCACTGGATCATGTGGTGGGAACCAGCAGCATGGGAAGGACACAGGCGTTTGCAGCCAACTTTATGCCTATTTTGAATTATGGAACAGAATTTTCTGTGAAATGGTCCACCCTTGCAGAGGCGCAGGTTACAGAAGGAATTCGAGATCCAATTATCGCCTATGAATACATGAACCGCTATTATGTGGTAGAAGGTAATAAGAGAGTCAGCGTTTTAAAATATTATGAAGCAGTTGCAGTTCCTGCATATGTTACACGCAAGATTCCTAAGCTGACAGATGATGAAGACATTAAGCTCTACTATGAATTTATGAAATTCAGTGATGTGACTGGATTCAATAGCATCGAATTCACAAGAGAGGGAAGCGCAGACCGGCTCCTTCGCTTAGTTGGAAAGACCTCTCTGTGGGATGAGATTACCAAAGAGAAGTTCAATAAGATTCTGTTCCACTTTGGAAGAGCCTACCGTTTCCATGGCGGAGAGAAGCTGCCATTAACGCTGGGGGATGCAGTGCTATGCTTTATGAATATCTTTGGATTTGAGACACTTGTAAATATGAGTGACAAAGATTACAACGATAATGTGGTGAAATGCTGGAATGAATTCGTAATGCTGACAGAGAAGCACAGCGTGGATCTTGTGCTTGATCCAGATATTGCGAAAGCACCAGAGAAACGCAATCTGTGGAGCTATTTCTTACCATCTACTACGAAGAAGGTAACCGTAGCATTTTTATATCCAAAGTCTCCAGAGACATCGGATTGGATCTATGCCCATGAATTGGGAAGATCCTATCTGGAAGAGACTTTCCCAGATGAAGTAAGCACCATCTGCGTAAAGGATGTAAATGAGAGTAATTTAGAGGAAGTATTAGAGACTGTGATTGATAAAGGGGCTACCATTATCTTTGGTGTTGCACCACAGATGATGTCACAGAGCTTAAAAGCTGCAATCAACCATCCGGAAGTGAAGATTTTAAACTGTTCCCTGAATACGCCACACCGCTATATTCGTACCTACTATGCGAGAATGTATGAAGCGAAGTTCTTATCAGGAATCATCGCAGGAGCAATGGCAGAAAATGATAGAATCGGATACATTGCAGATTATCCAATCTATGGAATGACTGCAAATATTAATGCATTTGCACTGGGAGCACTGTGCGTGAACCCTAGAGCAAAAATTTATCTGGAATGGTCAACAAGAAAAGAATATGACCTGGATGAATTCATTAAAGAGAATGATATTCATTATATTTCCAACCAGGATATGATTACACCGCGCAATGCATCAAGAGAATTCGGTGTATACAAGATTGAAGATGGCGTGACCACAAGTCTTGCAATGCCACTTTGGAACTGGGGCATTTTCTATGAGAAGATGATTCGAAGCATTATGGCAGGCAATTATCAGAATGAGGAGAATGGGGAAGCCAAGGCTCTGAATTACTGGTGGGGGATGTCCGCAGGTGTCATAGATTTGATCTGTTCCAAAAACGTTCCATCAGGGGTGAAACGTATGATTGATCATATGAGAAACGATATCTGTAAAGGCTCTATTGTTCCATTCTACGGGGAAATCCGTTCTCAGGATGGAAGCCTTAAAAACGGTGAAGATGAGGAAATGTCACCAGAGAAAATCATGAAAATGGATTGGCTGGTGGAGAACGTAATCGGCAGAATACCAGCAATCGGGGAACTTGTTGACGACGCACATTCAGTTGTTGCGCTTAAAGGAGTAGAGGAAAAGAACTAATAATGAAGATACTATGTTTAGCCGATGAAGAATCCAAGCTATACTGGGATTACTTCTCAAGGGATGATTTCAAGGACATTGATCTTATCATCTCCTGCGGCGATCTGAAAGCATCGTATTTATCTTTCTTGACAACAATGACAGCAATTCCGGTACTGTATATCAATGGCAATCATGATGACAGCTATAAAAAACAGCCACCGGAAGGCTGTATTTGCATTGAAGATCAGATCTACAACTTTCAGGGGATTCGCATTTTAGGATTAGGGGGCTCCAATCGATATCGACCAGGAGCAAATCAATATACGGAAAGAGAAATGAGAAAGAGAGTCTCAAAGCTGCGCTATAAGCTCTGGTTCTCAAAGGGCTTCGATATACTTGTGACACATGCACCAGCATTGGGCTTTCATGATGGACAAGATCAGTGTCATCAGGGATTTCAGACCTTTATTACACTGATTGATAAGTATCATCCGAAGTATTTTATCCATGGACATGTTCACATGGCCTATGGCAGACAATTCCCAAGGGAGGACACCATTGGGGATACCAAGGTGATTAATGCATATGAGAAATATGTAATTGAGGTATAGCGGGCTATCGAGAGTGTTATTGATTTAATTATTGAAAGTATCGATGATGGAGTGGCTATCAAGTGAATGAATAATTCGATTATTGAGAGTGTTATTGATTAAATTATCGAAGGTATCGATGATGGAGTGGCTATCGAGTGTATGAATGATTCGATTATTGAGAGTGCTATTGATTGAATTATCGTGGGGATTCTTGATTCGATTCGCCCATATGAGGCGGGAAAATATATCGATGAATTGAATTAAATTTTGCGTCAATTTTTTGCACAAAATAGAGAATTCAATATTGACATTTTCTACCCTATATAGTATATTAATACAGCTGACGAAAATATCGAAGGCACAGATGCTGATGTGGCTCAGTGGTAGAGCACCTCATTGGTAATGAGGAGGTCACGGGTCCGACTCCCGTCATCAGCTTAATAGGAACATGAAAAGTAGTGTGTATGCCAGGTGCGTACACACTTTTTTCATACTATGACAATCACACATAAACGTGTGATGTTTGTGCTACCAAGCATCCGAAGGAGCTGCCAGTGGCAGGTTCTTTCGTGACCTATGGTACACGATTAGATTGTAGTTGAGTCTGTATTTTCAAGTGTCTAAAGAAAGCAACTGGCGGCAGGTTCTTTGAATGTATGGTAAGGAGCGTAATAGCATGGTAAAAAAGATTATGAGAGACCCTCTGTTTCTTGCACAAAAGTCAGAGGAGGCAACGGAAGCAGACAAGCAGGTAGTCATTGATTTGCTAGATACATTGGAAGCAAATCTAGATCGCTGCGTTGGCATGGCAGCCAATATGATTGGCGTGAAGAAGAGAATTATTGTGGTGGCAGCAGGCCCTTTTCATTTTCCAATGATCAATCCTGTAATCACAAAGAAAACAGGCGCGTTCCAGACAGAAGAGGGATGTCTTTCTTTGGACGGGGTGCGACCATGTAAGCGCTACAAGGAGATTGAGGTGGATTATCTGGATCAGAACTTCAAGCCACAGCACGGAAAATATAGTGGTTTTACTGCACAGATTATCTGCCATGAATGCGACCATTTAGATGGCATTGTGATTTGATTTGATTTGACGATGGTAAAGAAACACATGGTTTGTGAATCGAGAAAAGTTAAATAAAGAAAGTGAAATAAGAAAAGTGAAATAAGGGAGTACATATGTTATCAGACACACCAGGAAGAAAGATTGAGAAATACATATCCAATTATGTGATATTTGATTTGGAGACCACTGGAATTTCGAATAAATTTGATGAAGTAATTGAGATATCAGCGATAAAAGTACAGGATGGCATAATCATTGATGAATTCAGTAAGTTGGTGAATCCACAGAGACCGATTCCACCCGCTGCATCTGCGGTAAATGGAATTACAAATGATATGGTGCGAAATGAGCCAACCTTTGACCAGATTCTGCCGCAGTTTCTTGAATTTATTGGAGAAGAAGTTTTGGTTGGACATAATATACACAGCTTCGATATGAAATTCATTTATCGCGATGCATCGCAGTATCTTGGGCAGGTTCCAGACAATGACTATATTGACACGTTGTCTTTCGCTAGAAAATGCCTGCCGCAGTTATCACATCACAGGTTGACAGACTTGGCGGAGTACTATGCATTTTCTACCGATGGGGCACATCGAGCGCTTAATGACTGCCGGATGAACCAACTGGTCTTTGAGGCTCTTGGCAAGGAAGTGAAGAATGGGGCAGGAGCACAGGAAAATGTGCGGATATGTCCACGATGCAAACAGATTATGCAGAAACGCAAAGGAAAGTTCGGCGAGTTCTGGGGATGCAGTGGATATCCACAGTGCAGATACACGGAGAATTGTTAGGGGAAAACAGATGAAGATTAATGAATATCAAGAATTAGCAATGAACACTTTGAATCCTGATTTGAATCGAAAGGATGTCCTGATCAATAGCGTGATGGGATTGTGTGGGGAATCAGGTGAGGCCATCGATATCGTGAAGAAGTGGCTGGCACAGGGACATGAGCTGGATAAAGAGCATTTAGCTAAGGAACTAGGTGACATTGCTTGGTATTTAGCTGAGGCTGCAACTGCATTAGATCTGCCGCTTGAAGACATTCTGTGTGCAAACATTGAGAAATTGAAAAAGAGATATCCAGAGGGCTTTGATCGAGAGAAATCCATGAAGAGATTAGAGGGAGATATATAATCTAGTTATATCCTCGAGCGGTAAACAGAGTAATTATCATAAAATATACAGGGAAAAATATTATGACAATGAGAGAACGTGCAAAGAAACTGAAACAAGATATTCCAATTGTTTATCTGAGCTTGAAGGATAAAGAAACACCTGTATTAGCTAAGATTGTTGCAGGAATTACTATTGCATACGCACTTTCTCCGATTGACTTGATTCCGGACTTCATACCGATTCTCGGGTATCTTGATGATATAATTATTTTACCAGCGCTCATAGCATTCACTATCCAGCTAATTCCTAAGAAGGTGTGGGAAAGAAATGCCGATTTGGCAAATTATATGTGGAAAGACGGAAAGCCTAAGAAATGGTATTATTCGATACCGATTATCTTCATTTGGATTATTCTAGTATGGCTAATCGTAAAAGCTATTTGGATTTAGGATGGCTTCTGGCTATTGTCCCCAAAGTGAGATGCCCCTGTCACTCGTCATATGATTTTTTGCATCAGAGCAAAATTATTGCTATATTGCAAAAAAGTCATCATTTCTGAGTCTGAATAGAAAGCTTTTTTTGCAAATATTCCTGGTTGATGCTATATTGCAAAAAAATTCTTATATTTTTTGCATATATGACAGAATAGAGCTATGCTGCAAAATTTCACTTCAAAAGGGACTTGATAAACGCTGCTTTTTTGCAATTATCGGCTTCGTAGGAATATTTGCAAAAAGTCCAGTCTATCAGGGGACAGATGCATGGCTAAAGCGGGAATCCCCTGTCGCTAAAACAGGAATTCCCTGTCCCTAAGCAGGAATGCTCTGTCCCGAAATGAGAAATACTCCGTCCCATTTAAAGTTTTAGACAACTGGAGAAAAATGCGATATGATAGAGGTAAAGAAATAGGTTATATGGAGGTAGAAATAAATTATGGAATCAATGAAAGACTATGAAAAAGAGCTGGAGGCTTCTTTTCGCAAAATTAATGAAGGTGATATCATCACTGGTACCGTTATTGATGTAAATGAAGAAGAGGTTACACTTGATCTGAAATATTACACACAGGGTATCATAAAGGTAGAGAACTTAAGCAATGACCCTGACTTCGCGGTTATGGAGCAGGTGTTTGTTGGGGATGAAGTGGAAGCTACGGTAGTTCGTGTGGATGATGGTAATGGCAATATTGAATTATCCAAAAAGGAAGCAAATGATGTACTTGCCTGGGACAAGCTAAAAGAGATGATGAATCAGGAAACAATCGTGAAGGTTCGCATCAAAGAGAGTGTTCCAAGTGGCGTGATTGCTTTCTTAGAAGGCATTCGCGCTTTTATCCCAGCATCACAGATTACAAGTGATTACGTGGAAGATACCGATACGTGGATTGGAAAAGAAATCGAAGTAAAAGTCATCACAGTAGACAAAGAAAAACAGAAGCTTGTATTATCCGGCAAGGCTGTTGCAAGGGAGAAGGAAGCAGAGGAACGCAATCACCGTATTTCAATGATGGTACCAGGTGCTGTTGTGGAAGGTGTTGTTGAGTCCATAATGCCATATGGTGCATTTGTTAATATTGGTAATGGAATCAGTGGTCTTGTGCATATCTCTCAGATCTGTCAGAAGAGAATTGCAACTCCTCATGAGGTATTGAAAGAGGGGCAGAAGGTTAAGGTAAAAATCTTAAATACCAACGATGGTAAAGTGAGCCTTAGCATGAAAGCTTTGGAAGAAGAAATGGTAGATACAGAAGCAGTTGGAGAAGTAGAAGAATACGTATCCGACGAGAATGCATCCACAAGTCTTGGAGATCTGCTGTCGAAATTTAAATTATAGACTCATGACATATTGGAAAATGTATAAAATGAAAAAAGGACTATGGACTGTGAATATGAAGTATATTTGCAGTACATAGACCTTATTCATATTGTTAAATGTTCAAAAGAAGTTGCCAATTCCAGAAGGAATTGCCAATACTAGAAGAAGCTGCCAATGGCAGCTTCTTCAATATTTTGACATAGGATTATGCGGTAATCGTTACTTCGTCTGCACCTGCTTCAAGACTTCAATCATTTCTTCTAAGGAACTCTTCGTTACGTTCATGCGTGAGAAGGTGTCGGCAAGTACCTGGTTGAGCTCTTCTTGTATCTCGGCGGCTGATTCTTCATAGGCAAGAGAAGAATTAGCAGAAGTGTCCGAGCCGGTAGCAGTAGTTCCGTCAGCTGCTGCTGTGGAATTCTGTGCGTCTGCAGATGCACTGTCATAATAAGAGAGAACCTTTTTCACGTAATTTTGTGTCTCTGTGAAGGGCGGAATGCCGCCATACTTGTCCACATTATTACTGCCAGCATTATAAGCTGCAAGAGCAAGGGAAGTATCTCCGCTATATTGCTCTAGCAATTGAGCAATATATTTCGAACCACCCATGATATTCTGTTCGGCATTATAGGCATCTGTCACGCCTAAATCGGAAGCTGTTGTAGGCATTAGCTGCATGATTCCCATTGCACCAGCCTTGCTAACTGCGTCAGCCTGAAAGCTGGACTCTGCTTTGGCAATCGACTTGAGAAGATTCACATCAACACCGTATGTGGCAGAAGCTTTCTGAAAATATGCATCTAGCTCATCAGGACAACCAAGAGAATTAGAAGCAGCTGTGGAAGTCGTATTTCCGGAAGAAGTGTCTACTGAAGTGGAAGTAGGTTGAATCTTCTGGGTAACGGCTTCAATTGCAGTGGATGCAGCTTGCAGCACATTTTCAAATTGATCGAGTACTTCTTGTTTCTTTGCATTCGCGATGGAATCCTTCTGCTGTTCCATTAATGTTTCATCAATGTATGGTAATACAGTTATATTCAAATAGACCACTCCTTTCCGATAGTTATAATAAGTATAGCACATATGAATGGTTTTGGAACAATATTTCTTCGAAAAAACTTGAAATTAGGCGAAACTTGTTGTAGCATGGTGGTTGCATATTTATGCAAATTAGAGAAGAATTAGAATTCACATAAGGAGGATATTATGAAGAAGATACCATTTGTAACAAAAGAACAGGTTGAAGAAATTGTAAAGACCTATCCAACTCCTTTTCATATATATGATGAGAAAGGAATCCGAGAAAATGCGAAGGCTGTGAAAGAGGCATTTGCTTGGAATCCTGGTTTCCGTGAGTATTTTGCCGTGAAAGCAAATCCGAATCCATTTTTACTTAATATATTGAAAGAATACGATTGCGGCTGCGACTGCTCTTCCTATACAGAGCTTATGCTGGCAAAATCAACAGGCTTTGCGGGTGATCACATTATGTTTTCATCCAATGATACACCACCAGAAGAATTCGCATACTGCAATAAGCTTGGTGGAATTATCAATTTAGATGATTTTACACATATTGAAGTAGTGGAGAAAACTCTTGGTTTTATTCCAGAGACCATTAGCTGCCGTTATAATCCAGGCGGAGTATTCAAAATGAGCAATGGCATCATGGACAATCCAGGTGACTCCAAATATGGTATGACTAAAGAGCAGATGATTGATGCTTTTAAAATCTTAAAAGAAAAAGGCGCTAAGAGATTCGGCGTCCACGCATTCCTTGCAAGCAACACGGTAACGAATGAGTATTATCCACAGCTTGCAAAACAGCTGTTTGAATTAGTGGTAGAGTTGAAAGAGAAAACAGGCTGCGATATTAAGTTTGTAAATCTTTCTGGTGGAGTAGGAATTCCTTACACACCGGATCAGGAACCAAATGACATTCATGTGATTGGAGAGGGCGTTCATAAAGCCTTTGATGAAGTGCTTGTACCAGCTGGCATGGGCGATGTGTCTATCTACTCTGAAATGGGAAGATTCATGATGGGACCATATGGTGCACTTGTGACAAAAGCAATCCATGAGAAGCATATCTATAAAGAATATATTGGAGTGGATGCTTGTGCCGTGAACCTGATGAGACCAGCAGTGTATGGCTCCTATCATCACATTACGGTATTAGGAAAAGAAGAAGCTCCTTGCGATCACACCTATGATGTGACGGGCTCTCTGTGTGAGAACTGCGATAAGTTTGCAATTGACCGTAAGCTTCCAGAGATTGAGAAAGGTGATTATCTGGTAATTCACGATACAGGGGCTCATGGATTCTCAATGGGCTATAATTACAATGGTAAGCTTAAATCAGCAGAACTTCTGTTGAAGGAAGATGGATCGGTTCAGCTGATTCGCCGCGCAGAGACACCAGCAGATTATTTTGCAACATTTGATTGCTTTGAACAACTTCATATAACAGAATAATCTTGAAAAATAAGAATATTCACAGAAGACCGGATTCTCAAAGTGGGGGAATCCGGTCATTTTCGTTTGATAGGAAATCCCCATCAAATAAAAATGCACTTCGTGCATGTTTATGCGCATGTCTTCGTTCTACTACAGTCGTTGCTTAACAAGTGCCACCGGCATAAAAAGACCCCATAAGCTAAAATTGTGTATTTAAAAAAATCAGACTTTTGTACTATTTCTACTTCCTTTATTCGAAAAAACATGTATAA
>CAZTGP010000029.1:0-32721 GCA_964613325.1 uncultured Roseburia sp. | reverse complement strand
TCTGGTTTGATTGTCTGTAATTTATTTGGCTGCATAGATAACATTTTCACTAAGATTTCTGCAGATTTCTCAGCTGTATGCATTAATCCAAAAGTAAGATCGAAGTCTTCGCCTGCTGCGAACATACCATGATGAGCCCAAATTGCAAGATCATACTGTTTCATTAATTCACTGGTTGCTACAGCAATCTCTCTTCCACCTGGTACCATCCAAGGCACAACGCCAATTCCTGCTGGGAATACAACTGGACACTCAGTTGCCATCTCCCATAATTCTCTTGTAAACACTTCGTCTGTAAGTGGAAGTACGAATGTCAACGCAATAATATTGGTTGTATGAGCATGATAGATTACTCTATATTTTCCATCTGTTGCAAGCATTTTCACTTCATGATTCATAAGATGGGAAGGAAGCTCTGAAGTTGGTCTTCCACCATTTACTAATCCCCAAACAATACGGTAATTCTCGCCCTTATCATCCAATTCGATCATGCACATAGAATCTTCTGGTTTGATAATTACGTTACGGAAGTATTTTCCGCTTCCAGTTACTAAGAAATACTCATTTGCAAGCTTTGGAACAGAAGTTCCGATTGGCTGCCACTCTTTTGCTTCAAAGTTCTCTTTTACAGATTCTACTTCTTCTGGTTTCACACGGTAAGAAAGGTTACCACCGTTTCTCTCATGCCATCCCTGTTCCCAGCCATCATTGGCCATGCGAATAAATCCTTGTACAAATTCTGCGTCTAAAAATTTCATTTCATTTTCCTCCATATTTTCTCTACTGTTTCACTACTCTATTATGAATGAAGCACGTTTGCCCTAAAGCAATCCTTGCTTTTGATAGAACTAAATATATTCCACAATCGGAAACGACTGGTAGATACATGCTCTTGCATCCTTCAAATCCTGTAATTCTTCTGCCCATATCATCTGCGCCGCAAGATTACCAATTGCTGTTGCCTCTGTTGGTCCTGCAAGCACTTTTCGTTTGCATGCACGTGCCGTAAGCTGATTCAAATAATCTGCATTGGCTCCACCACCTACAATATGAATGGAATCATAATGCTTTCCAGTAAGTGTCTCAATCTCTTTGATTGTCTGTGCGTAACAGATTGCAAGACTATTGTAAATTACAGATGCCACTTCGTCCACCCCTGTTGGGATCTGCTGACCAGATTCTTTGCACGCGTTCTGCACTTCCTCTGTCATATTGGCAGGAGCAAGGAATCTTGAATCATTGGCATCTACAATCGATGAAATCGTAGCTTTTGACGCCATCTCGCTGATCGTTCCAAAGCTGATGTCCGGTGCAATCTCTTTCTTTACCGACTGTATCATCCAAAGTCCCATAATGTTCTTCAGATAACGGAAGCGGTAATCATAACCGCCTTCATTGGTCAAATTCGCCATCTTGCTTTCGTTGGAGCATTCCGCTTCCATTAATTCTGTTCCCATAAGCGACCAGGTTCCAGAACTGATATAGAGTACATCATCTCCCATTGCTGGAACTGCCATAACTGCGGAACCAGTATCATGGGTTGCCGGAAGGATTACTTTGCAATTGAACCCTACCTCTTCCTGCACAGTGGCTGACAATTCACCCACTTCATATCCTGGCATCTCAATTCGTTGGAAAATGCATTCTGGGTAATCCAATCTGCCAATCATATCCCAATTCCAATCCTTTGTCTCAGGATCGACAAGCTGTGTTGTAGTTGCATTGGTGTATTCCTGAACAGCTCTTCCGGTAAGAAGATAATGGAAATAATCTGGAATCATCAACATGGTTCTAGCTTTATCAAGTTCTTCGGAATTCTGTTTCCGAAGCGCCATCAATTGATATATTGTATTGAATATCTGCTTCTGGATTCCTGTTGCAGCATAGAGCTCTGCTTCCGGAATAATCTGATAGACTTCTTCATCCATTCCCTGTGTTCTTCCGTCTCTGTACGCTACAGCATCCCCAATACGTCCACCATTGCCATCAAGCAGAACAAAGTCAACTGCCCAAGTATCAATTCCCATACTCACTGGAATTTTACCCATCTCTTTGCATTTTCTCATGCCTGCTTTAATTTCTTTAAAGAGAGCATCCACATCCCAAATCTTATGTCCATCTTTCTCAATCATTCCATTTGGGAAACGGTGAATCTCTTCTAATACCATTTTGCCATCTTCCATGTGTCCCAAAATGTGTCGTCCACTGGAAGCTCCGATATCTACAGCAAGATAATACTGTGTCATGTGTTTCTCTCCTCTCGCTTCTTTCTATGTTAACAATATGGCTTTCTATTCCATCTTTTACTCTATACACATCATAGAAAGTTTTGGACAATAAAAAAAGACACTCTTTTGTGTGAAAAAGTGTCCTTTCTTGCCATTCTATTCCATTATCATTTGACTTAAAGTCATCAAATTATTTTTTCTTCTATTAAAAATCAAACTCCTTTTATGTTTGCCGTTTTTATTACATTTCCAAACTCCAGATATTTATCTCTATTAATTACATATAGTTAATCTCCTAAATATTGAAAAATAAGGGTAATATTACCCTTATTTTTCAATAATCAAAATAAAATATGTCCCTGAAGTGAATATCCCCGGCAGTAAAGCCATTTTCATTCATTTGGCTTTCCCACCGGGGAATTCTTCATTTCACGCGTCACACTTTTTATTCATTTTTCATATTCACTCGGTACTGTCTCGGTGTCATACCAAATTTCTTCTGAAATATTCGATGAAAGTAGCTCACATTATCATATCCCACGGCCATGGCAATGTCTATCACATTCAGCGTTGTGGTCTGAAGCATAAACGCCGCCTGATTCAGACGTTTCGTCTGCACCAACTCTGTATAGGTCATTCCGGTTCGTTTTTTTATCTCTTTGGACAGCCAGTACACATCATAATGAAGTTCCTTCGCAAGAGCGGTGAGTTCCCCCTCTTTGTAATGTTCTTCCACATAACTCAGCACCTGAATCACCAGCTTCTGGCGTTCGTCTGCTTCATCCGTCTCCAGCTTGTCCATATAGTTCATGAGCTGAAGAAATAGAAGCCCCATGGTTACCTGATTACTTCTCCGTTTGTTCGGCTGTTTATTCTGTAAAGTCCAGATGAGATTCTCCACGAGATTCTGAATTGGTAGAACATCCGCCACTTTAAAATGCAAATATCCTGAAGAGCTCTGCTCTCCTCGCAAACAATCAATTATAAAGTCCCTGAGCAGATTTTCTTCTGTCCCAATCATTTGGAGCCCATAATCAAAAAATTCTGGGAGAACAATAAAGTTCACTGCCACATCCTTCTCACCAGCTGGGTAGATTTCCTGGGTTACATTCTGATTCAGAAATAGCAGTTCTCCCTGATTTAAAATCACGTCCGTTCCATTCACCACATGATGGGTGCTTCCGGAGCACATATAGATTACCTCAATATAATTATGCGTGTGCATCGGAAAATGCACAAATCTCGTATGAGTCCGCACCTGAATTAATTTGCCTGATTCCAGAAGCTTCTTAGCATCCACAATATTGTCTTTCGCAGACATATAAAGTTGTTTATCAATTTGCTTCTCCCCAGAAAGAATCCGCTGTTCTTCCGGAGTAATCACCATGAGCTGGCGAAGGATTTCATCTGTCATGAATTCTCCTACTATTTCTTCTGTTCAATCACAGTCTTCGTTGCGTCGATCTTATCGTCGTCATAGATTACTTCTTCAATATGATCTGCTACAATACGTCCAGAGATTGGATTCTTCACACTGACAATATTGCTGTTAATCTCTGCATCTACCGTAGAATACTCGAAGGAAAGATCTGTATTCATTAGCTTACAGTTCTTCATAACAATATTCTCCATGTAGCACATACCCTGAAGGCTCTCTACCGTACAATTAATAAGTGTTACATTCTTCGCATTCCAGCCGAAATATTCTCCAGAAATAAAGGAATCATATACGGTTACATTCTCACAGTTCCAGAATGCATCCTTGGTCAGCATCTTGGCATTGCGAATCGTTACATTCTTACAACCATCGAAAGAGTAATTACCCACTAAAGTAAATCCATCAATTTCGATATTTTCTGTATTCATTGCATAATAGTCACCTTTTGCAGTAACATTCTTCATTTTCACATTCTTGCAGTTCCATAGCGTCTCGGATGCATTTGGCATGGTTACATTTTCTAGCTCCAAATGATCACAGCGGCGGAAGCCCTTTGGTGCTTCATATGTGATGTTCTTCATGGAAATGTTGTTGGTATACCAGACACCAGCTCTTGCCATCTCGAACATAGTGGTATCTTCCACAACTACGTTATTGCAATACCAAAGTGGATATTTCCACTGGAATAAACTATTTGTGATCTTTAAATTCTTGCTTTCCTTCAGTGGAGATTCTCCCTCTGCAAATGTACAGTAATCCATCTCTAAGTCACTGCTCATAAACAGTGCACGTTCACCGGTAAATCTCTGCTGTTCGTATCTTGTCATCTATATAATCCTCGCTCTCATTTCTTTGTAATACTTTTTTACCATCCCTACTATACTACTTGGAGTTGACTTCATGTCAATAGGAATTGTCAAAATGTTATAATTATTTTATATTTCGCCCAATTCCTCTGCTCTGGTATTCACTTCCCGATATTCCTTCGGTGACATTCCATATTCTTTCTTAAACGCCCGGTAGAAGCTGGTATAGTCAGAAAATCCGAACTGCTGATACACATCTGTTATCCCCGGATTGGTAAGAATTGCATCCTTACATAATGCCAGGCGTTTCTTCATAATATACTGATGCAAAGAAAATCCTGCATTGTCCTTAAACAGATGTGACACATAATACTTGCTAACATAATATTCCTTCGCCAGTCGCTCCAGGCTTAAGTCCTCATCTAAGTGTTCCTCAATAAAAAGAAGGATATTCTGATACAGTGTCAGCGCTTCCAGATTATTCACGGGATGCTTCTGCTCATAGACCTTACGATTCATGAAGAGAAGCAGATCCTGAATGCACACATGAATCTGTGCTTCCTTGCCGAATCTCTGGGAATGCACTTCTGACAGCAATCGAAACACCTTCGACTGAACTTCATTGGAAGTAACCAGATCCTGATGGAAAATGTATTCCTGGTTCTGAACTACATACTGCATCAGATATCCATATTCTTTCTCCTGATACATCAGCTGCGATGCATAATCCTCGCTAATCCAGAACACGAACCTGCGATAAGGCCGCTCCATATCATGGACCACCGCATGGTGTGAAATTCCTGGTGGAATAAGCAGAATATCTCCGGCAGAAAGCGCATACTCTTTGCCCCCAATAAAGATGCTCACATTTCCCTCAAGGAAGAAGTAGAATTCATAGTAATCGTGGGTATGTGTATTGACGCTGTATAATTTGGTATCACTATAATAATAGATCTCATAATCCTTCGACAGCATGTACTGTCTCTTCTGGAATGAGGATTGGAGCTTCTTTTGCATAATCTCTCCTGTCAGCTGCCTTTTTCCTGAGAAAACTCAATGTCACTATCTCTATTATACCCTTGCCTCCCCATCTCCTCAACTGTGAAATTGCACATTCATGCAAACCCGTTTTCATACACTATGGCAACACAGACATCACACGTTTATGTGCGATTGTCATAGGACTATAGAATAAGCCAGCCCATTTTTATTTCCTGGGCTGGCTGTTTTCGCTATTTCTTCTATATTTAATTGCACTTTCTAATACTTCATCATGCTTTTCGATTCTAGAATTCGAAATACCGTTTTGCATTCTTATAAGAGATGCCCTCTATCATTTGCTTCAACGCTTTCTCATCCTGTGGATACTCTCCATTTTCCACCCATGTTCCAATGAGCTCGCATAGGATTCTGCGGAAATATTCATGTCTGGTATACGATAGAAAACTCCTGGAGTCTGTCAGCATTCCGACAAAATTGCCAAGAAGTCCAAGGTTCGCTAGAGATGTCATCTGCTCCATCATACCTGTCTTGTTATCATTAAACCACCAGGCTGCACCATGCTGGATCTTGCCAATTGCTGTGCTATCCTGAAAGCATCCCATCACAGTGCCGATGGCTGCGTTATCGTTCGGATTCAAAGAATATAGAATGGTCTTTGGTAATTCGCCTGTTACTGCCAGAGCATTAAGGAATTGTCCCATCTCAATGGCAGGTGCATAATTATTGATTGCATCAATTCCAGCATCTGCGCCAAGCTCGCCGAAGATCTTTTTATTCAGATCCCGCTGCACTCCATAGTGAAGCTGCATTACCCAGTTCCTCTTGGCTGATTCTCTTCCCATTTCAACCATAAATGCAGTCTTGAATTTACGAATCTCTCCTGCCCCAAGTTCTTCTCCGCGAAGACGTTTCATAAAGATATGTTCCACCTCAGCCTCTGTGGTTGGTTCATACATAATATATTCCAATCCATGATCTGCAACAGTGCATCCATTCTCTCCAAAGAAATCCATGCGGTTTTTTAATGCTGCAATGAGTGTTACGAAGCTGTCCACCTGAATTCCGCTTGCTGCTATGAGTTTTCCAATGTAGTCTTCATAATCTGGCTTTTCAATATTCATGGCTTTATCCGGTCTCCAGGCTGGAAGCACCTTCACTTCATATCCTTCCTCCCGGAGCTTCTTATGCCATTCCAGAGAATCCACTGGATCATCCGTTGTACAGATCACATCCACATTGGACATCCGAATCATCTCTCGGGCACTAAGACCATTCTGAAGCTTCTTATTGCAGAGCTCCCACACCTCTTCCGCCGTGTCTCCGTTCAAATATCCATCATAGCCAAAATATTTCTTCAGTTCCAGGTGGCTCCAATGATACAGTGGATTACCAATGGCAACCTCCAAAGTCTCCGCCCACTTCTGGAACTTTTCTCGGTCAGTGGCATCTCCTGTAATATAGCGTTCCTCCACACCGTTGGATCTCATCTGACGCCATTTATAGTGATCAGCTCCAAGCCAGACCTGGGTAATGTTCTCATAATGCACATCCTCATAGATTTCCTGTGGAACCAGATGGCAGTGATAATCAATAATTGGCATAGCTTTGGCATAATCGTGATACAGATGCTTCGCTGTCTCTGTTGACAGTAAGAAGTCATCATCCATAAATTGTTTCATGTTTCCTCCTAACATTGTTCTCGTCTGTAAACTATCTTTACATGAGAAAATGCAATATTTGCTCTATTAGCGCTGTACTCTGGCTCCTGCGCCGCCCATGATTGCTTCCACTTCTTTCTTGCTTGCCATAGTGGTATCCCCTGGCGTAGTCATTGCAAGAGCACCGTGTGCTGCACCATAATTTACAGCGGTTTCTGCATCCCCTGTAGTCATAAGTCCATAGATCAGACCAGACGCAAAGGAATCTCCACCGCCAACACGGTCCATGATTTCAAGTCCCTTATAATCCTTGGCTTTGTAGATTTCTCCACCTGCCCAGCAAAGTGCGCTCCAATCATTTACAGTAGCCGTCTTTACTTCACGAAGAGTTGTTGCAACCGCTTTGAAGTTCGGATACGTCTCCACTGCTTTATTAATCATCTTCTTATAGCCTTCAATATTGAGTTCCTTTAAGTTCTCATCATTTCCTTCAATTTCAAATCCCAGACATGCGGTGAAATCTTCTTCATTTCCGATCATAACATCCACATATTTGGCAATCTCTTTGTTCACTTCCTGTGCCTTTTCCAGTCCACCAATTGCACTCCACATAGATGGGCGGTAGTTCAGGTCATAGGATACGATTGTGCCATATTTCTTGGCAGTCTTAATTGCTGCAAGTACTGTCTCACAGGACTGTTCTGACAGTGCTGCATAGATTCCACCTGTATGTAACCAGCGAACTCCAAGTGTTCCAAAGATATAATCAAAATCAAAGTCTTCTGGTCTTGCTTTCGAGATTGCAGTATTGGCACGGTCTGAGCAGCCCACTGCTCCACGGATTCCAAATCCTCTTTCCGTAAAATTCAAACCGTTTCTACAGGTGCGTCCAATTCCATCTGTCTTCATCCAATGAATCAGAGAAGTATCCACACCTCCCTGCAAAATGAAGTCTTCCATCAACATTCCTACTTCATTATCCGCAAAAGCTGTAATAACAGCCGTCTTCATTCCAAAGCATCTGCGAAGTCCACGGACAACATTGTATTCTCCGCCGCCTTCCCATGCACGGAACTGTCTTGCAGTGCGGATACGGCCTTCTCCTGGGTCAAGACGAAGCATAACCTCACCCAATGATACTGCATCAAATGCACACTCTTCTTTTGCTCTCATATGTAAATCCATGATATTTACTCTTCCTTTCCTATCTCGCAGCTTCTATTTCACTACTTCCATTTTACAAGCTTAACTCACATTTCATCTTGCGGTATTCTTTCAAAATCTTTTTATTATCCACGAACTTCCTTCACGATATCGGCGGCTTCTCTGGTAAGCTCTGTGATTTTCTTAAAATCACCAGCTTTGATGAGATCTCCTTTTACCATCCAGCTTCCACCACAGGCGAGGATGCGATCATATGCCAGGTATTCTCTTACGTTTGTTGCATTAATTCCACCTGTTGGCATGAATTTCACTCCAACATATGGTGCTGCCATTGCTTTAATCATTTTCAGACCGCCAAGTGGCTCTGCTGGGAAGAACTTCACAACATCCAGTCCAAATCCCAGTGCTGTCTCGATATTGCTTGGGTTTGCTGTTCCCGGTGTAACAGGAATTCCTCTTTGAATGCAGTATTCCACAACCGTAGGGTTAAGACCTGGGCTAACAATAAATTTGGCTCCTGCATCCACTGCACGGTTTACCTGCTCTGGAGTTAATACGGTTCCTGCTCCCACTAACATTTCCGGATATTTCTCGGTCATAATACGAATGCTCTCTTCTGCTGCATCGGTACGGAAGGTTACCTCTGCACAAGGAAGGCCTCCTTCACATAATGCTTTTGCAAGTGGCTCTGCATCTTTTACATCATCCAATACTACAACTGGTACGATACCAATTTTCTCAATCTGCTCTAATACTTTGTTCATGCCTACTCCTTCTATTTGTCTCTTTTATTTGTCTCTTTTATTTATATTTCAACTTCAATTACTTTTTCCCATTATTACTCATAAATGATTTACCAGTACTTAGGAGGATTCTCTGCACAAAGGGTCTACATTTATGCAGAGAATCTATGTTAGTAATTGATTCATTACTAGCTTATTAGGCTGTATATTTCTGAAGTGTGGCACGAATTGCACCTGTTCCTGCAATCAACTCATTGAAGTAGCTGCATACCTGCTCTGCCATACCGATCTCGTATAGATCCACTCCCCAGATTTTCTGATTCTCTAGGATTGGTTCCAAAATGCCTGCTGCGTCGATTGTCTCGCCAAGCTTCACACCTGCAACCACTGGACACACCGTCTCAAGAAGTGGATCTGGGCTCAGTTCAAACTTCTGTCCGTTGTCATCCACAGCCATCAGATAGCGTAACCATCCTGCAAATACCAATGGGATTAATTTTAACTCCTTGATGTCTTTTCCTGCTGCCTGGTAATTCTTAATGGTCTCTCCATAACGAATTGCAAGCTTCTGTGACGTATCTGTTGCAATACGCTGTGGGGTATCCGGCATAAATGGATTTGGTACACGTACCTGAAGCACTGTATCAATAAATTTCTTAGGATCTAATACCCCAGGATTGATAACAACTGGAAGTCCTTCTTTATATCCGATGGTCTCTACCAGCTTCACAAGCTCGGTGTCTTTCATCTCTTCGGAGATTTTGGTATATCCCAGAAGACATCCGTATACTGCAAGTGCCGTATGTAGAGGATTCAGACAGGTGCACACCTTCATGCGCTCTACCTTATCTACGGTCTCTTTATCTGTGAACATAAATCCTGCTTTTTCTAGCTGTGGACGACCATTTGGGAATTCATCTTCAATTACCAAATACTCTGTTTCCTCCGCATTTACGAAAGGCGCAACATAGGTATTCTTAGAAGTGATCACTGGCTCAAGTCCTTCTAGTCCGTCCCTCTTAAGTATCTCTTCTACAGAAGCATCTGGTCTTGGAGTAATCTTATCGATCATGGACCATGGGAAAGATACTTTCTTTTTATCCTTGATATACGCTAAGAATCCTTTTTCTACCAATCCATTAGCTACCCATTTTTCTGCAAAAGCGTGAACTGCCGCATAAAGCTTATCTCCGTTATGGGAGCAGTTATCGGTACTAACCATTGCAATCGGCTTCTGTCCGCAAGTGTATCTGGTGTATAATAAGGAAACCACTTTCCCGATATAGCTTGCTGGCTTTTTCGGTCCATTCTCATAATCTGCTTCCACTGCTGGAAGGAGCTCTCCCTTGCCGTTTACCAAACTATATCCCTTTTCTGTGATTGTAAAAGTTGCCATCTGTAAAGATTCTTTTGCGAAGATTTCTTTCAATCTTGTGAACTCTCCTTCATTCTCTGAATCCAAAATGCAGGACTCTGCAATGCTTCCTACCACTGTTTTTTCAATGGTTCCATTTGCTTTCAATGTCACAAGAATTGAGTAATTATCGTTTGGTCGATACATTTTCTCAATAATCTCATAGTCAAACCCTTCTGCAACAATAATTCCTCGATCCAACTCTCCACGATTCAACAGATTCTGTGCCGCATTTGCCTGAAAGGCGCGGAAAATGTTACCTGCTCCAAAATGAATCCAGAATGGATTCTCCTTTGTATTTTCAATCATCTGTGTGCGGTCATACTGTGGAAGTGCATACCCCTTTTCTTCCCATTCCGCTTTTTGATTCATTACATTTGCATCTAATTTCATAGCATTCTCCTACTTTCTAAGACGTAATTCAGATTTTTCGATTGCTTCCCAAAGTCCGTTCAAATATGTTGCTCCTAGTGCGCGGTCGTACAAGCCATAACCTGGCATTGCAACTTCATCCCAGATCATGCGACCATGGTCAGGGCGAATTGGTCCGTCGAATCCGATTTCATAAAGTGCCCGCATAATCTCATACATATCGAAGGAACCATCAGATGACAGATGCGCTGCTTCCTCGAAATTGGTTGGTGAATGGAACTTCAGGTTACGTACATGGGCAAAGTGAATTCTTCCCTTAAGTGAACGAATCATATCCGGAAGATCATTCTCCAGATTGGTTCCATAAGAACCAGAACAGAAAGTCACTCCGTTATGTGGGTTATCCACCATCTGCATCATACGAAGGATATTCTTCTTATTAATAATGATTCTTGGAAGACCAAATACACTCCATGCTGGATCATCTGGATGGATTGCCATGTTGATGTTATATTTGTCACAGACTGGCATGATTTTCTCTAAGAAATATTTCAGGTTTTCAAATAGTGTCTCATCATCGATATCTTTATATTGCTCGAATAACTCCTTCACTTTCGCCATACGTTCTGGTTCCCAGCCTGGCATAACTGTTCCATTCATATCCCCCGCGATGGATTCAAACATCTTAGTAGGATCCAATGCATCAACGGCTTCCTGAGTATAAGCAAGAACGGTAGATCCGTCTGGACGAACTCTTGCAAGCTCGGTACGTGTCCAGTCAAATACTGGCATGAAGTTATAACATACAAGATGAATATCTTCTTTGCCAAGATTCTCTAACGTCTCAATGTAATTGGCAATATACTGCTCGCGTTCTGGTGCACCGGTCTTAATGGCATCATGAATATTTACGCTCTCAATTCCTGAGATGTGAAGACCGGATGCTTCCACTTCATCCTTCAGTGCTTTAATTCTCTCTCTGCTCCATACCTCACCTGGCTCGGTGTCATATAACGTTGTAATTACCCCTGTCACCCCCGGAATCTGGCGAATCTGCTTTAAAGTTACGGTATCGAATTTGGAACCGTACCAACGAAGTGTCATTTCCATGTAGAAATCCTCTCTTTCTATATCTCAAATCATTTGTGTTTTATTTTGATAATTCTAGTATAGATTGTTCCACGAAAAAGACCATTGACAGGGTTGCTGTCTACATTGCAAAAGTTGCGGTATGAAGATGTAAAAAAAGTGATATGCGCTTGCATTCCTGACAAGAACATATCACTTTCCTTAATTTTATTATATCTATTTTCCAAATGGGTAATAATCGAAAATACTTTGCACCGCATCTGCAATATTCATTACATCTTCCATTCTCAATTCCGACACTTTCTTATATCCTCTAACTCTCAAATCTAATAATTTCAGCTGCTCACACATTACACTTCCCTGCATTTCTGGTGTACAAAACTCAATATGTAAAGGATCATCTGAAGATTTCTGAAGTATGGGACATACAATAACTTGTTCTGTTTGATTAAAATAATTCTTACTTACTACCAATAAACGGTTCTGTATCCTTTCAACAGAGAGTATATCCCCTTGTTTTATTTCATGAAACATAGACTACCATATCTCCCTTCCTTCAGCATCTCCCCATGAAAATTCTTCATATGGTCCAAGCTTACCTTCAAATTCAGCTGCTCTTTCCTCCAATGTTTTATGTTTAAAGGTCTTGGATAAGATAATACTTCCGTTTTTTACTTTCACATCCAAATATTCATCCACATGGACCCCAATTGTATCTAATAATTCTTTTGAGAATCTTACTCCTTGCCCATTTCCCCATGCCTTTACTTGTGCTAGCATAATGATACCTCCTCTTTTATTGTATATACATAGTATATACATTCTGTGATAAGATATCAATTATTTTTCATACATAAACTTAATATAGTTGTATATCTCGGAGAAGTCCATCTCCCAAGGCTCTGGGAAGATGTGCACAGGAATCTTGTCTTCAAATCCATAGATTGCAGGCCAGTCTCCTTCCTGAAAATTGTAGGCAAGAACCTTCTTCTTCTCAGGGTCTACAATCCAGTATTCCTTCACCCCTGCGCCTGCATATTTTCTCAGCTTAAGTACATTATCGATTCTCCTTGAGGACGGCGATAACACCTCCACTGCGAAGTCTGGTTCTCCATAGATGTGCTTCTCCATACGGTCTCTATCACACATTACAATAACATCCGGCTGCACCATGGTCTTATTGTCACGATCCAACTGCACATCCAGTGGGGAGAACAGTGGTATACAATCACCGCCCTTCTCTGTAATATGCCGATCCAAAAGACTCCAGATTCGTGCAACAAGCAGCTGATGTATGGTGGTCGGAGAAGCCATATCATAGATTACACCATCAATCAATTCCACACGTCTATCATCTGGAATTGCATAGTAATCCTCCAGTGTATATTCTCCCTGCTTCTTCCCATATTCATATGCCACTGTCTCCCGCACACAATCTACTGAATCCACTTCCTTCGAATATGATTGTTTGGCAACAGTCTCTCTTGGAATAAACGCTTTCTCCAAGGCCTGTAATGTCACCTGTCTTGGAGCCTTCGTAATTCCTCCCAGCACCTTACGAACAGTTCCCAGAGGAAGTTCTGACAGCTCTGCAATCTTCTCATAGGAAAGTCCCAGTTCCAATTTCTTCTCTTTCATCTCTTTGATGTTCATAATTCTCCCTCCACATCATATACATACCCGTTATTTGCTACTTACTAACCACTTTTATACTACTATAATACTCTTAATATATCCATTTGTCAATTTTCAATCGCACGTTTACCTGTGATTGTCTTAGGACTAAAAATTCCCATGCCAGCAGCATGGGAATTTTGTATAAAGTATTGAACAAATATTATGGCTGTTCATCAAGCAATTGGCTTGAGACCACATTTTTTAAGAATTACTGTCTGCTTTCTCCTTTGCCAGTTCGTGTTCAACCGTAAAGAAAAAGATTAATGCTGCACATATTACATAACAAATGGTTTCCACCCAGATATAGCTTACTGAAATGGCGGTCTGTACACCTGCGCTCTGACCAAGTCTGCCAAGTGCAACATCTGCATTCTGATTATAACCACACAGCTTAAGAACTGCGCTGAATATCGCATTACAGATTGGTGTTCCTGCCACCATTATCGAACTATAAATTGACATTGTAAGACCATCGGTACGTATTTTGCTCTTATATTCTATATGCTCTATCACATCGGAAATCAAAGCTAGAATCATATAGCAGGCTGGCGCTGATCCGAGACATTTCAGTGCTACTCCAATTGCAACTGGAACAATATTGCTTCCACCTAGAATTGCAATTACACCGCCAGCAGCTCCAAGAAGCATACCAATCATACAAATCAGACGCTTACTGTATCGATTGCATAGCGGAACAACAAACACTGCAGCGATTGCCATTGGCACTGCTCCAAGAATTGCAAGCAATGACTGGGAAGCTCCCCATGCATCTGCGGTTCCGAAGAATGAGTTATCAAGTACCCATTTGCAGAAATAGGACATTGATCCATTTTTCAATGCACCGCTCCACTGGAAGCCCATATAGAACAGCATTACAATCCACCAGTCCTTTTCGCTGGTAACTGCTTTCAACTGCTTGGAAATAGATGGAGCCTGAATAGACTCTCCTTCTTCCTCCTCTGATTTACTCATCAGCTCTTCCGTAATTCGTTCTCTTGTGAACATGAACTGAAGATAGATTGTAAACGCTGAGAAAATAGCGATTGCAAGCATTGCTACAAACCACAGGCTCTGATTCTCTTTCAGTGCAAAGGAAACAAGCATTGGAAAAATCATAGAACCTGCTCCCATGGCTCCTAAACCTGCCACGTTTGCAAAGGATGCTAATGCACCTCTCTTTTTACTATCTCTTGTAGATAATGAGATTAATGTTGAATTTGCGGTATTATAAATCGGAAATGCAACCGCATAAAACAGATTATAAGCAATTGCAATCCAGACCATTCTTGCTGTTCCTTCAAAAGGAACAATAAACATAAGAACACTAGACACCGACAGGGTCAATGCTGACAGTAAAATCCATGGTCTAGCTTTTCCCGCAAGCGTCTTCGTTCTTTCGATCAACTGACCAACAATTAGGTTCGCTGCAACAATTAAGAATGTTGAAACAAGCTGTAAGGTTGTGAGAAAGGTCAAATCCAGTTTCAGAACATCCGTAAAATAATTCTGTAGAATACTTGTGAAGATTCCAGATGCAAGCAAGGCTCCTAATGGTCCGATCAGGTAACCAAGTAACATTTCTGGCATTTTTACTTCACTTTTGACTTTGGAGCTAAACAACGAAGTGCTCCATATATTTTTTTTCTTATCGTTCATTGTTGTCTCCTCCATCGATAAATAACAGTACCTCCCAAAGGAATTCCCTTGGGAGGATGTTTGTTTATTTCTTCTTTACACGAAAGAATGCGGCAACCATTCCAATAATTGCGGTTACAAATAATGCAACAATACTAGCGATTGCGCCATGGCTGGAAGACATGTTCGCAGCGGTCTGTACCTCTTGCAATACCTCTTCATTTGAGAAGTATATAAACGCAAAGCCCTGAACTCTGGAAGATACTAATGTGATTGCTGCTGCAACACACAGTGCTGGAGCTGCAATTCTAGCTGCATCTGCCAAAAGTGTAGCAATCTTATCTGCAATTCCTTTTACTGGAATCTGTGCAATGACAATAGCCACTACCATAAGCACCATTGCGATTACAAGATAATTCACTGCATATGGTGATGATGCATTTTCAAAATAACCAGCTGAATGGATATTTACATTGTATATAACGAATGAAGCAATTGCCAGAATCAATGTTACCAATGTCATCCAGATTCCTGCTGACTGTCTCTTAATTAAGCTCATAATTTATTCCTCCTCCTTTTTCTTGAAAGGTACAATAGAAAGTACAGCCCATCCTAGAATACTAATTACTGCGATAATTCCTGCGATAATTGTTGTCATCTTTAATGTTGTATCCCACCATACTGCTACCTGTTCTGTAGAAACATTCATTACGGCACTATTTGCGAATGTGTAAAGCTGATATTTCAAGTTCTGTCTTGCCTGTTCAACAAGAACGGAATCATTTTTCACAGAATCCTCTGAGATATAGGACCAGACAGCATCCACTCCGCCTTCGCCCATGTTAATGTGACTGTCATCTCCTCCAAAGTCAGCAACCTGAGTAACGGTAGCCATAACCATAGATTCTGGTGTGAAGTAATAAGAATTATTCATCATATCTGTAGATATAATTCCTGTAAATCCCCATTCGTCACGAAGAATTGTTTTCAGCATTCCCACATGATGAGATGCATTTGTTGCTCCAATTCTGTTGAACGCAACCATAACAGCCATTCCATTACCATCTTCAAGTGCACCCTGGAAACATCTAAGATCAGTTTCACGGATTTTTTGCTCATTCATATAAGCTGCAACTCCATTACGGTTATGCTCCTGATCATTGAATCCCATATGTTTTGGTCCATTGATAATACCTTTTTCGGCACATCCGTTTAATACACCATAACCAATTTTATTTGTGAGCATTGGATCTTCAGATACATATTCATAGTTACGACCATTGTATGGTGTTCTACGCTGAGTCAAGCCAATTCCCCATAAGTCAAATTTGTCTAACCACAATCCTGAGTTTCCTTCTACCATTCCCCAATCATATGCTAATTCTGGGTTGAAAGAAGAGCCAAGTAATGTCATTGAATTTACGTTAAAATGATAAGCTTTTCCAGTTTCTTCATCAACATATGGAGAAGTGAAGCCATTTACACCTTCATTCTGTGCCACTGCTGGGTTCTCCACATTGGTCAGAATATCAGATTGGTTTCCTCCATGGATAACTGCACCAACCGCCTCATCAATGGTAATTTGTGATACAAGCTTATTCCAGAACTCATCTGTAATATCGCTCAGCTGATCGTACTGAATATCTTCTGTGCTGAATTTTACACCATTGTCAACAGCTTCTGCTGCTGGGTCAGATGTCTGAATGGTATATTGCTCTCCACGAAGAGCTGCAATCCACTCATCTGCTTTATCGCTATCGGCAATTTTAACTTCTACATCTTTATTGTAATTAACTGGGTAAGTTCCTTCCCAATCACTTCTTGAAAGATAAGTTACTGTATCCTCACCAGTCCAATAATTGAGATCTGCGTCATCTGCAACGTTTGTTACTTCTGTTCCGTTTTCAATAGCAAAGGTTGTTGTATCTAGTTCACTATTTCCGTTCCATACAGTTGTTGTTCCTTTTGCTTCTGCATCCATGCCATCTGCCACGGATTTGCCCTGTGCACCTAAGAAGTTATTTACTGCTTCATGTGCACCAGCTGCTGCTGTGAAATAGTAATCACCTTCATCTAAGATATAGGTTTTTGCATTTTTGTAATCATAGCTTGCAAGATATTTCGTTGGAATTGTGATTGTTACACTCTCTGTAGCTCCTGCAGCAACATCCACCTTTGCTGAATTCAGGAACATAACTGCGGATTTCTCAACGCCATTTGCTTTATCATATTCTGTATAAGGCTGTTGAACATAAAGCTGAGTTAAGAATTTACCATCTGTATTGCTCTTGTTGGTCACATCAATCACTGCGGTGATATTACCATCTGGAGTTTTATCAACTTCTACACTCTTAATCTCCTGTGAGTAATCAAGATAAGACATGGTATGTCCGAATGTATAGTTCACTTCATTATCATAATTCCATGCTGTACCCTGTGTACTTCCTGCTCCAGAGTCTGCATTAGAATCAGGATTCATTACTGAATCAAAGTATCTTGTCTCATAATATTTATATCCAACATAGATGCCTTCTGCTTCTACAATGTACTGTCCGGCACTGTATGTGGCACCACCACCACCGAAAGAACCTGCACTGCTGTCATTTGAGATTTCCTGTTTTGGATAACGGGAATCAAATCCATTCTCTTCATTTGCAGCAACGATCTGGTAGTCTGCATAATAATCGCCACCGAAGTTCTGTACTGCTGGAATAGAAGCATTATCTGTTACGAATGTATCTGTTAATGCACCAGTTGCATTTGCTTTTCCAGTAAGAACATTTGTGATACCAGTAAACTGATAATCATTTGGGCAGCCAATGTAAGCAATCGCATCTGCCTCGTATGCTCCACCTTCTACAATGTCATTGATAATCATTGCATTTCCAGTGTTCAATAATACAACTACTTTTGAACATGTCTCTTTCGCATATGCAACTACAGATAACTCGTCTTCTGAAAGAGCAAGTGGATCCTTTCCTGTTGGTTCTCCTGCATAATTTACAGCTGATCCAGGAGCATATGTGTTGGATTCACCACCTGCACGTGAAAATACACAGATTGCTGTAGTATTCTCTTTATCAATCTGAGAAGCCATATCACTTGGAGCACCAAGTTCTTCATACTTCGTAGCTGGTACTTCGACGATCTGGAACTCTGTCATGTCTCCAACTTTTGTATTGTATATATTATCATATCCGATGGATTTTTCCTCTTCACCTGTCCAGGCGTTTTGAGTAATAACCTCGTGTTCATTTAATAATTTGCTCACATAGAAATCAGAAACAGTCTGATTAATTTCTACACCAGCTTCTTCCAAGCTGTCAACCAGATCCACTGCATCATCGTTTCCTGCTTTTAAGTCTCCTGCATTATATGGATAAGGAGCATATGCTGCAAGTCCAAATAAAGCAACTTTACTATTTAATGGAAGTGCTCCGTTATCGTTCTTCATAACAACGGTTCCTTCTTCACCTTCTCGTACTGCAATGTCCTTAGCTGCCGCAGCCATATCCTCGATGGTCTCATAGTCTGTCACGTATTTTGCAGACTCTTCATCACTCAATGTGATGTAGCTCTGTGTTCCCAGTGCATCATCTAATTTGGATCTGTAGCTATCCGCAAGCGTTGAACCCATAATGGATAACGTCATTACAGAAACCATAACCGATGATAACCCTCTAAACAAAGGTATTAGTTTTTGCGATTTCATTCCTTTTCCTCCTTCAATCTGTGTTGCCATCCTCCCGACGACTTTACAATCCATGTATGAGAATATTTTGTGTCTCTTACATGTTTAGAATCATAGCATAATTTATTGAGTAGAACCTTTCACCATCGTGAACCGTATCATTTCTGACGCAATCCGTATCCTTCCTAACGTATCCTCACGTGCACGTTGACAAAACAATTATGAGATGCTACCATCTTGTTAATTTTGGAGGTACTTATGAGGCGTAGACAATATCAGCGATTACTACAATTGATTCCGATATTATTCCTTGCGGCACTATTCCTTTCTGGATGCATGTCCTATGGAACCCCTACGCCAAAATGTACCATTCTTTTTGAGGATAACTCTGACCTTTTTCTACCAAAACAGATCTACGAAATATCTCAGCTTGATGATCTTACTGTATCTGTTGGATTACCGCACGGTTATCGTATTGCATCTGTGAATTTTGACGATTACGCTATCTCATCCAAGCTGAGCGAATCATTAAGTTATGACTACTATGAGCTCACGTTACACCATATTCGTTATTCCGCAGTGATCCGCTTTACCACTGCACGTTCCTACACCACTATCTATTATAATTCCGGCCAGGAGCTTGCCTTTCTCTCAGAAGAAGGTCCTCATCTGCGGCATAATTCATTGCCATATCACGCAATTTCCGAATCAACCTCCACTGACACCAAGCTGCCAATCGGTTGGAACACAGCTCTTGACGGAACTGGAACACACATTGGCTTTGGAAGCCGCATAGATCACAGTGGCTCACCGAATTTGAATCTCTATTTAGATACGCTGGTCTGTTCTCCTGCATCCGATTTTTCATTTAAGCAAGCTGCTGATGGCTCTCTTACCATTACTGGCTACCGCGGATCTGGTGACCTTATCATTCCGGGCTCTATCGATGGATATCCAGTAACTGGGATTGGAGAAAATGCATTTTCTGATCTATCACTTCAGACACTGGCATTGCCTCCAACGATTACAGATATTGCTTCACATGCATTTGGCAATGTTTCTGTTACTGATTTCTATTTCTTTGACAACATTCAGAGATTTCCAGAGGATGCATTTCAAAGCTATGACATCACACACCTTCATATCAATGCTGCCACCGATCCTGTATACAGTGGAAGCTACTTTGACACCCTTGCTGATAAGGTCGATTACCTTTCCTCTGTGCGCGATGAGAAAAAACTGATACTTTTCTGTGGTTCTTCCGCACGTTTTGGCTATGACAGTCCACTGCTGGAGTCCGCATATCCAGATTACAAAGTAGTGAATATGGGGGTCTATGCTTATTCTAATATGTTACCACAGGCCAAGATCATGCTCCAGTATGTGAAGCCCAATGATGTGGTATTAAGCTCCCCTGAACTTGATGCCATAGATACCCAGTTCTGTGGAGAATCCGCTTTGGATAAAGAGACCTTTTGTATGATGGAATCCAACTATGATATGCTTGCGGGTCTTGACTCTCGTGACTTCACCCAGATTTTTGATTCCTTTACCCAGTATAACCAGAGCCGAATCGATATGGAACCAAGAAGCTACTCCGATTCGGCTTCCTATTATGATGAAGATGGGAATCAGTTGACTTCTTTTTCCTACAATTCTTATGGCGACTATATTGTATTTCGTAAGAACAATGAGGATAGAAAAAGCTTTGGCATCAAACGTGCATACTATAATGCCAAATATATAAGAGCTCAGGACATCAATGGGATCAATGCCATCTATGATGCCTTACAGAGCCAAGGAGTTCTCGTACTATTCACTTACTCTCCACGGAGTAATATCAGCATCTCCGAAGACAGTACCCCTGAATCCATCAGCTCTCTTGAAGCTTATTTGGCTACAGCACTTCATGCAGAGGTTATCTCACCCATAGAGGGCTCCTTGATGGACCCATACTATTTCAATGGAACAGACAATCACCTAAGCACTGAGGGTGTTCAGCTTCACACCACAAATATTATTCAAGAATTACAGCCTTTTTTGGAGGAGCAGCCATGAATCTGATACTTTTTCAATATCCACTTATTCTGCTACTGTTTATACTAGCCATACTATTACTTGTTCTAACTTCAATTGCAAGAAAACACAGTGTTCTCTCTACAATACTTCTGGCTGTAATGGTCTCACTGTCCGTGGGAGGAATCGTTTTTTATGGCTTCTATTATGCGCTCCCTCTCTGGGAACTTTTCGGTCTTATGATGCTTGTGCTTCTCCTTTGCTGTATTCTGTTTCTTCCGAAGGGAGGTAACTCATGAGCTTTACTTCTCCTGCTTTTATTATTTTCCTTCCATTTATCATAATACTCCTTCGGATATTACCTAAGAAAGCAAGAATGCCTTTCTTACTTGCTTCCTCCTATTTCTTTTACGCTTATTATGATGTCCGTTTTCTGATACTTATACTCCTCACAACCACTGTATCCTATTTTTCTGGGCGTATTATGAATCGCACAAACTCATTATCTGTAAGAAAATGCGCCATTGCTGTTACAATTCTTGTATGTATCGGGACATTGATCTTTTTTAAGTATTTCAATTTCTTTCTTACCAGTACATGCTCTATATTGAATTTGTTTGGTATTTCTGCTGAATTCTCTGGCTTTCCAATTTTATTGCCAATGGGAATCTCCTTTTATACCTTTCAGACTATGTCCTATTGTTTTGATGTCTATTCTGGTAAGGTCGAGGCTGAGACGAATTTTGCTTACTATGCACTGTTTATTGTATTCTTTCCACAGCTGGTGGCAGGACCAATTGAGCGCCCGAAAGACCTGCTTCCTCAGCTCCATGGCACACTCGCTCCCCAAGGAGATGATGTCGTACAGGGACTTCGGCTTCTGCTGAGAGGCTATGCAAAGAAAATACTGATTGCGGATACACTGGCTCTATTTGTGAATACTGCTTATTCGGATATCGCCCACGCCAGTGGGGCTGCACTCCTTGCTGCGACCATCTTCTTTGCCTTTCAGATATACTGTGACTTTTCCGGCTACACAGACATTGCAAGAGGTTGTGCTCTTTTCCTTGGTATTCATCTATCAAACAATTTCAACCATCCTTATCGGGCTGTTTCGATTCGCGACTTCTGGAGCCGCTGGCATATGAGTCTTACGCGCTGGTTTCGGGATTACCTTTACATTCCCCTTGGTGGCAATCGAAAAGGCTGCTTTCGTCAATGTGTAAATATACTGCTCACCTTTCTAGTCAGTGGTCTATGGCATGGTGCCAATATAACCTATTTGATCTGGGGTGGTATACATGGAGTCTATCTGATACTGGAAACCTTGCTTTTGAAGAAGAAAACCATCCCTGCCAGATGGAGACCTTTGGGTCGTATCTTAACCTTTGTGCTGGTATGCTTTGCATGGATTTTCTTCCGAGCACCTTCACTTACCGATGCTTTGTATATTATTACTTCTATTTTTACACGATTTATGCCACAGCAATTGCTTACCGGCCTTGGCGCAAGCAGCCTGCAATTTATGATTGTACTCTGCACCATGCTTCTTTTGCCTTACCTGGAGCAATTGCCGGCACTTGCGTCCCATAAGTCAGCTGACGCGTTTTCTATGGCGAAAGAGCTTGGGACTGTTTTGATTTATTTTGTTTTAATTTTAACCGTCATTCTCTGTCGCATATTAATTTTAACCACAAATGGATCTACCTCTTTTATTTATTTTCAATTTTAAGAATCAGAAGGGTCTCATATTATGAAGAAAAACAAACATATTACCCCTAGACAACTTCATCTTCTTTTTATACTGCTTCTTTGCCTTCTTCCAGCAGTCTTTCTCTTCTGCGGTTTTGTACTTCCACCCCAGTATGATGATACATTTCTAGGAGAGATGAAATACAAATTACAGCGTCTGGAAAACACCTCCGGAAAACGGATTGTTATCATCGGCGGCAGCAGCGTTCCTTTTTCCATCAAAAGCGAGCTTCTTGCCAAGCAGTTCCCGGAATACGACATTGTTGATTTTGGACTCTATGCAGATATGGGAACTGTAGTCATGTTAGATTGGGCCAAGGCCAATATTCATGAGGGTGACATCTATATCATTATGCCCGAACAGCATGAACAGACATTATCTGATTATGTGTCTGGTGCGGATGTCTGGCAGGCATTAGATGGCGATTTTCCCCATCTTACCCTGTTGGACTCCAGCCGATATGAAGCGCTTGCTACGGCTTTTCCAGCTTTTGCTGCCAGAAAGCTCTTCTATCAGGTAAACGGCTCTCCCACTGGAAGTGGCATCTATTCCCGTTCTTCTTTTAATGAATACGGAGATATTTCATATCAGGATCGCAAAGCAAATATTATGGAGCAGGGCTATAATCCCAACGATCTGATCTCATTTTCCAATTCTGTCATCACATCAGACTATGTGGATGAAATGAATCAGTTTGCCAAGTATGTGGCCAAACGTGGTGCTATGGTATACTACCACTTTCCTGCCATGAATGAGCTGGCACTATCCCCTGGTACCACAAAGGCAGCAATTGACAAATATGTCAGCTATCTGAAGGATCAGCTCACTTTTCCAATTCTAGGCAGCCCTCATAAAAGTATTCTGGAAGGTGGCTGGTTCTATGACACGAATTACCACCTAAATGACAGTGGTGCCATACTATATACCAAGCTTATGATCGATGACCTAAAAATCCTGTTTCAGGACACCTCAAAAGTTGAGATCCCAGATATTTCTATGCCCGAGCTTCCAGATACTTCAGATTCACCTGCTTCCTATTCTGATAATCGAGATGCAGATTGTTTCACCTATACACTCACAGATCATGGACTACTTATCACTGGGTTAACGCAGCAGGGGCAGTCACAGACAGAATTGATTATTCCCGGCGTCTACGAAGATGAAAACGTTGTAGGCATTTCTGAATCAGCCTTTTATGAATGTGCTTCCCTGCGTCAGCTTACGATATCAACGAATATCGGCATTTTATATGACGACATGTTTCACAATTGTCCTAATTTTCAAGAGCTCATCCTTACAGGTTCTCCATCTGATTATTCCGTAGGAAGTAATCTGATGGGTAATAATTCCAGCTTTTTAATTTCTGTCCCTTCTGACGAATTGGATAACTATAAAAGACATTACTCATGGCAAAAATATGACAGCTACCTAACCACTTCCTCTCACTAGGAAGGCGGTAGATAGCTGTCTAAATGATAACTATTTGAGCGGTATCAGAATACGGATTTCAAACCATCCATTTTCTGCCTGGATAGTTGTAGAGCCTCCATATTTCTTCACGGTACTTTTTATACTTTTTAATCCAAATCCATGATATTTCTTATCGCTTTTGGATGTAACTGGCATCCCCTTCTCAAATTTCAATTCCTGATCATAGCAATTCTCCATACGTATTCGCAGGAAATTTTTCTGCTTTGTTACAGCAAGATGAATGAGACGGCGCTCCTTCTTTTCGATTTTCAACACACTCTCAATTGCATTATCCAGCATGTTCCCGAACAATGTGCTAATATCGATGGGGTCCATAAAACTGATTGCTTCTCCATCTGCAACACTGGTAAGCTCAATCCAATTACTTTGGCAATACAGCGATTTACCGGTCAGAATCGTATCAAGTATTTTGTTTCCCGTCTTATTCTGCGCCTCATATGCCTTTATTTCCTGCTCCATCTGGTTCAGATATGCCAGACTTTCCTGAGCACCTGCCTCAGATTTTAGTACCGCAATCTGATACTTCAGGTCATGATATTTCTGATTTACCACATTTACGCTCTGTTCAAGCATCTCATAATTATGGTGCTGCATTTCTAGCATATCCTGAAGTCGTTCCACCTCATAGCGCATGTTTAAATCTCCAAGCTGAACATGATATGCATAAAGAAGAGCCACGCCCCCCAGATCAACTAAGGTTCGCACTACAAATAGCTGCGAGGTAGCAACACTTCCAATATTCGCATTCTGGAATACATAGCTAATATTACTCATTACAAACACGGCCAGCGTAATAATTGCCACTGAAAACAACTCTCTAAGATTAATCTGAAGATTCTTATTTACTTCCCGATTTTTCTTTTCCAGGAAATAGATAATTGTAATACATAATCCGTCCACCACAATCAATAATCCAATACTCGTAAATATATTCAATGGTAAAATGCGATAATGCGTTGCATAATAGAAGACTTCCCATTCAAATGATGCAATGAATTCCCCTATAATAAAACATCTTGCAGTAAAATGTATTGAAGTACCCAAATCATATTTGCAATTCATATAAATGGTCCCCCACATCATCGCAAAGAATATGAGAATAAACGGTACAAAAAGGAATTGTGAAGTTCCATATGTTACAGACATTAACGTAAATAACAATATCCCAAATGCTGCTAAGCTTCCCCACCGTTCAAATCGGTTCAATTTTTTAGGGCTATTTGCTATCATCATCACACAGGATAGAAAATAGGCAATGGCATAATATCCACCTGGCGTATTGACCCAGTCAACATTCATTATTTACTCACCTCGTTCATATGATTGTTCAGCGCATCTAAGAATTCCTTTTTTCTGGACCGGCTGACCTGTACTTTATCTTCCCCTACCAGGACATCACTTCCCTCAACTCCATTCACATAGTCAAGGTTGATTAGATATCCCTTATTGCATCTAAAAAAAGCTTCTTCATTTAATGTTTCCTCTATTTCTTTCATGGTGCCTCGCTGTGAGAATTCTCCTTCACTGGTATGAAAAAAGAGATCGTGATCCTGTACCTCCACATACCAGATTTCAGTCACGTCGAGTTTCTTCATTTTTCCTTTATAGGAGATCTGAATATACTTTTTCTGTCTGTGTGTCATTCGCTTGATTGCGCGCTCAATTTTCTGGGAAAATGCAAAATAATTGATTGGCTTTAACACATAATCAAGTGCTTCCACCTCATAGCCTTTCATGGCATATTGCGGCATATTCGTAATAAAAATAATCACCACTTCGGAATCACTTTTACGGATTTCCTCGGCAGTGGTCATTCCATCCATAAACTGCATCTCGATATCCATTAATATGATATCGTAATTCGCTTTATAGCTCTCTACAATATCTTCTCCATCCTGAAACCATGTTACCTGGAAACGCTGATCGCTCTCATTCTCGTATCGAACAATATATTTTCTCAAACTCTCCGCGTAATTTTTGTCATCCTCGACAATTGCAACACGTATCATTTGCGTCCTCCCATCTTCCAATCTCCATCACTTTGCCTTCTATTCTTCTAAGGATATTCTACTTTTACTTAATTTTCAATTGTTAAAAATCAATTGTATTTTCCTATATGAATAGATATGGCAAAAACCGGGAGCAAATCAATTGCTTCCGGTTTCGCATTTTCTACTTTTCACAAGGAATACTCACAGTATATTCTCTTGTCTCATCTGTCACTTTCACAACAACTGGTCCAGTTCCATCTGCCTGAACCACTGCAAGAGCCTTGCCATAATAGGTTCTAGTAGACTCCTTATCATAGCCATCCAGATTATAGGAGCAGGCATTTCCCAGTCCCTTTAGAATTCCGCCTTCCACCTTCACTGTCACGTTGTGCTTCTCCATTGGTTTCCAGATACCCTTATCATCTGTATATTCCAGCCGAATAAATGTAAGTGCTTCTGCCTTTGTTGCAGCTGACTCAGGGATCAAATTTAATTGAGTAGATGCATCCGCTGTTTGAAGGGACGTTTCTTTTATTTTCTCTCCTGCGGCATTATATGCTACCGCCTCCAGTTCTCCGTCCTCATACTGGATATGGAACCGTGCAACACAATTCTTTTTCAGCTTCTTGCGTCCTACGCTTTTTCCATTGAGGAACAGCTCCACCTCTGCTGCACGTGCATACACTTCCACTTCCGCCTTATTTCCAGCACATCCCCTGTAGGACCAGCTTGGAACTGCTTCTGTCATCTTCCAGGCTGATGGGGAATGCTTACCTGTCTGATATACTGGTTTCACCGCAATATAGATCTCATCCGTCTGTTCAAATGCCACCTTCGTATAGAGAGCCTCTCCATTTGGATTACCAAGTATGTCAATTCTTCCACTTCCTGCTGTCAGCCATCCGGCCTTGCTTCCATCCTTCGGAACGTAATCTTCATACTCCCAAGCTCCAATTCCAGCTTCACCGATATAATCCATTCCTGCCCAGACAAAATCCCCTACAATTCTTGGATATTTCTTTGCCTTTTCCCAGAACGAATATGCATCACGGCAGAAAGTTTCACTTCCAAGAATCAAACGGTTCTTGTATTTCTTCAAATCATGTCGATAGCGAAAGATTCCATAATTGTAGCCTGCAATATCCATATTGGCATATGCATCCTTCGTTTTTAAATCACACGGATAAAGGGTAGCTCCTATTTTCATGGTGGAATCGCCTAACAATCCTGCCAGTGTATTATAGAATTCACTTCCCACTGGTTTTTTCTTCTTTTCCCCCTCTGATTTAGCATTCTTTTTCGCGTTTTCTAATTCCTTCTTTGCTTTTTCATCGCTATATACACCAAATCCGATAGAACTTAGGAAATTGAAAAAGATGTTGATTCCACAGCTTACGGGACGTGTTGCATCTAACTGATGCAGATATTCTGTCATCTGCCCAGTAAGTGCAATTCCTCTTTTCTGAGCTGTCTCAGCCACTTCATTTCCAGTGGAATACATAATAACTGAAGGATGGTTATAATCCTTATCTACCATTTCCTTCAGATCCGTCTTCCACCATTTCTCCATATAGTCCACATAATCATGCTCTGTTTTGTGAATATACCAGACATCTACATACTCATCCATCACGAAAACGCCAAGTCTGTCACAAGCTTCAAGCAGTGCTTTTGAGCATGGATTGTGGGCAGAGCGAATGGCATTGTATCCATTTTCCTTCATAATACGTATTTTACGTTCTTCCGCCTCTGGATAAGCACATGCACCAAGGATGCCATTATCATGATGGATGCAGGCTCCCCGCAGAATAATATGCTGTCCATTTAAGGTAATTCCCTGTTTTTCATTCCAATCCAGTGTACGAATTCCAAAAGAGGTTGTCTGCTCATCCTGCTTGTATATTACACGGCACTGATAAAGGTATGGCGTATCTGTATTCCATAATTTAGGCTCCGGAACAGTCAATTGAACGGTTGCTCTCCCCTGAATCTCCATATCCGTGTTGTTTGTTCTAGACATCAGCCCACTAAAGGTCTCCGCCTCCGATACATACTGCTCAAGCTCCGCAGCTGTCTCTGCCACCAACTGGTTTCCATCCATTATCTGAACTGCAATACTGCCTACTCCAGTAGCTTTCACTTCAACTTCTATCTCTCCAGTCTGATAATCCAAGGTTCGGACATGAACTCCGTTACATAAAATGTGTTCTGCTTCTGCCACATACATATGTACAGGTCGATACAATCCTGTACCGGAATACCAGCGACTGTTTGGCTGATCCGAATTCTTGGTATAAATCTGTATCTCATTTTCCTGTCCTGGAATGATTTGCTCAGTTGCATCCAGATAGAAATCACTATAGCCGTATGGTCTGTATCCAATTTTTGTTCCATTCACATATATTTCTGCATGATGATAGGCTCCTTCGATTTCCAAAAAGTATCTCTTCTCTGTATCGCTTACTGGAACCTGAAATTTCTTGGAATATACATAATCTTTCGCCTCAAACCAGCCAATATTATGAATTCCAAGGCTTTTCTCTGATCTTTCTTCTGTGATCATCGCATCGTGAGGCAGAGTTACTTTCACTCCTGCATCCTCTGAGCTCTGGCATTTACAGATCCAATCATGATTAAATTCTATTTTTTTCATCGATGTTAGCTCCTATCAATTCCGAAATTATTTATTTCAAAGTTGTATTTGCCCCCAAATAATTCCTTTGTCGTTCCATCTGGTAATCTCAATTCACAAGATGTCCCCATCGGTATTGCTACTGTAATTGAGAATGTTGATTCCTCCACTTTCCACTCAGAGCTGATTCTTCCATAAGAGGTCTCCACACTTCCTCTTGCGAAAGACAGGCCTCCACCAACAATTGGAGCAATCTGAAATCTCTGATATCCTGCAGACAGTGGTTCAATTCCTGCTATTCTTCTATATAGGAAATCACCTACTGCACCACTTGCGTAATGGTTATATGAGATCATAAGATCTGTCCCATCATCTCCAATCGGACATTCTCCATGTTCATCTAAGCCATCCCATCTCTCCCAGATGGTCGTTGCTCCCATTTTCACTTCGTATAACCAAGATGGACATCTCTGATTTAAGAGCATCTTATATGCAACATCTTCATACCCATTATCTGCCAGTGTAAAAAGAATATACGGTGTGCCTGGGAATCCTGTGCCAATGCAATAATTTGATTTTTCAACCAATTCTACAAGATGTGCTACCGCCTTCTTCTTTTCCTCTCCATGAAACATATTAAAATATAAAGGTAATACATATGCTGTCTGGAATTCCTCTTTCAGCTTTCCATTTCCATCTGTAAACACTGCCTTATATGCTTCTGCCACATGCTCGCTCAGTGTATGATATTTCTGCGCATCCTCCTCATAGCCAAGGATTCTGGCAATCTTCGAAATAAGATTGCTGGTATTGCAAAGACTTGCTGTGGCAGTCCACTTACTACGTCCCTGCCATTGACTCATTTTCGGAACATCTGGCGCAACCCAGTCTCCAAAATGAAGAACGGAAGGCGTATGCCAGATATAGCGGTGTTGTCCCACACTGAATAAACCAGCCCAGAATTTACAAGCTTTTACATACTTTTTCATCATAGGATAGCATTCCTGTAGAATCTGCTTATCCCCTCTTGCCATATATTCTGCCCATGGAACAAGGATGCATGCATCTCCCCAGAAATCCAGTGCCATAGTCGGCATGGTCGTTGGAAAGCCAAAGCCCTGTGCTGGAACTGTATTCGGAATACCTCCTGTTGGAAGCTGCTCCGCCCTTACATCCTTTAACCATTTCTCCAGGAAACGGCTCATATCAAAATTATAGCAGGCAGTAGGACTAAATACTGCGATATCGCCGGTCCATCCCATTCGTTCATCACGCTGTGGGCAATCCGTTGGTATATCCATAAAGTTGGATTTTGCACTCCAGAGAATATTCTCCTGTAAGCGATTCAGTTCCTTATTGGAGCAGACAAATTCCCCTGTCTCTTTCACCTCAGAATAAAGTGCCCATGCTGATACTTCGATGTCTGACTCTGCAATTCCCGATATGCTAATATAGCGGAACCCCATATATGTGAGCCGTGGGGAATACTCTTGTTCTCCTTCTCTACAGATATAGGTTGCAGTTGCCTTTGCAGTCCGAAGAAATACAGTATTCAAGGTTCCATCCGGATTCAGTATTTCTGCATGTTTTACCACAATTTTCTGTCCATGTTTTCCGTTTATCCGTAGTTGAACTACACCAGCAAAATTCTGTCCAAAATCATAGATTAATTGATCTTCCACCATTTTACAGGAGATTGGTTTCATATGCTCATGGGCTTTTACTGGTGCTCCATAGGAAGCTTTTATTTCCGGTGCAATACGAAGCACTTCCTTCGATGCATTTCTCCACGAAATCTGTTTTAAATCAATTGTTGCGTCAAAGGTCTCCCCATCATAGAAATCTGCTTCTTTATAATTCCCCTCTTCAGTGACCTTCCAACTTTCATCGGTTCCAATCACTTCTGTTGTTCCATCTTCGTATGTCACACGAAGTTCCATAAGAAGTGCCTGTCTATCTGCAGTGACGCGGTTTTTTCTGGTATAGATAAAAGAACCTACTGCCCAGCCACCAGCAACCACCGCATATAGTGTATTAGACTCTTTCAATTGTTCCGTTACATCATAGGTCTGATACTGAAGATTACTCTTATAGGAAGTAAAGCCGGGTGCAAAATACTCCTCGCCAACCTTTGTCCCATTTAACGATAACTCATATATTCCAATTGCAGTCGCATATATTTTTGCACTGACTATTTTTTTATTGAAGGCAAATTCTCTTTGAAAAATCATCGGCTTCGGAGACACCGCTTTCTCCGTAAAATGATAATCCGCATCGCTAATCCATTGCGCATTCCAAGGGGTATCCATTCGTCCAGTCTCAAACTCCATATGAGCCGAACAGGTGTCACCATGATTATCCTCCACCTCTAGCATTGCATCATAGGTTGTGAATGGTTGTAGTTCTTCTCCATCATATGGAATAGCAATCTGCTCTTTGGTGCAAACATCCCAGCCATTCACCGAAAGCTTTGCATTTTCTATATATGCATTCTCTTTATCGCTTTCCACAACAAAAGAGAATCTTGGATGGCTTTCATCGGTTACACATCCTTGCAATATATTTTCACAGGTAAATCGTGTTATGTTTAGCATAATTCCTCCTATAATAAATCAATCTTTATTTCATATTTTACATTATAGTGGAAATCTTCATTCATTTTTCTTTATGTCGTAAACTGTAACCGAATTAGCGTAATTGGTTCGTATTATAATTTATTCACTGAGTCTCGAATATAAGGCTGACATTCCAGATAATATATCCCATCTTCATGCTCCAGCGGCTCATGGCTTAACATCTTCAAGATAACCTCACTGGCACAATAGCCAATATCATGAAGCGGTAAACCCATAGTTGTAATCGCAGGTCTCTCGTAGCTTGCCATCTCACGATTATCATAACCTGCCACTGCAATATTTTTTCCTACCTGATAGCCAAGTTCATCCAGCTTGTCATAAGCTCCTCCTGCCATTACATCATTCATGCAAAAGATTGCCGTAACCCCTTCACGCACCAAGCTTTCTGTATTTTTGTAACCGCTCTCTCTATCCCATTCACCATATTGAATCAAATTCGGATTATACAAAAGTCCTGCTTCATACAACGCCTGCTGGTAGCCCTCCAGACGTGCCTGAGTATGCAGTGAATCCTTCTTTCCTGCAATCACACCGATTTCTTTGTGCCCACAGGAGATGAGATAACTTATCAGACTTCTTGCCCCCTGTGTATCATCCACTACAATAGAGGGAACCTCTTTCTTATTCGTAAATCCATAGGCCACAACCGTAGGAATCGGAAGATTATCTGGAATCACATTGATCAGTCTCTCATGGGCTGACACATAGATAATTCCCTCCACCTGTTTTGCCCGAAGCTTCTGGATCTCTTTATGAACAATATTTTTATGATTATTGTCCTGATAATACTTGTCTGCAAATTTCTTATATAATCGGAGATTTACCAGCAGAATCTGATAATCTTCCTTCTCACAATATTCGGTAATTCCATCTATAATATCCGGTAACGCAAAAACGGTCATATCCTCAGCTATGACCCCAATGCTTCTTGTGTTGCGTACTTTTAGATTCTTAGCCACAGTATTTGGTGTATAGTTCTTCTCCTCTATCACCTTCTGCACACGTTTTCTAGTTTCTTCGCTCACAGACCCTTTATGATTTACAATGTTTGATACCGTTGCCACAGATACATTACATAGTTTCGCAATTTCTTTAATTGTTGTCATACCCACGCCACCTCACACAGATTGTCGCTCATAAGGCTCAATGATTCTTTTTCTCACAACAGGGTAAAGTAAAGCACAGATTCCCAGTTGTCCAATCGAAGCCCCGCCTATAAGAACAAGATACAACGAATATGGGGAAAAAGCAACCAGCAAGCCCAACTCTGCCACTATAATCACAA
>CAZTGP010000028.1:0-33145 GCA_964613325.1 uncultured Roseburia sp. | reverse complement strand
TTCCCACCAGCTTTTTGAACACCCTTGAGAAATGTGCCATATCAAGAAATCCCACTTCCTCAGCAATATCTCCGATTCTAAGTGCCGGGTCCTTAAGCAGCTCCTTTGCTTTCTCAATCCGAATGGTATTCAGAATATCTGAGAAGGTCTGATTGGTATAACGATTCAACAGCTTGCTAAGATGCCACTGGCTCACATATACATGGTCAGCCACATCTGACAGTTTCACTCGTTCCTTGTAGTGTTCTTCAATATAAGCCAGTGCCTGCTTCACAATAAAATTGCTGGCAGGATTACAGCATACCTCCACTCCAGGAATACTGACCTCTTCTTCCTGCTCAGGCGATTTCTTGTCACAGTCAGCTGTATTTCCTACCGAATCTTCATTTCGCTCCGATTTTGGTTCGAGCTTTTCCGTCATTGCCTGAACGCCCTCTTCCAGCTCTTCCATCTTTGATGGCTTCAACACAAAGCGCGATACCCCTAGGGAAATCGCCCGCTGGCAATAATCAAAATCACGATAGCCTGTCAATATCATCACCTGAATCTGTGGATACTGTGATTTGACGCTGGCAATCATAGTAAGCCCATCCATTCCCGGCATATGAATATCCGAAATCAAAATGTCAGGCTGCTCCTTTTCCACCAGCTCAAGCCCCTCTTTTCCGCTGAGAGCGCACCCCACAACTCTACAGTTATATTTGCTCCAATCCAGAGCCTTTGTCATTCCCTCAACAATAATAGGCTCATCGTCTACAATAATCACCTTATACATAGTTAACCCTTCACAGCACCTGCTGTCATTCCTTTAATAATATATTTTTGCAAGAAAATATATACAATAATTACTGGAACCACAACCAATGTTACAGCCGCAGCCATCAAACCATAGTTGGTTCCTTCCTGAGATGTCAGGTTATTCAAAAGTACCGTAATGGCACGCATCTCCGGTCTTCGCAAAAAGAACATTTGTGTAAACAAATCATTATAGCTCCACAGGAATGAGAAGATCATTACTGTAGCAAATGAAGGCTTTGCCAAAGGCATAATCACCTTATGAAAGATCTGGAACGAATTGCAGCCCTCAAGGAATGCAGCTTCTTCCAGCTCAATTGGCAGTCCCTTAATATATCCGCTTAATACTACAATTGCAAAGGACAGATTTCCTGCAATCTGTGGAAGTATTACCGACAGCATATTAAGCCCCCAGCTTGATGTATTGGTAATCCCCCATGTACTCTCCATATGAAACACTGGAATAATTGTTGCAAACACTGGGAACATCATTCCTGCTACTACCATGGAATTCAAAAATCCCTTTAATTTAAAATCATATCTCACCAAGGCGAAGGCTGCCATTCCTGCAAGAAGCACAACCACCACTGCGACAGTTACAGAAATACAAATACTATTTCTATAAGCTCCAAATATATTTAAACTCTCAAATGCTTTCCTATAGTTGGCAGTTGTAAACAGCTCGCCCAATGGAAGTGCAAATGAATTCGCAAGAATCTTGTCTTTCGCTTTAAATGAGTTCTCTATCACCCAGAAAATCGGATAAATTGTTGTCAATGCCCATATCGACAGGACAATATATATGACACAGGTTCCGATTGAAAATTTCTTTTTTTTCATTATACCATAACCAGCCATGAACATTCCCTCCTAATAATCCTTTTCCTTGAAAATTGCATTTACCGTCTTTGACAGAACAATTCCAAGTATTACAATCATAACTGCAAGTGCAGCACCATAGTCTACGTTCTTGGCTTCCATGGTCTGATAATACATATAAGTACCAGTAAGGAAGGACGATTTCAGTGGCATACCCTTCGGGAACATGGTCCACGGAAGATCAAATACCTTAAGCGCACCAGTTACTGCAAGAACCACGCAGGTACAGATTACATTGTGAAGAAGTGGCATTGTTATGTAACGCACACGCTGCATTTTTGTTGCACCATCAATCGTTGCAGCTTCATACAGCTCATCAGGGATGTTATTCAGCCCAGTTACCAAAATCACGAAATAGAATCCCACATACTGCCACATAACTGGAAGCATCATGGTAATGAGAGCCAGTCCCTCTGACTTCCAATCTGTCAATGTGGTCTTTCCGAATAATTCTAAGAACTGGTTTAACATACCCTTGTCATATAAGAAGATCAGATTAAATAACAATCCCAATGCTGTAGCTGAAATAACAATTGGGAAGAAAAATACAGTCCGGAAAAAATGTGTTCCTTTTTTAATATTATCAACAAGAAGTGCTAGTAATAAGGCGATTCCCACCTGTCCTACAATCGTTACCAGCATCATAAGTAATGTGTTTTTAATGGCCACCGCCACATTGGAATCCTGAAACATTTCCACATAATTTGCATAGAATGGCTTATTCCATTCATTTGTAGTAATTCCTAATACCTTGATTTTCATAAAGCTGTTTATGATATTCATGAAAAATGGATAATACAGATAAACAATCATAAAGGCAAACGCAGGTACTAGAAAGAATAACAATAATTTCTTATTTTTATAAATATTTGCGCCCATAGGCTACCCTCTTTCCTATTCCGTGGACAACCTACCGTTTCCACAAACTTTGCATCTTTTAACGAAACTGAGTGTCACTGGTATTCATTTGGTACACTCTGGTGAATAAAATGGCCGGAGGCAAGCTCCATCACTTGATCTTCCGGCCATTATGCTTATATTATCTAGTTCTTATTGCTGTGCGTATGCTTTCAATCCTTCAAATACCGCATCCTTTGCACTTACTTTGCCTGTTACAATCTCTGGCATTCCATCAAATGTAGATACTCTGCAGTCTCCATTGAATATATCCTGTACAGCTCCTGTAAGTGAGGTTACGCCTGACATCATATCAATTGCCTTGATCTGAAGTGAGTTAAATGCTTTTGCATCAACTTCTGGAGCATTTTTCAATGCACTTGCTGTATGCTGTGCAAAAATTGGCACCATTTCATCGGAAGTCATATAGGATACAAAGTTAACTGCTGCTTCACGTTTATCTGGGTCATCCCAAGCTTCTTTTGTAATATAGTAGCCCATTGAAAGTCCACCAATTAAGTCAGTTGCTTTACGTTCTCCCTTACCTGGAACATATGTAACGTCGAAGTTCTCAAGCTTTGCTGTGTCCAGTGTAGAAGGATCATTTGCATCAGACTGGCATGCTGCTACAATACCGCCAACCTTCCATGAACCATCGATAAGGAATGCTGCTTTGCCATCTGTAAACATTGCAAAGGTCTCATCATCTGTTGCAGATAATGTATTGTCTGGGAAAAATCCTGCTTCATATAAAGATTTAATATCTTCCATTCCATCAATCCAGTGCTGTCCCTCTTCTTCGTCTACTGTAGCTGGAACAGTCATATGTGTATCTAGATTCTGCTGATTGAAGATGGAATACTCCCACCAGTAATGAGGAATATTTCCGAGAGCTGCTGCAATTGGAGTATAACCTGCTGCTTTGATTTTCTCGCAATCGGTCTGGAACTGCTCCCAAGTGTAATCTGCTCCTGGCATCTCAACACCTGCTGCCTTTAGAACTTCTGTATTCACGAACATTCCTTCCCAGTATCCGTTAACTGGTACTGCATATTTCTTGCCATCCACAAGAGAATCAGCAATGAGATCGTCGTTCATGTTCTTTGCATAATCTGGATATTCTTCACGAATTTCATCAATTGAAACAACTTTTCCAGCTTCAATAAAGCTGTTTGCATCTGCCCCATTAAAGAAGAACAGTACATCTGGTTCTGATCCAGTCTCAAAGTCAGTAATTACTCTTGTCTTAAAGGTTTCATCTGATGTTGCAGATGTATCAACTACTTTATTTCCTGTTTCTGACTGCCAGTCCTTTACTGCCTTTTCAAAATTCTTGGCGTTTCCATCTTCTCCCGCAAATGTTGTTACGGTTAACTCAACCCCTGATTTGGCAGCGTCGCCGCCATTTTCGCTTGCGTCTGCGTCTTTGCTTCCACATCCCACCATGGACGCCATAGTCGCTACTGCTAACACAAGTGCTAATACCTTCCTTTTCATATAAAATACCTCCTATACATTGTTTGGATGACCATTTATCATCTAAATCCATCATAAAGGAAACAGGCCAAAGAATGAATGATTGAGTTTGCCATTTATTGCCTTTTATTGTGCATCCGTTTCCGTATAGCGATTCACAACAATGGTACTTATCGTATGATCGTGCTCACTTCGCGTAAAGAACAGACCACAATCGTTTCCGTAGATAATCTTCAATCGTCTATTTACATTACGGATACCAAGGCTCATAGATTTTCCTCTTTGCATCTCATGATCCTCTGAAAGAAGCATTTGAATCTTGTTCTCTTCTTCCTCTGTTAATTTTCCATTATCCTTTACTTCAATATATACTTTATCCTCAATTGCAAAAATGCGGAGCTGAATCCACCCCTTCTGTGCCATATTCATTCCGTGCTCCACTGCATTTTCCATGATTGGCTGTATAATCAGCCTCGGAACCATGGTTGAGAGCAGTTTTTCGTCCATCTCTTTACGGAATTCGAATTTTTCCCCGAAGCGCTGAGCAATAATAAACAAATAGGCATCTACATAATTCAGTTCCTCTTCCAGAGTAATCAGCTTCTGTCCTGAGCGATTCATCGTTGCTTCCAGCATGGTGGAGAGTGCTTCGATCATTCCACTTACCTTCTGATTCCCGGTCATCCTTGCTTCCCAGTTAATAATCTCTAATGTATTATTTAGAAAATGCGGATTAATCTGCGATTGCAATGCCATGATATTGGCATCTCGAAGTGCGATCTCCTCCAAATATATTTTTTCAAATTGCAGCTGAAGCTGTTCCGACATCTGATTGAATGCCTCGTCTAGATAATAGAATTCCTCATCCTTGCTCTTGCAGTTTATTCTGTATCCATAATTTCCGTTCTCAATCTCCCTGGCACTGACTGTCAGATCATGAATTGGACGGTTCACCCGATGCTGGAAAAAGTGTAGTATCATAAAAATCATTGGAATCAAAAACAATAATTCCGCAATGAAAATCAATTTCACATTATTGATTTCCCCAAGCAGTGCCACAGAATCCAGATTAACTCCATAAGTTACTGTGTTCCTGCAAGCCTTTGTCTGTCTTACAAGGGCTGCCCCCTTCTTTGTAACATTGTAGCTGCAGGTATCATTTACCACGTCATCTGTATGATTCCAGAACTTTCCTTGTCTCTCGTCCCCATATACCAGACTTCCATCTATATAGACTTCTGAATTCTCATAATTCCAGATGCTTTCCAAGCTTTCAAAAATCTCTGCGGTATCCAGCTCCATAGTAATCACGGCGATTGGCTCATACTTGGAATTAACTATATTTCGAACCATATAAACACTATTCCCAACCTTCATAAAAACGGTTGCGGTATCAATTTCCTTTGCCTTTTCCTGCACCAGCTTTTGGGCACGAACCTGAAATGCCTGTATGCTGGAATAGGTTGCATCCGCTCTGTCACGATAAGTATAATAAATATTATCCGGTTCAGACGTAAAATACAGCATCGTACATTTAAAGCTGGAGTTATACTTATATTGTTCTTCCAGATACAAGGTAATCTTCTCATAGAGCTGACGATGATTTCCATTCTGTAGATACTCTGCATAGCAATTCTTTATCGTTGGCATATAGGATGCATTTTTCGATGCAGTAATCGCGTCCTCAATACGCATATCACAGATTTCTACTGCCTTATCTGCAGAAGTAACCACCGTGTGCTGCACCTGACTATTTACTTTTCCAGTGACTGTGACCATTACAAATACAATGATCGCCAAAAGTGGCAGAAACCAGCCAATGGTCAGCATCCGTATCATGCCCCATTTCAATGTAGTTTTTCTCATGTGATACCCCCAATTTCTTTCAATACATCCAAATCCAAACAAGGACGTAGTTACATTGTAACTACGCCCCAAATTAGAAGTCAATCTATATTCAAGAATTCTTCAAATAATATACAAAGGGAAACCGCGTCCTTCTCATCTGGCATTTCACAAAAAATGCGAAGTAATGGTTCTGTTCCCGAAAATCTCGCAGAAAGCCATCCACCATTTTGGAAGTATACCTTACAGCCATCGAGATATGTCACCTTTTCTATCTCATAAGGGATCTCTGGCAGTCTCTTATCCTCTAAGAGAATTTTGAAGATATGTTCTTTCTTCTCCTGTGAGAATTTATAGTTGCGCTCCTCCATATGAATAGTTCCAAACTCACCCTCTATCTCTTTTACTAATTGGGAAAGTGGCTTTCCTGTTACCGCAATCATCTCCACAAGAAGTGCTGCTGCATAGATTCCATCCTTTCCATTGATGTGTCCCCGAACTGTCAGGCCTCCTGATGATTCCCCTCCAATAATCGCATCCGTTGCATTCATTTTGGCAGAAATATACTTAAATCCAACAGGTACTTCATAGCATTTCTCACCAAACGCCTCTGCAATGCGATCCAGTCTGTGTGTCGTACAGATATTTCGGACAACCGAGCCCTTCCAGCCTTTGTATCGTACTAGATAATAATACAAGATTACCAGAATATCATTTGGGTGAAGGAATCGTCCTGTATCATCGATAATTCCGATTCGGTCTGCATCCCCATCTGTTGCAATACCAATATCGCACCCTCTATCCACCACTGTATTCTGAAGACTTTTCAACGTGTCCACAGTTGGTGCCGGGAGTTTTCCACCAAATAAGGTGTCGTGTCTGTCATGGATGGTCGTCACATCGCATCTTGCTGTTAGAAGAATTGTCTTAAGTGATGTTTCACTTACTCCATACATTGGGTCTAATGCAACGCGAAGCGCCTTCGACTTAATCAATGGAATATCAACTGCTCCTAAAATATTATCTAAATATTCATTTAATGGATAGATTTCCTCGATCAGCCCCATCTTCAATGCTTTCTCGTACTCCATCTCCTCCACAGGTATATCTGTCACATTTCGAATATACTCTTCGATTTCTGCGGTCTGCTGTTCATCCGCATCTCTTCCCCCGTAGGTGAATACTTTGATTCCGTTATATATCGCAGGATTGTGGCTGGCAGTAATCATCATTCCATAATGGAATTTGTGCCGCATAACATAGAACATAACAAGTGGCGTCGGAGCTGACTTATTGATGAGATAAGCCTTTATTCCTTCTTTTGCAAATACCTGACCTGCCCACTGCATTGCTTCCTTTGATAGAAAACGTTTATCATACCCTAATACGATTCCTTCTTTGTCAACACCTTCATCCTTCATCTTATCCGCAAGTGCCCTGGATAAGATCTGAATATTCTCCTTGGTGAATTCATCCCCGATGATTGCTCTCCATCCACCTGTTCCAAACTTAATCATACTGCCTCCTTCTTTCCCATTACCACCTGAATCTGATGCACGGTATCTGACTGCTGCACTGTGATTCGGTCTACTTCTTTTCCATCAAGCTTTATGCATTGCACACCCTTCATCACATGCTGTGGGTTGGTAACTGTAATCTCATAAACAGCACCTCTCCACTCTCTGTGAACTGTAAATTGATCCCATTCTGCTGGAATACATGGATTAATGTCAAGTTCATCAAATTGTGGACGAATTCCCAGCATATATCTTGTAGCAGAAAAATATGCCCAGCCACCGCTTCCTGTCATAAATGGATGACGTGCTCTTCCAAATGCCGTGTGATCTTTTCCCATTATAAATTGACAATAGGAATATGGCTCTGCTTCTCGAATTTCTATCATATCATTCTGATTATAAGGGCATAATGCGTCATAGAATTCCATAGCGCGATCCCCTCGTCCTAATACACACTCGGCAGCCCATGCCCACGGATTCGGATGCGAAAATACCGCTCCATTTTCCTTTAATCCCGGATATACACGGGTTACAAAGCCAATATCATCATCTGGCTTCGTATAGGACGGTGCATTTAGCATAATTCCGTATGGGGTAAACAAATACTTTTTCACGCTGTCCATGGCAAGCCGGCCTTTTTGTTCATCTGCAGCACCAGACAAAACAGCCCATGCATTGGATTCTAAGTGAACCCTTCCCTCTGCATCTTCCGTTGTTCCAATTCGTTTGCCATTCTTTGTAATACCGCGAATGAACCATTCCTTATCCCACAGCACCTCATTGCCGACTTTTCTTACCTTCTCTGCAACTGTGCGGTAATATCTGGCATCCTGTTCATATATCTGAGCTTCCTGCTCCTCAGCTTCTGCCTTTTCTCCCTTCTGACCTGCCATATATTCTGCAAGCTCTATAAAGTTCGTCAAGGCCCAATAGTGAAGAAACGATACCATTGCACTCTCTCCACCGCCAAGATTTAAGCAGTCATTCCAGTCAGCCCGAAGTCCTTTACATACACCATCCTCGCCAACCTGCTTTGTGGAGAAGTCCAAGATTCTCTTTAAATGCTCATATACAGTGCCACTGCCTCCATCTGCATAGGAGATTACTTCCTGAAGAAATGAGAATTCTCCCGTTTCCTTCACATATTCTACAACAGTAGCTACCAGCCACAATGCATCATCTGAACAGGCATCTTTTATCCCATGTACCATATCCTTTTTATCAAATTCCGGCACCACGGTTGGTGAGCGGAATGGCTTTCTTTCCTGATTCGGTTCAAACCATTCTGGTTGAAACAGATGTAATCCGTATCCCTCTGATACAAGTCCTCTCAGCAATTCTACAATACGCTGTCTGCATTTTGCCGGGTTGGAATGTGGAACAGTCATAGCATCCTGAGCTGTATCGCGATATCCAAGCCCTGTTCTTCCCCCAACTTCAATAAAAGATGCAAATCGTGAGAACATAACATTGATTTCTGCCTGATACAGATTCCATGTATTGATCATTGTGTTCATTCCCTGATTCGGAGTCTGAATTTGTAGTTTATTTAATTTCTGATCCCAGTAATTTCTTAGCTTCTCATACTCCTGATCCACATTGGCAGCATCTAAATACTTTGCCTGCACTCGTCTTCCTGCGTCCCTGTTGCCTTCCCCAAGCATATAAACCAGTCTTATTTCTTCCCCAGGTTTGAGAACAATATTCTTCTGTAACGTGCCACAATGATTATTTCCTTTTTCAAATGACCCATGGCACTGTCCTTCCTCCACTACCTGAGGATTATCCTCTGTGCGGTATGCCCCCAGGAAGGTATCTCTTAAACATTCAAATCCATCTGGCACAAAATTCCCTGTAAAATACTGATAGCCAAACTCTTCGTAGAACAAATCATATTCAATGATTCCATCTTCGTAATTGGAACCTGCAGCATACATACTCATCTGGAAGTTCTGATTATCCATAAGAATATGATGGAAGGAAAACTCGCAATATGAGAATACCTTCAGCTCTTTCACCTGATCGGTGGTATTCCGAATCTTTACATCCCAGAGTTCCACATCTTCCCCCATAGGGACTGACAATGTCTGGCTTGCTTCAATACCTTTATAGCTGCACTCATAGGTCGTATAGGAGAGGCCATGGCGACAAGTGTACTTCGCCTCATTCAGTGGTTTTCCCACTGGCTGCCAGGAAATACTAAAGTAATCCCCATCTGCCTCATCGCGAATATATACATAATGTCCTGGCCGGTCCATCGGTACACTATTCGCACGAAAACGAGTAATTCGGTGATATTCTGGAGTCTTGTGGAACATATAGCCCCCAGCTGTATGATTCACCACGACGCAGGTATTCTCCACGCCCAGATAATTGGTCCAGGAAGTCGGCAGATTCACCGCATCTATCACGTACTCCCTTCTTTCATCATCAAAATGACCGTATTGCATATAAAAAACCCCCTACTCTTAGCACAGTTATCTTAAACTGCTGTGCTGAACTTTCATGGCATATGATTCACCATCTCAAGTTCATTATAGAGTAAGAGGTATTTGATTCGTATTGTTCAGTGTGTCAATATTTGGATTTTCTTGTCCGGCCGCTTTCTTACTTATTCTGCTACTATTTACAGCTCAAATGTGCCTGCCTGTTCATTATTTATCCAATGCCATGTAGGCTCCTCCATAGATTCCCGCATCATTGCCAAGCTCCGCCAACGCAAATTTCACATTCTCGCATGCAAAAAAGGCGTTCGCTTTGTAATGCTTCCTAATACAGTCAACAAGATAGTCTCCTGCCTTTGAGACCCCTCCGCCAATGAGAATGATATCTGGATCTGACACACATGCCACATTGGAAAGTGCTTGTCCTAATATCTCACAGACTTCTTCCACAACTTCCACTGCTGACTCCTCACCTGCTTTTGCAGCATCAAGTACAGCCTTTGCTGTAAGCTTCTCTTCTTTATTTGCTTGTCCACCATAAGACTTACGATTTGCCATACGGACAATTCCGGTTGCTGATGTATATTGTTCCAGACAGCCATATTGTCCACAGCCGCACTGCAAAGTCTCTGATTTATTCACCGTCATATGACCAATCTCACCGCCAGCACCGTGAGAACCAGAAAGCATTTTGCCATCCACAATCACTGCACCGCCTACTCCTGTTCCAAGGGTAACCATCAGAATATTATCAAATCCTTTTGCGCCTCCCTGCCACATCTCTCCTAACGCGGCAACATTTGCATCATTCCCCGCTCTCACAGGAAGATGCATTTTCGCACTTAGCTCTTCTTCCACATTCACATTTTCCCAGCCAAGATTTGCATTGCGCTCTACGATTCCACCCTTTTTTACCGTTCCAGGAATGCCAATTCCAACACCCAGAACCTCTGCTATTTCTATGGATTTATCACGAAGCTTCTCGAATATGCTGTCTGCGACATTTTCTAGAATCTTACTTCCGTGTTCTGTTGTATCAGTTGGAATCTCCCATTTATCTACCAGTTTTCCTTCCACTTCAAAAATTCCAAGCTTACAGGTTGTTCCTCCTACATCTATACCCAATACATACTTCTTCAATTTCGCTTTCTCCTTCCATTTCTTTTCCTTTTCAAACTTCTTTTTGTTCCCCAATTTTTTTAACTTCTTTTTCTTCTCTAACTTCTTTAACTTCTCCAAGCTCTTTTTCTTCCCCAAATTTTTTCCTTCATCCTCTACTCTTTCACATGATAGGTTTTAATTCTCTTCCAAAGCTCATCCCCTTGTTCCACATCTGCCTTTCGCTGTGCAAGGAATTTCACAAATATCAAATCCAAGATTATCAAAATCGGCAGTTGTGGTGAAACTATATTTCCAAGCTCCAGATTCTTCTGAGTAGCAGTTATTACAACCTCTGTATATCCCATTGATTTCATTTGTTCGTTTGATGTGATCAATATCGTTTTCGCTCCTTTTCTGGAAGCCTTAGACATGGCATCAAGAATCTCCAGTGTCTCTCCACTTAAGCTAATTCCTATCGCCAGCACATCCGAATTCAGTTGATTTTCATTAATTACCATCTGATGTAGTTCTGTAATCACCTTTGCATCTACCCCTAGGCGTAACAGACGGAGCACAAACTCTTCTCCGGCGATTCCAGAACTTCCAAATCCATACACGAAAATCTTCTTTTTCTCCATTAGAAGCGATACGATTCGATTCATCTGTTCCTGATCGATTCTGCTATGAGACTTGTTCAATATTCCATGATAGGAGGCAAACACAGATTCCATTTCCAGATCCATGCCTTCCTCTTGTCTGTCGAATTCCCTCTGATATTGATAGATAAACTCCCGATAGCCGTGATATCCCATCTTCTGTGCAAATCGGGAAAGAGATGCCTCCGATACATGAATTTTCTTTGCGATTCGAGCCGATGAGAAATTCAGCTTTTCTTTATTATTCAAAAAAAAGTCAGCAATGACTCTCTCAGTATCTGACAATTTTTCCTGTTCGATTATCATTCTCTCCATTGAAGATTCCTCAGTAAAAATATCCATTACCTCCTCCTGTTTCTGAAAGTACTTTCACACTTTCCTGAAAAAAAAGTGCTTTTTGAAAGAAATATGACTGTTCCTCCAATTTCACGCACATCTATAGAACTTCAGATTTGATTGAACTATAATCCATTTTAGAGAAAAAGACAAGGGAGAAAATAAAGATGAGAATTTATATTTCAGAAAATAACAACGATCTAAGCAGAAAAGCAGCTAACATTATTTCTGCACAAATTATTACCAAACCAGACTCGGTTTTAGGACTGGCAACTGGCTCTTCTCCAATTGGAGCCTACAAACAGCTAGTCGAATGGTATCAGAAAGGGGATCTGGATTTTTCAGAGATTACAAGTGTAAATTTGGATGAATATGTGGGACTATCTGCCGATAATCCACAGAGCTATGCTTATTTCATGCATCACCACTTATTTGATCATGTCAATATCCTTCCAGAGCATATCAATATTCCAAATGGTCTCGCCAAAGATGTAGCTTTGGAATGTGCCCGCTATAATCAGATTATTCAGGCTCAGAATGGGATTGATCTGCAGCTTCTTGGAATTGGAGCCAATGGTCATATCGGTTTCAATGAACCTGGAGAAGCCTTTGAGAAAGAAACTCACCTGGTGCAGCTTACGGAAGAAACCATACAGGCTAATTCCAGATTCTTTGATTCAATTGACGAAGTTCCAAAATATGCTTTATCAATGGGAATCAAGAGTATCATGCAGGCTAAACACATTCTACTGGTGGCTTCCGGCAAAGGAAAGGCAGACGCGTTAAAGAAGTCCCTCTTTGGTCCTGTTACCCCTGAGGTTCCTGCTTCTATCCTACAGCTGCATAACCACGTAACTGTTGTCGCAGATGTTGATGCTTATTCCGCAATTGCTGAAATGGAGTAAACCTATGATTATTAAAAACGGACTTGTATTTTGTGAAAATGGCAGCTTCGAGCCATTAGATATCTATTGCCGGGACGATAAAATCGCTTGGTTCGGTCCCACTGGAAGTTCTCCTGAAGGTCGTGACATCGCCTTACGCGCTTACAGTCCTTCTGAGCCAGTCATTGATGCGGAAGGTCTCTACGTAGTTCCAGGCTTTGTGGATATTCACACCCATGGTGCGATGGGGCATGACTTCTGTGATGCCAGTGTGGAAGGGCTTATGGAGATAAGCCGCCATCATTACAGACATGGTATTACCTCCTTCTGCCCCACCTCAATGACTTATTCAAAGGAGATTCTTTCTGCCATCTTTCAAACAGTAAATGACTTTCCAGGTGGCGAAAACTGTGCGCATATTGCCGGCATCAACATGGAGGGTCCCTTTATCGCTGACTCCAAAAAAGGTGCGCAGAACCCTGCATATATTGCTAAGCCTGACATCCAATTATTTCGAAGCCTAAATGAGCTTTGCCATAACCAGATACGACTTGTAACAATTGCTCCCGAGGTTCCCGGTTCAAGTGACTTCATCCGTGAATTAAAGGATGAGGTGGTCATCTCTGCTGGACACTCAGCAGCTGATTATAGAGAAGCCTGCGATGCATTTTCAAACGGCGTATCTCACGTCACTCACTTGTTCAATGCCATGCTCCCATTTCACCATAGAGAGCCTGGGCTTATCGGTGCTGCCGCCGACCATTCCAATGTAATGGTAGAGGTCATCTGCGATGGGCTTCATATTCATCCATCAATGATTCGCAATATTTATCGAATCTTTGGTGCCGACCGCATGATTCTCATTAGTGATTCCATGGAAGCCACCGGAATGCCGGATGGCGATTATGAGCTTGGAGGGCAGGCTGTACGCAAGGTCGGGAACCTGGCGACATTGACAGATCAGACTCTTGCTGGCTCTGCTACCAACCTCGCCGACTGCTTCCGGAATGCGGTATCCTTTGGCATTCCACTCACTGACGCACTCAAAATGGTTACCTGCAATCCGGCCAATAGCATTGGATTAGGTGATTCCATTGGAAGCATTCATGTGGGTGCACGTGCGGATCTTCTATTGCTCGACAAAGAGCTTCATCTCGTCAAAGTAATATAATTTTTCTCTTGGGCACTTGAAACCGAAAGAAGCTGCCACTGGCAGCTTCTTTGGATGCTTGACAACACAGACATCACAGGTTACGTGTGATTGTCATAAGACTAAGAAAAATACACAATATTAAAATCCCCTAAGCAGAATTGGTGTCAATTATCTGCTTAGGGGATTCTTATATTATTCACATCTCACTGATTACTTACAAGTTATGAAACTTGTTCTACTGATTACAAATTTTTTCTAGCACTTCGATCTTTTCTAGCTTTTCTAATTTTTCTATCTCGATTTTTCTATCGCATCTCCTCTAATGGGTATTTATCTGTTAAGGTTTTAATAATTGCCTGTGCCTTTTCTACTGCAGATTCTCCCTCTTTAATCAGCATTGCAATTGCCTCTGCTACCTGATCAAAATCATCTTCTTTTAATCCTCTTGATGTTGCAGCTGGCGTTCCAAGACGGATTCCACTGGTAACAAATGGTGATTGAGGATCATTTGGAATTGTATTCTTATTTGCTGTAATATGAGCGGAATCTAAAAGCTTCTCTACTGCTTTTCCAGTTAATCCGAAGCTTGTCAAGTCAACAAGCATCAAATGATTATCTGTTCCGCCAGATACGATCTTAATTCCTCTATTCATTAAACCAGTACAAAGCGCCTGTGCATTCTTCACAATCTGAGTCTGGTACTCTTTAAATTCTGGCTGAAGTGCTTCTTTGAAGCATACTGCCTTGCCAGCGATAACGTGCATCAGAGGGCCACCCTGAATTCCTGGGAAGATAGCTTTATTGAAGTTATACTTATCAGCAGCCTCTTTGTTGCAGAGAATCATTCCACCACGTGGTCCACGCAATGTCTTATGTGTTGTAGTTGTCACAACATCTGCATAAGGAATTGGACTTGGATGAAGTCCTGCTGCAACTAGACCAGCGATATGTGCCATATCTACCATTAGAACTGCTCCACAGGCATCTGCTATTTCGCGGAATTTCTTGAAATCAATGGTTCTAGCATATGCAGACGCACCAGCAATAATCATTTTCGGTTTGCACTCCATTGCAATTTCCATGACATTGTCATAATCAATAACTCCAGCATCATTTACACCATAAGGCACAATATGAAAATATGTTCCGGAGAAATTGACTGGTGATCCATGTGTCAAGTGTCCGCCGTGATCCAGGTTCATTCCCATAACGGTATCTCCTGGTTTCAAAATGGCGAACTGCACTGCCATATTTGCCTGTGCTCCTGAGTGAGGCTGAACATTTACATAATCACATCCAAACAGTTCTTTTGCGCGCTCTCTAGCTAGTTCTTCAACAACATCTACACATTCACATCCACCATAATATCTTTTTCCAGGATATCCTTCTGCATATTTGTTGGTAAGAATACTTCCCATTGCTGACATAACTGCTGGGCTTACCCAGTTCTCTGATGCAATTAGTTCAATGTGGCTATTCTGTCTGTCAAATTCTGAAGTGATGGCTCCTGCCACTTCAGGATCCACTTTTTGAATATCGTCTAATGTGTACATGCTTATTTTCTCCTTTTTTACGTTACTATATAAAAGTGTTTAAAGTTGTTCTCATTATATACGAATCATTCGAGCTTTTCAATTATAAATGCAAGTTGATTTATAACATTTTCTTATAGCTTCTATAAATCTACCATTTTGATTCTTTCCATTGCTACTTCACTTCTATTGTATTGCATCAGCGCCTTCCTCATTTTTCATTATATTTACATCCCAAAGCTTCCATATTTCCATTGTTCCTACATTACAAAGCTTCCATATTTTCCACATATAAAAATAATTGCAGCAAGCTGTAGTACTAAGATTAGTGGCATTCCTATTACAAAATACCAGTGCTTTGTCTTATGATGAAATATATACATTCCAGCCCAGGTTCCAATACTTCCTCCTAGAAGACTCACTCCGAACAATGCCTTCTCCGGGATTCTCCAAGCATGCCGTTTGGCTTTTGATTTATCGATTCCCATAATTAATAGGCCTAGAATATTCATTCCTACTACATATACCGCCATGACCCTGATCCACATCTTACTTCCTCTATTCTTATAATTTTAAGATAATGGTATTATAACAAATTTTATCATTTATACATCATTTATACATCATCATAACAAATAATGTTTTATCGCCAATTCCAGCATTTCTGTACTGAGTGGATGTCCCTCCATTTCATAAGTCAGTATTAATTGTTCTCCTGGAAAAATATTATTCTTCTCCATAGTTTCAACTTTATTTATCCATTTTCTTAGATAATCCTCTTTTTCCATCATCCCTAAATGTTCCCAGTAATATGATTTACGTGTTCTTACGTTCAGCACTTTGAAATCAGGATAAACAACACCATATCCCTTCAAGAATAGCGGGCATTCATAACAATATGGAATATTCATTCTGTAAAGCTTATCTGCAATTATTTTTTCCGATTTTGAACGAACCTGCTCACCTCTATCTGTAAATATAATGGCATCCTCTTGTCGGTTAATTCGTTTTCTCTCACTAACATATCTATCGATTTCCGTTTGATTATTCTCATTCCACATTTCTAAAAATCTTTCATCTGTCAGAATATATGGTTCAATTAACTCCTGCCTCTCACTCGGCATATTTTTATACAATTGTATAATTTCTTCTAATGGATCTATATTTTTCAATTTTTGGATTTTTGCATCATATTCAGTTGCCAATTTTAATACTTTTTTCGCATATTCCTTTTGTGCAAGACGTCGAGTCAATTTAATCTCACTTTTTCTAATATACTTCCTGCGCTTGTTTCCCTCTTCTAAAACCCAATAATATTGAATACAGTTATCGCTTTTTCGATTAATCTGCAAACGTCCATCCGGTACATATGTAAGTGTCTTTTTCGCCGCCTTAATTATTCGTTTCATTTCTGTTTCCCGCTGTTGTAATAGATTTTTAAACTCTTCCATACCCCAATTTCCTTTCTGTAATAATTGAATCTTTTGTTTTGTGTTTTATATCATTTAAGCATGTCTAAAATACTTTTCTCGTTTGCGACATGCTTGTTCCCATGCTTTTTTAGCAATTTTAATTTATTCAACATGTTCATTTATTAATTCTTCTTTTTTAACACGCTTCTAAGCTTACCAACCTGCGTAAATCTAGCATCCACTACATGTTCTAATTTAATTTTATCATTTCTGACATGCTCCTTCCCCCTTATACAATGGCATATTAACATTTTAAAGCATGTGGTTTTCACCTTTTTACTTTTATGACATGTATAGATCTTTTTTATCAATACTTTTACCATGATAATCTTTATTTATTTTAGATAAACTACTATTAAATTAAATGTTTTTGAGAAAATATGCTTAGAACTAAGCACCACGACACAGACATCACACGTTTACGTGTGATTATCATAGGACTAAGACAAACTATATTTTTATTACGTTAACCCGTTATTGCCACAACTTTTTATTGCGTTTCCATTGCATTTTCATTGTCGCAATTTTGTCATTGCTATAGTTTTTTACTTTTCATTGCTTTTTGACGCAACTTTTTTGTGACATTCATATTGTAACAATATAAAAATGTTATGGGGATGTCAAGACCCATTCTTACATAAATAATCAATTAATCAGATAATCCACAAATTGCACCAGCACTCTTTTGAGCACCATGACCGACTGCGCGCCGCTGGTACTTATTTTATATGCTATTTTGAAAAAAGGCAGCCGCTTTCGCGACTGCCTTTCATGCATCATATGAATTTATTTATTCCCAATTCACATTTCTTTGATTATCTCTTTTATTATTTCTTTTGGTAATTTATTTTTATTACTTCTTCTCGCAATTTGCTTTCACTACTTCATCTCATGATTTATTATTTTTTCTTCTTTACAAGCTTGTCTTTTCCAAGATGCAGCTTCATGATGTACCAAAGCTCTGTTGCAATGAAGATAGAAGAGTAAGATCCACAAATCAAACCTACCATCAGAGGTAATGCGAATTCACGAATAGATGCTACTCCAAGGATGAATAACAAGCATACCATGATGAACGTTGTAATAGAAGTATTGATACTTCTTGACAATGTCTGTGTAAGAGATACATTGGCAACCTCTGCAAGCCCTTCTGGAGTCTGCGCTTTAATTCCATGCATATTCTCACGGATACGGTCAAAGATAACAATAGTATCATTGATGGAATATCCGACAATTGTAAGAACAACTGCAATAAATGTACTTCCCACAGAAATACGAATCAATGCATAAGCAGTTATTACAACAAGTACGTCATGTACAAGTGCTAAAATAGCACTGCTTGCAAAACGGATATCCTTGAATCGGAACCAAATATATAACAGCATGAACAGACAAGAAACAATTACTGCAATCACTGCATCTTTTCTCATCTCACCACTAACTGTTGAACTGATACTCTGTGAAGTAATCGTTGAAGCATCAACATCGAATTTATCTGCTAACATATCTTCCATTTCCTGACGTTCATCAAGAGACAGAGTTCTTGTTTTGATTAAGATATTCGTACTATTATCCACCGTTGTAGCCTGAATAGCAGAATCTCCTGTAAGCTTAGATACTTCTGGTACAATCTTATCCTCGATCTCTTCGATTGTATAATTTTCACCAAAATCTGCTGTTGTAGATGTACCACCTACAAATTCAAGACTGTAATTCAATGCTTTTCCAGAGGTTGCGTTGTAACCAATCATTCCAGCGAAGCCAGCCACAATAATTACTAATGAAATCACAAAGTATACAACTCTGTGTTTCATGAAGTTGATTGCTTTTCTTTCTCTTGCTCTTCCGTAGAACTTCTCAGAACGAACACCAACTGCATACATTGCTTTCATTAAGAATCTAGCAATTACAAGTGCTGTAAACATAGACAGAATAATGGAAATCATCAATGTGTATGCAAATCCTTTTACCGTACCAGAACCGAGTAACATCAGTACAAGTGCTGCAATAAAGGTAGTTACGTTACCATCAACGATAGCAGATAATGATTTCTTATATCCTTCTTCGATAGATGTGGATACTGTTTTGCCTTTGGCAATCTCTTCTCGAATACGAGCAAAGATAATAACATTTGCATCCACGGCCATACCAATTCCAAGGATAATACCTGCGATACCTGGCAAGGTTAAGGTAATCTCGAATAAGTAAATAAATACAACTACTAAGGTTGTGTACATTCCAAGTGCTACAGATGCTGCAACACCAGAAATAGAGTACATAATGATCATAAAGATCATTACAAGGGCAAGACCAATCAAGCCTGCTTTTAAACTGGTAGCAAGTGCCTGGCTGCCTAACTGTGCACCTACCACACTGGACTCTAACTCAGATAGTTTCAGGTTGATTGCACCGATACGAATAAATGTTGCGAGGTTCTCTGCCTCATCATAAGAAGACATTCCTTCGATGATACCCTGTCCATCTGTAATTGCAGTATTAACTGTTGGTACACTTACAAAGTGATCATCATAATAGATACCAATGGAATCCTGAGAAGTAACTGCTTTGGTAGTTGCATCTGCAAAAATCTCAGCCCCATCATCTGTTAATGAAAAGCTTACTACTGGCTCTTTGCTTCCTGTACTATTTCCTGAATAGTAAGTAGCTTCTGCTGTTTTGATATCAGAGCCTGTTAAGATTACAGAACCATTCTCAATTAATGCATCAATATCATAATTCAACTTGTACTCTTTTGCAGTGCTGTCATAGCTGTAATTGGCATTACCGTCTGCATCATGCTCATTGATAATGTATAGAGATCCTGGACTTCCAAGGTCTTCCAATACTGCATTTGCATCTTTTACACCAGGGATTTCAACCGTGATACGGTCATCTCCTGCCTGGTATACGGAATATTCTGTACTGTAATTTTCAGCACGTTCTTCCAGTTTTGCGATTGTGTCATTGATATCTTCCTGAGATGGATTCTCACTTTCAATCTGATAAGTGATGGAAACACCACCGGAAAGATCAAGACCAAGCTTGATTGAGTTATCCTTACCATCACCTGTTGCTGAGATAATGGTAGAAGCATAATATCCAAGCCCTAATAAGCAAGCAAGGATAACGACGAGGATAACGACGCCTTTACTCTTTTTCATTTTCTAATACCTTCCTATTCCTTTATTATTCTGCCTCTGCGGCTTTTATCATAATAGCGCATTCAATACGCTTCTTTTGTAACTCACAGCCAAGATCATAAGCATCCAAAATACTTCCATGGAAATTATAAGAGTTTGCTGCACATCCTCCACTACAGTAGAATTTTGCAAAGCAGTTCTTACATTTGTCTTTGGCATATACATTACAGCACTTAAACTCATCACGAATCTCAGTTTTCTGAACTCCGTCCCAAACATTGCCCATCAGGAAATCTTCATTTCCTACGAACTGGTGACATGGGTATAAGTCTCCCCAAGGTGTAACTGCTAAGTATTCTGTTCCTGAGCCACAGCCCGATAAACGTTTTGCCACACAAGGTCCACCCTCTAAATCTATCATAAAGTGGAAGAAATTGAAATCCTTATCTGTATTATGGCGTTTTACCATCTCTGCTGCAAGCTTGTCATACTCTTCAAATAAGATTGGAAGATCCTCATCGGTCAACGCATATGGATCTGTTGGCTGCGCAACCACTGGCTCAACAGATATCTGTTTGAATCCAAGATCTGCCAAATGTAATACATCATTTGAGAAATCTGTATTGTAGTGCGTAAAGGTTCCTCTTACATAGTAACGATTCTGATTACGGCTCTCTGCAAGCTTCTGGAATTTCGGTACAATCAGATCATAACTTCCTGCACCTTTTCTAAATGGACGCATGCGATCATGTACTTCTTTTCTTCCATCGATACTTAATACGACATTATCCATCTCTTTGTTGGCGAATTCCATAATATCGTCGTTTAATAGTACCCCATTGGTGGTAAGAGTAAAACGGAAATTCTTGTCATGAAGTTTCTCCTGTTCTCTTCCATATGCAACCAGCTGTTTTACTACGTCAAAATTCATAAGTGGTTCCCCACCAAAGAAATCCACTTCTAAGTTACGTCGGTTTCCTGAATTTGCAATCAGAAAATCCAATGCCTGTTTTCCTGTCTCATACGACATGAGTGCTCGTCTTCCGTGGTATTCACCCTCTTCTGCGAAACAATACTGGCAAGCCAGATTACAATCATGTGCGATATGTAAACAAAGAGCTTTTACAACTGTTGGGCGCTTTTTGAAATCCATAATATAGTTCTCGTAAGTGTCCTCTGTAAAAAGGTCTCCGTTATCTTTCAATGTTTTTACTTCTTCAATTGCCTCTTTGATTTCAGCTTCTGGATACTTGTCCTTTAAAGCTGTAATAATTTCATCGGAAGAATGTTCTTCAAACATTCCGATTACATCATAAGTCATGTCGTCTACCACGTGAATGGCGCCACTATTAACATCTAAGACAATATCATAGCCGTTGTTCTTAAATTGATGAACCACTATAATATATCCTCTCTTTCTATTTTCTCCAAAATGTCCACTGGACCTTTTTTCTAAATGCTTTGAAAAACGAACAAATGACCGCACGCATCGCGAACGGTCGTTTGTTAATTCTCGTATTCTATTTCTGCAAAATTATTTGCACTGTTCACAAGTCTGATTTCCTACTGTACAAGAGGTCTTGCAAGCAGACTGACAAGATGTCTGGCACTCGCCACATCCACCTTTTTTAATTGTGTTCTGTAATTTTCTTGTATTTAATGTCTTTACGTGTTTCATAAGAATCTCTCCTTTTCTATCTATTGGCGCCACAATAGAGCTCGCCTATCTTTGATATTATAGCACAGCAGTTCTTATATGAAAAGGATTTTTTTGTTGTTCAACTTACCATTCCGCCTACCATAGAAGATGCCACGCAAAGGATCATCGTCACCATCATACGAGGCATATCATCGATTTTCCCGCCGCCGATTGCAAGCGAGACCACCAGAAGGAGGAAAAAGTAAGCTGCACCAACGGCCAGCCCCCATAAGAAACGCCGTTCTCTCATCTTTTTTCCCATGATAAATCCACCCAATAATCCAACTACTATGTAAATAACAATTATTACAATCTGCGCAATTTGCACGGATAAATTCATCTTATACATACAAAGCGATAGTATAAATAAAAGTAATGCCGTAACACCACTCATGATTCCAATCGTGATTCCAATCCAAAGTGCTGGACTATTCTTCTTTTCATATTTTTCCATAAAAATCCCCTCCACGCTATACTCTATGCATGGAGGGGTCTCTTTATGATTTCATTCTATTTTAGAGTTCACAGTTATTAACAGTTCTTGGGAATGGAATTACGTCTCGAATATTGCCCATGCCTGTTAAGTACATGACACATCTCTCGAATCCAAGTCCAAATCCTGCATGTCTTGCAGAGCCATATTTACGAAGATCCATATAGAATTTATAGTCCTCTTCTCTTAAACCAAGTTCATTGATTCTTGCAAGAAGCTTCTCATAATCGTCTTCTCTCTGGCTTCCACCGATGATCTCGCCAATTCCTGGTACGAGACAATCTACTGCAGCTACCGTTTTGCCATCCTCATTTAATTTCATATAGAAGGCTTTAATTTCCTTTGGATAATCTGTTACAAAAACAGGGCGTTTGTAGATTTCTTCTGTCAAATAACGCTCATGCTCTGTCTGAAGATCACATCCCCAGGATACCTTATAATCAAATTTATCATTGTGTTTTGTAAGGATATCAATTGCTTCTGTGTAGGTTACTCTTGCGAAGTCATTCTGCACAACATTCTGTAACCGCTCTAATAATCCTTTGTCGACAAAATTATTGAAAAATGCCATCTCTTCTGGTGCATTTTCTAATACATAATTAATCACGTATTTTAACATACTCTCTGCAAGCATCATGTCATCCTGAAGATCTGCGAAAGCGATTTCCGGCTCAATCATCCAGAATTCTGCAGCGTGGCGAGTGGTATTGGAATTCTCTGCACGGAAGGTTGGTCCAAATGTGTAGATATTCTTAAATGCCATAGCATAGGTCTCACCATTCAACTGTCCAGATACTGTCAAGTTGGTAGGCTTCCCAAAGAAATCTTCTGTGTAATTAACGGTTCCATCTTCGTTCTTAGGAATATTGTTTAAATCCATTGTCGTTACCTGGAACATCTCACCTGCACCTTCACAGTCACTTCCAGTGATCAGTGGAGTATGAACATATACAAAGTCTCTCTCCTGAAAGAATTTGTGAATTGCATACGCACATAAAGAACGAACACGGAACACTGCCTCAAATGTGTTAGTTCTTGGTCTTAAATGAGAGATTGTTCTTAGATACTCAAACGTATGGCGCTTCTTCTGTAATGGGTAATCTGGAGTTGATGCACCTTCCACTACCACTTCCTCTGCCTGAATCTCAAATGGCTGTTTTGAATCTGGTGTAGGTACAAGTTCTCCTGTAACAATGATTGCTGCTCCTACATTAATTTTCTGAATCTCTGCATAGTTTTCAAGTCCATCTCCGTATACTACCTGAATTGGTTCAAAGAATGTTCCATCATTTACAACGATAAATCCAAAGTTCTTAGAATTACGATTGCTTCTTACCCATCCACCGATGGTAACTTTCTGATTCTCATATTTCTTCTGGTTACGGAAGATTTCTCTAATGTTTGTTAACTCCATCTTATTTTCCTCCAACTCGGCATTTCAATCTTTCGCCGTTATTTCGTTAATCGATTTATTGTGCTTCTGTACCCTGTGATGCTTGTACAGTTACATCTGCATTTTCTACCACATAATCAATGGCTTTATTCACTAAATAAAGATCCCGCATATATGCTTCACCTTCATCTGCCTGGTCATTTCCAAAATATTTATATACAGCATCTGTATCAGAAAAACCATAGCTTGAATTATCCACAAAATTCTGAACGAATGTAGCGAATTCATCCTCGTCTATTTTGATTCCTGCTTTGTCTGCAATCACAAGGAATGCAAATTCTGTCTCAACCTGAGTTTTTACATACTCTTTTAATTTATCCTTGAAATCATCCACATCAATGTTATTACTTGTCGCATAAGTCTCAATATCGCCATTGGTCTCTTCAAAGGATGACTGATATTCATTTACTCTTGCATTAAAATAGTCATCTGGAATCTCGATGGTACTATTCTCCAAAACATACGCTTTTGCAGCTGTTACTGTGTCATTGTATTTCGAGCTGGAAGCAGAGCTGTCCAAATACTGCTGAATGTCATCCTTTAAATCCTGAACTGTTGTAAATCCATAAGAAGCGAATTTCTCGTTTACAATCTCATCTGTCAATTCATCCATTGTCAAAAAGCGGCAAATGCTGTTCACCTTGAATTTAAACGTTGTTAATTTACCAGCAAGTGTTGCTTCCTGATATGATTCTGGGAAAGTCACATCACTAGATACTTCACTTCCAACGGATGCCCCAACAAGACCGGCAGAAAATCCATCGATAAATCCTGTTCCCTGGCTTGCATCCTGATTGTTTGTCACATCAATTAATGCTCCCGTTGCAGAACCATTATCAAAGGCTGTTCCATCTAAATAGCCTGTATAATCAACGTTTACAATATCGCCATCCTGTACTACATTGTGATCTGTCACGTCTACTGTTAAACCAAACTGCTTAATTATATCCTCTATCTGGCTGTTAAACATTTCATCTGTAACATCATAGGTTCCAGTAATTGTAAGTGGAATTTTCTCATAATCGCTTAATTTCGACACCTGTTTGCTGGCTTCTACTTTAATTTCACCGCTGCGAACTGCATTCTCCTCCGCTGCTGTCTCTGTATTATCTCCACCATTGCCACAACCTGTAAATGTTAATAAGGTTGCCGCACATAATAACATTGCTAATATTTTTTTCTTCATTATAATTTACCTTTCTCTTTTCCTTATGCAATCTAGCTCTACTAACATATCATAAAATACTTAAAAATAAAAGGTATTCCGCAAAAAACACATGCCTTTTCACGTTGATTTTTCCAGAAATCAATGATACAATATTGTTCAGCGTTAAAAAAAGGAGGATTCCCCCGTGAATACATGGACAATTGTATTACTTATAATTTTAGTCGTTCTTATTGCGGTGATGGTTGCTTTATATTTCTTCGGAAAGAAAGCACAGAAAAAGAAAGATGAGCAGGATGAACAGCTCGCTGCTGCTGCACAGAGCATTTCCATGCTGATCATAGATAAGAAAAGATTGCGTATCAAAGATTCTGGTCTTCCACAGCAGGTAATTGATCAGACACCTAAGTATCTTCGTCGCTCCAAGCTTCCAATCGTAAAAGCAAAGGTCGGACCAAAGGTTATGACGCTGATTGCTGACGAGCAGATTTTTGAAGAGATTCCATTAAAGAAGGAAGTAAAGGCAACTGTAAGTGGTCTTTATATCACTCAGGTTCGTGGTTTACGTGGTCCTTTAGAGAAACCTGCTAAGAAAAAAGGATTCCGTGCCAGACTTCAGGCGAAATACCAGAAAGCAAACGAAGAGCTGAAATCCGAGAGAGCTGCTTCTGCAAAAGGCAAAAAGAAGAAATAAGAATCAATCTAAGATGTAAGAAAGCTGTCATAAGATACATAACTCATGTATTTTACGGCAGCTTTTTCTTGTCTATTTCTATTTTCTCGTATTTCTATTTCACAATTTTGAAATCCTTTGATCCCTTTTCATTAACTGTCATATCAATATGACAATTTGCCATATGCTCATAGTTTACTTCCAGTGCATAATCCACTTCCACTTTGATTTCACTGTCCGTCTCTTTGATGTCTACTTTTTTGGTGTCAATCCCAATCAGAAGACTTCCATACGGGGTATAGTAATAGGTCACATTTTTTTTGTTCTTCTCAAATATCATGTGTGCACTGGTAACTCCCTTTTTCGTGAGCTCCATATAATCTTTTCCTACTTTGATCATATTTTTTCCAGTTTCAGAGAAGCCTTCCACCACGTCCTCATAGATGAGGTAGTGTTTTCCATTTCTCATATAGTATTGTCCAGAAGAAATCACTTCCACTGGTTCATCTCCCGAGTTCTCCGCAAATTGAAGTCCGCTTATCGATATCAGTACTTCCTTGGTCATATGTTCTCCTTTTGTATGTGTAATCTTCCTATATCAGAAGATCTTACCTTCTATAAAATATACTCAATATGTGCTAACTTTTTAGATAATACCCTCTTTACTTAAAATAATCAAGAAGTTTCCACTGGACTTCATAATTTCCCGATTCAAAGACGTCTTCATACTCCTCTGAATCCAGCACCTTTTTCAAAGCTTCACCTGCTTCTTCATCCACAATTTCATATACGCTATCGCGAAAGCACATATTAGGATATAATACACACCACCAGTTGTGCCCTTCTCCGCTTCCTATCACCACCTCCAATGCTTCATACTCACCTTCTGGAAACGTATAGCTGCCATAGCTTTTCACTGGAAAATGCGTACTTGTCAACTCAGCAGTCACTGTCTTATCACATCCATGCTCACTCAAGGTCTGTTCCGCTGTTGCCACAATCTCTGGAATTGACTGCTCTACAATCTGCTCGGTAGTAGTAATGTCTGACACCGTTTTCAGTTTAGGCTCCATCAACTCTCCAATTGCATCGCGAACCATTAGCTTCAGCTCCTGATCCGACTCAGAGTCACTGTCTGCCAAAACATGAAAACGCAGGATCTTCGATGCAATTGACTGTTGAAGTGGATCTTGTTGTTCACTCCCTACATTCGTAAAACACTCTCCTCTCTGATTCGCTCTTGCTATACTTTCCTGTCCCACAAAAACTCCTGCTGTAATAAAACACAACCCAAATACGATACCTGTAAATTTCTTTTGGATCCGATATGTATGGTTACTATTTTTTCTGTTTAACTTTTCTCTCTTCATGAAAAACTACTCCTTTTACATTTATTATTTCTGTATTAGGAGTCTTAACCAAATTCAATAAATTATTCAATACATAGCTAAATCGGTTTTGTCGGGGCTAATGAACTGAGTAACAGCTTTGGTCTTGCTGGAAGCAATACCACTAATTACATGTAAATAATGATAATTATATAGTTTTACATGTTTAACAACGCCAAAATAGTATAAAAATTTCTATTCTGAAAGATAGAACACCTGTAAATTATCACTTTTCATATAATTTACAGGTGTTGAAGCCACCTTCTACCAATTTTTTATCAACCAAAAGCCTGTAAATTAATTCGTATTTTATATTTTACATGTGTTGTAGCGAAAAATCCCTTTTAACGATAAGGATATCCGAAAATAATAACATGTAAAATATTGGATTCATTTTCATTTACATGTTTCTTACATCAATAAATGAATTTCAGATGGGATTTTTCGATCACTAAATAATTGCCCACATAAATACAAAGTTGTTACTCTTTTCATAATCCCGACAAACCTAAGCAGACATTCAGTTCTATACCTCGACAAATCCCAAGCAGACATTCAGTTCATTACCTCAACAATTTTCCAATTTATGTCACTCGCTCAGAAGTCATCACCACTTCCACCTGATATACAATGGTTAGATTACTCTCAAACAGCATCCCTTTATTCGAACCAGTCTCCAGTTGTTCCTTCCATGCCATGTACCACTCTCTATTGTATCCTCCTATCTTCTTATAGCAATTGCTTACATCTATTCCACTTTGTTCCAGTTCTTTTCCTGCTATATCGGTAAAATAATCTGAAACATAACGCGAAATTGAATCATTGGCGTCCACTGCTCCGAAGTTCATTTTTCCTTCACAGGAAATCCTCACTGTAACTCGTCCCTGGGTAGAAAGATCATAGTCTGTCTGGAAAGCCGAAAGTTTAAGAAAGCTTCCATCTGCCAATTCAACAACTGCCTGTTTAAGATTTTTGCTTTCAAGAAAACTCAAATATGCTGCCTCTGTAGATACCTGCTTCACAGGTTCCCCTCTCCGCATACAGTAGAATCCCTCCTGTACAGGAAGTTCTTCTTCCACAGAAAAGAATGGGAGATACAAGGTCTCCAAGTGATTCACTTTCTCTTCAAACAGATTGCCAAGAGTCGGTAAACCATTTGCATCCACGTACTCGTTATTTTCCAATAGTTCCTCCAGATATGTTCCCAGATTAGATGGCAATGACTCCTGGAGCTTCAGCATCTCACTCACTTTATCTGTTACACAGACATAGGTATTCCTTGGGAAGTTCTCTTCCTTTTCCAGCACCTCAAGCATCTCTGACATTTGCTCTGTATTTTCCAGCATCTGTGTTCCAAGGAGTATGATCTTCAAGTGATTATAATCCACAACTTTATTCAATCCATTCTCATAATTATGCCATGCTTTATAGAAGTCATTTGCACCAACTACGAACGTATCTATGCCAGCCTGTCCTGTTGCCTTATCTGACACTTTATCCAGTGGTTGATAGAGATAGGACACATCAATTTGTCCATCGGTCCTGCTCTGTTCCACTGCCGCAAGCATTGGGAAACATCGGTCTTCCAATTCTGTCGTCTTGCATCCAGTGAGACTGCAAACACTTATAAGCAGTATTACTTCTAGTATGAGCAATCGCACTCTCTCTGGCCATTCCACATTTCTCGACCTAGATTTCCCCATATTCACTCTATTCTCTTCTTCACTATTCTCTATTTCCCTAGCTTGTATATTCACTACTTCGCACCACCTTTGTTATGTTTTCTGCCAAATAGCAGCAAACTTCCCGGCACTAGAATTAGAAGCGGCATTCCCGCATATCTCCAATAACCGATGAATAAGCGGCCGCACTCCTTGGACAGATAGAAAAGTGCTGCCACTGCAAAAGTCGCCGCCAGTAGAATCAGCATATATCTTTTTTTCCCTTTCAGCCCGACAAATTCTTTCAGTACGGTCATTCCATAGAATAGATTTGTATTCAAAAGAGCAAATAAGGTGAAGAACCATACCCCCTGCATCAAAGCATCTGCTCGTTTTAGGAAGCCTCCTGTGATCTGAACTGTACTCATAAAAGTCACCGCTGGATAGTCCATGTTTGCAAGCGCACCATTTCCGAATGTTCCAAGCAAAAGCAAATAAAGTGAAGCAAGTACTACCGCTGCAAAAATGACTGCACACTTTATACTTCGCGCAAGTCGATGTTCCCGGTCTTCCTTTTTCACATATCCAGACATAAGCAGCATCCAGGATACTGTTCCAAAGAAAATAAATACCAAGTAGCTGGCTTGAGCTGTACTCCAGATATCGCTGGTAAAAATAGGTGTCCAATAATCAGTATCAACCTCTTTTCCTGCACTGATGAGCATCAGAACGAGCGGAATGAGAATGAACCAGAAAAGTACTTCATAGATTCTCGCTCTGCCCTCCATCTCTCCAATAATTCCATACCCTGCAATTGCCAGGCTTACAATCAATACCAACCAAAAGGTTTCTTCTTTCAAAAGGCTTTTGTTCATGAGATTTGCAAAAACATATGCTGTATATCCTGCAACAATAACCGCTTGAAATAAGAGCCATACCAATACCAATTTCTCCATAAGAACTGGTACTGCCTCCTTGCAATAGGTCAGCAGATCATTTCCCATCCCTCGAATTACCCAATTCAAATACGTCACATAACATAGTGCTGCCAATGTTCCTATAAAAATTGCAAATATACCATCGCAACCTGCATAATCTGCCAGAAAAGTAGGCAATAGCAGTGTACTCATTCCAATTAAATCGTAGCTAAACAACCGAAAGGTCTGCCGCATTGATATCTTCTGATTCTCTGAAAACATACGTCTACTCTTTTCTTTTCAATTTTGTTCTTTCGTGTCTTCTGGCATAGATTGGCCGTTTGGTAATTTTTCGCAATGGATAACGCCAAATAAAGTCTCTTTGGTCCTCATAATCGGATAATTCCGGTCCCACAAACGGCATTAAATAAGGAATGCCAAAGCTCTTAAGATGAGATAAGTGAATGAGCACCGCTAACAGCCCGACAAGAAAGCCAAAATATCCAAGCCATGCACAGACTGCGATAAACCCAAACTTTAATATTCGGAAGGAAAACGCAAACTCTTCGTTAGGGATTGCAAAGGAACAAAGTGCTGTAAATGCTACAATAATTACCACAATTGGACTGACAAGATTGGCCTCCACTGCTGCCTGTCCAATGATTAGTCCTCCTACAATTCCAATGGTATTCCCCATGGCTCCCGGCAGCCTCACTCCCGCCTCTCGCAGTAGTTCAAATGATATCTCCATTATGAGTACCTCTATAACTGCTGGAAAAGGAACGCCCTGTCTTGCTGCCTGAAAGGACAATAACAGAGTAGTAGGTAATACTTGTGTATGAAAATTCGTAACTGCCAGATACAGCCCTGGCAATGTCATTGCGAAGAACGATGCAATATATCGAAGAATTCGTCCAAAGGTCGCCGTCTCCCATCGGTTGTAATAATCATCGCTAGTTTTAATAAAAGAGTTATAGTCTGTAGGCAAAATTAAAGCTACTGGGGAATTGTCGGACAGAACCACCACCCTCCCTTCCAAGATTGCCATTGCTGCTCGATCCGGGCGTTGCGTGGTCTGGAATTGTGGAAACGGCGAGTACCACTTCTCCTCTGCCAATTGTTCAATAACTCCACTATCTAAAATTCCATCGATTTCATATTGATCTAATCTTCTCTCGATCTCAGATATAAGCTCTGGATAAGCCAAATCCTTCATATATACGATATCCACATTGGTATGTGACCTCACCCCCGGTCGAATCTCCTTCACCCGAACTCTTGTGGAACGAATCCTCTTTCGAATTAAGGCAGTATTTACTTTGATGGAATCTCCAAATCCTTCATTAGAACCTCGGATTACTTTCTCAGAGCTGGATTCCTTTACCCCCATATTCGGATATCCTTTATCCGAAATCTTAAGAGCTTTTGTGTAGCCATCCACAAAGAGGATTGCATCCCCTGTCAGCATAGCCTGAGCTGCATCTTCCACCGTGGAAAAAGGCGTAACGTCCGATATCCCCATTGCATTTTTATCCAAGAGCTCATTGATCTGTTCCCCGGGGACCTTCTCCAAATAGCTTAAGAGACGTCCAAGTGCTGTGGTCTCCATCATAATATTGCTGACAGCCACCTCAATGTATGCCAGAAAACACCCAACATTATGTTTTGTACCAAGCATCATCTCTCGCATTTTGATATCAGAACAATCCTTATAGATTTCTTTGTAAAGAGCTATGTTTTTCTGAAGATCTGTAGATATTGGAGTCTGGGCATTTGCCTTATTCTTATCCTGCACTCTCTGACCACCTCTTTTCATGATTATTTTAAATTTACAAAAAAGACAAATGGCTAAGCCATTTGTCTTATAGTATGTTCCATTTCTGCAATTCTATTACTCCTGCTCGCGAATGATTTCTTTTACCGCGGTTGCCTGATTGGCAATGTGCACATGCATCGCTTTCACAACTTCTTCTTTATCACGCGCACTCAGTGCTTTCATGATGTCCTCATGTTCCTTGATCAATATAGGATAATTTTTCTCGTCCTTCAAATACTCTACCCGGTAACGGTAAATCTGCTCCCGAAGATTATTTAGCATATTCACAAGCTTTGGATTACCAGTGGCATCATAGATAACATCGTGAAAGCTCACATCTGCTTCCGCTATGCGTTTTACCTCATTTGTTCTAGTGCTATCCTCAAATTCTTCTTTGATCTCATTCAAGCGTTTCAGCTGCTCTTCTGTTATTTTATTACAAGCAATCTTGGCTGCCAACTCATCCAGTGCCTCACGAATTTCAAGGACATCTTCCATATCCTTCTCCGTCATCTTGGCTACTTCCGCTCCTTTTCTAGGAATGGTGACCGCAAGACCTTCCTGCTCCAACATTCGAATCGCCTCACGGATTGGTGTACGGCTAACCCCAAGCTTCGATGCAAGCTGTAACTCCATCAAACGTTCACCTGGCTTTAATTCCCCTTTTAAAATTGCCTCTCTCAAAGTGTTAAAAACTACATCCCTTAGTGGCAGATACGCATTCATATTTAAAGTTAAATCGTCTGTCATTCTATCGTCTCCTGTTTCTTCACTACCTTATTATCAGTTCCCTAAATTCTTTATTTTCGTCGGTTATTATATATAGAAGTGAGATATACCTGTTTTGCTAACCCAGAAGCTTTCATATTGTCATATGCGATCTTTGCCTGACTCTCATCCGCAAAAATGCCAAATACAGTTGGTCCACTTCCACTCATCAGAGCATTCATAGCTCCCGATTCCATCATTTTTTCCTTGATATCAGCGATAATTGGATAATTCGGAATTGTTACAGATTCGAGAACATTCCCCAAATCTCCTGCAACTGCCTGCAAATCTTTCTTCTTAATATCCAAAATCAACGCATCGATATCCGGATGCAGGGTGTTCTCATCCAATTTCAGATTCTGATACACAAACTTCGTAGAAACAGATATCTGCGGCTTTGCAATCAATATTGGACACTTAATCATCGGTGGAAGCTGTGTTAACTCTTCTCCGATTCCTTCTGCTAGTGCAGTTCCTCTCATCAAGCAATATGGTACGTCTGCTCCAATCTTAACTCCGCGCTCCATTAATACGCTTCTAGAAAGCTTCAACCCAAATAGCTGATTCATACCGTAAAGCATTGCTGCTGCATCTGTACTTCCACCTGCCATACCAGCTGCTACCGGAATGCGTTTTAACAAATCTACACGGACACCCTCCTGAATATCAAATTCATCCATTAGAAGCTGTCCTGCTTTATATACTAGATTATTCTCATTCACCGGAAGAAATGATAAATTCGAATGAATCTCTATTCCCTTATTCTTAGTCTTGGATATACGAAGTCGATCATATAGATGAATCGTCTGCATAATCATTCTTACTTCATGGTACCCATCTTCTCTTCTTCTTACTACGTCTAAACCAAGATTAATTTTGGCCAGCGCCTTTAAAGAAATATCATCCATGTGTTTTTCTCCTGTATTTTGTATACAATGGAATTATACTATGAACCCAAACAAAAATCAAGTTTGCCAATTTTCTC